>CAYUSW010000025.1:0-34358 GCA_964447445.1 uncultured Thermotogae bacterium
TGTCGCCGACCCCACCCTTCCCTGCGGGTCGGCTGCCGACACACGCAATTCGTACGCCGTCGCGCGGCTAGCCGCCGAGCAATCCCACACGAAACTCCCCTGGTCCGCCTGATCCTCTGTCAGCGTCGTCCACTCGTCTGCACCCTCGGCTCGGACTGTCACGGAGACCCTCAGCGCGGACGGCGCCCCGTCAGGGTCGACCGCTTGCCACTGGACGGTGATGGGACAGCCAGCGTCGCCCGTCGTGGGCGCCAAGAGCTGCACTCGCGGCGTCGTCAGGTAGTCCACCGTGGCGGAGTTGGCTGCGCGCGGCGTTCCCCGCAAGGTGTTGCCGGCAGCGTCAATGCCGCAGACGACCAATCCGTCGTTCGTCCGCCAAACGTCCCCCATCTCCGACGGGTCGACGCGCTCCATCGTTGAGTAGGGCGTGGCCCCCTCGCTCGCGCTTCCCGCCGGCCAACCTGAGGCGGCGTACTTCGCCTGGTCTATCACGCTTCCACCCGCATCCAAGAGCACGATGTCGGCTCCGGCGTTGGAGAGCGTCCCCTTGTAGATGACGTCGGCGGCAATGTCGGACACCGCCGAGTCGTCCGTCCGCTCCAAGAGCAGGAATCCGCCGGGATCGAGTGTCGAACGCCTGACTTCCGCCGTGCCTTCTTCGGCAATGGAGAGCGGGATTCGCGCCTCGCCGATCATGAGGATCCAGCCGGCGAGATCGACGGCCGACGCCGAGCAGTTGCGCAGCTCAATCCACTCATCCTGTCCGTTGGCCGCCGTGCCGGCCCAGGCGATCTCATTCAATACAACGCCGGGCACCGCCGCCGCCACCAAGCCGAGCATCCCCACGCCCACCACCACGATCGCAGCCACTTGCCAGCATCTGTTCACTGTTTCCTCCTTCTCTCGACCGGACGCTTGCCTTATCTGTCCGATCCTTTCACCTATGATCATACCTCCTTTTGTCCTCTCTGCCTACCTCCGACACGGCAGACCGAGCGACGCGCCTTGTACGTACCGACCCACTCTTGGCTTCTCAGTCGCCGCCCGGAACCTCTATACTGCCGACATGAGCTATCGACGCAGCGGTCACGATGCCGGGAGGCGTGCAGCGACGATCACCCTCCTCCTCATGGCTTGGCTGGCGCAAGCCGGCGCGGCAGCAGCGATTCCGCGGTACCAGATGTTCGTTGACGTCGACTACGACCGGGGCACGTTCGCTGGGGAGCTCGTTGTGACGTACGAGAATGCAACATCGCTCCCATTGGATGATGTCTTCTTTCGGCTGTATGGGAACGCTCACGCACTCTACGGGTCGGCCTTCCTCGCGGTGCGTGAGGTGCGCGTCAATGGGGACATCGTCTCCACGGCCCTCCTGGCGGAGGACACTGTTCTCTCAGTGCGCCTCCCCGAACCTCTGGCACCTGGCGCGTCGGCCGAGATCGCCCTCTCCTTCTCCGGAGCTGCGGCGCTTCCCTCCTGGAGAGGGTTCTCCACGGAGACGGAGTACGGCCTCCTCTTCAAGGGCGACCGCACCTTCACGCTGACTGCGTTCTACCCGATGGTCGCGCCCATGACGGGACGGGGGTGGGCGACTAGCGCGGTCGACAACCTTGGAGACGCTGTTTTTGCAGATTGCGCCGACTACGACGTGGTCCTCCGCGTCGACTCCGGCGTTGAGGTCGTTCCACCGGCAGATAGCAGGTACGCAGAACCCGACGGGAGGACGATCCACGTGTTCCACCGCGATGCGTTGCGCGACTTCTCGCTCGTCCTCCTCGACGACGGCCGCTCCGGGCACGACGCAACCGCGAGCGGCGTCACTGTTCGGACGTGGTTCTCCGCCCAGCATGCGGAAGCAGGCATGCTGGCGCTGGAACAGGGCGCGGGAGCCGTCGACGCCTTCTCCGCGGTCTTCGGCGCACTTCCGTTGGAGTCCGTTGATGTGGTCGAAGTGCCACTCCAGCGCGTCGCCGGCGTCGAACTCGCCGGACTCATTCTGGTCTCTGCCGACTACGCCGCTGCGCCGCGCGATCCGTTCTTCTCGGTGATCGTGTCGCACGAGATGGCTCACCAGTGGTTCTACGCCACTGTCGGCAGCGACCCTGTTTGGGAACCGTGGCTCGATGAGGCTTTGGCCACATATGCGTCGTATCTCTACCTCGCTACGGCGGCTCCGGATGTCGCGCAGTCCCAGAAGTCGACGTGGGGCACGCTCTACGACCGTGCTCGGCGCGACTACCCTGCATTGAGCGTCACCAGTCCCTCAGTCGATTTCCCCGACCCCGCAACATACTCCGCGTTTGTCTACAGCGGAGGCGCCCTCGAGCTGGACGCCCTTCGCAGCGCTCTCGGCGACAGCGTCTTCTTCGGAAGCCTGGCGGATTACTACTCGGCCCACGCGCTGGCCATCGCCGACGGAGGCGATCTCCTCGCCGCATTCCGCAGCGCGTGTGGTTGTGCGGTCTCCGGGCCTCTGTTCCCCGCACAGCCGGCGGCCCCTTGAGGAACTTCGACGGGAGGCACGTGTACGTTCATTGCCATTGTCAAGGTAGTCGAAGGAGGCAACCATGAGTCGGATGCACCTTAGAGTGAAGGGGGTCGCCCTCGTTCTCGTCGCGGCACTCGGCGTGGCCGCGGCTGGGGGCGCAGTCATGCTCGATCCACAGGCCTACTACACGTTCTCCGTCGGCTATCTCGCCGCGGATGCACAGACGTTGAGCAGCGCCGCGGCGGAGAAAGAATGGGACGTGCTCGTCTATTCCGGGGACACCGTGTCTGTGCTGCGCGATGCCCAGACGGGGTCAGCCAACGTCCAGCAGATGCTTCTCTCGTCCGACCGCCTCTTGGTTGTCGATGGAGACCGCTTCTACCTTCGAGCGGTCGGCGCGCCGCTCACCTTCGCGCTTCGCCCCGGCACGGCGGGCCGGGAGCTGATCGTCAGTTCCCGGGAGTCCATCGATCTCGTGGAGGCGCTGACGCAGATCATGACCTCGCTGGAAGAGATCGGCATTGCGGAGATGGACGTCGATCTCGACGGCTATCGAACCGTCGTGCGCAACCCCCTCAAGGGGCCCGCGGCGCCCCCGGAGATCGCCGCGAAGCTCGACTACACGCTCTACGGCCTCCTCGTCTCCGAGGACTGGTTCGCGTATGCCCGTCAGAAGGGTCTTGCCCTCCTTGGATTGCGGATCGAGGTGGTGGTCGAGAAGACGCCGGGCAGCACTCTTCCGGTTGCATTTGCCGCGAACGTCGTCTCCGAGACCTCTCAGCTGGCAAGCCTCGTCGTACCGGTTGACCGGCTCGTCGCCCTGGCTCTCTCCAGTGGCATCGGTTACGTGCGGCTGCCGTATGTCCCGGTTGTGCCGTAGGGAGGAAGCATGAAACGCACTCTGCTCTTTGCAGTTCTCCTTCTGGGAGTTGCTGCGTGCGCCGTTGTCGGAGCTGACACGTTTGTCGTCGGCGTGGAGCAATCGACCAAGGACGCGTGGCAGACGCTCGCATCGCAGTTCCAGTCCTCGACGGGCATTGCCGTGTCGGTTCAGCCCCTGCCGCAGAATTCCATTGCCCAGCAGGTTGCGCTCCAGGGCTTCACCCGCTCTGGGCGCCTGAATTTCGTCATGATTGAGCCATCCTGGGGATTGAGTGTGGACCGCCACTTGCAGGATCTGTCGTCGGTGGTGCCCACGTTGACCGCCCGGGGAATCACGGCCACGACTCTCGCAGGCCGCCCCGTCGGAGTCCCGGTGTCCTTCGCGCCTGGGTGGTTCCTTGCTGTGCTGACGTGGCCGCAGAACCAGGCAGGAGCTGTCGACTTCCTCATTGCCGCTGCGCTGGGGCCGGCCTCCACGTCGACGGGGACCAGCATTCCGCTGAGCCCGCAATCCGTGGCCGCGACCTACACGAAGGGGAAGCTCGCCGTCGGGCAGCACAACAAGAAGCTCGACGGTGCACTGGAGAGCCTCATTGCGGCCGCACAGGCCGCGGCGGGCACAACGTCGACTCAGGGCTCAACGTCCCTTTCCACGTTGGCGCTGGCTGCGCTCGACACGATTGCCGGTGTCTTCGGCGTCCCGTTCTCAGCGCAGACGGGGACGGTCACCGTGGTCCTCGAGTCGAGCCCCGGCAAGTCCGCCGCGTCGAACGCCTCAACGCTCCGATCGCTCGGACTCCCTGACGCGTCAATGGAGACGTCGTCCACGGTGATCAAGGTGTCCGTCCCGATCGGCCAGCTCGCGTCTCTCGTGTCGCAGTTGAGCGGTGTCGCGTTCGTGCGCGCGCCCTACGAACCCTACCCGCTGGGCACAGTAGGCGAGGGAGTAGCAGCGATCCAGGCGGGCGCATACCACTCGCTCGGCATCACGGGCACCGGCGTCAAGATCGCCGTGATCGATCTGGGGTTCTCCGGGTTGACGCAAGCGCAGGCTCGTGGCGATCTTCCCGCGACCGTCGTGCAGAACGATCTCACGGGCACGGGCCTCACGAGCGGCATCTCGCACGGCACCGCGGTGGCCGAGGTCATCTACGACATCGCCCCCGGAGCCGAGCTCACGCTCATCAAGATCGGCGACGACGTCGATCTTGACCAAGCCGTGACGTACTGCCTCGCGAACGGGATCGACATCATCAACCACTCCCTGGGGTGGTACAACACGAGCAACTACGACGGGACGGGCACGATCGCCGACATCGCCCGCCGGGCCGTGAACGGCGGCATTCTGTGGGTGAACGCGGTGGGCAACGAGGCCCAGACTCACTGGCGTGGCACCTTCGTTGACGCCAACGTCGATGGGTGGGGAGACACGTCGATCACGTTCTACGCCTCGGGCGGCTCACCCATTCTCTTGTACCTAACGTGGAACGAGTGGCCGGCCGCCTCGACGGACTACGACCTGTATCTCTACGATCCATCGAGCAACCTGTTGGCCTCGTCCTCGAAGTACCAGACTGGAACAGAGGAGCCGACCGAGTCCATTCAAACGACGGCGTCGGTGAGCGGGACCTACACCGTCCGCTTCCGCGGGGCCGGCTCTAGGTCTCTGAACCTGTACAGCGTCTACCAAGCGCTGTCGCCAGCCGTTGCGGCGAGTTCCATCCTCTCCCCGGCCGACGTCTCAGAGGTTGTCGCCGTGGGAGCGATTCACTACGCGAGCTACGCCACGGGACCCCAGGAGCCCTACAGTTCCCAGGGGCCAACCACGGACGGCCGCACGAAGCCCGATCTCGCGTGCCCCGACAACGTCAGCACGGGAACCGCTCCCTACACGGCGTTCGCAGGTACGTCCGCCGCGGCGCCTCATGCGTCCGGCGCCGCCGCGTTGCTGCTCTCGCGGCAGCCGTCCCTGACGGGAAGTGCGCTGCGGTCGCAACTCCTGACCCAGAGCGTTTCCATGGGAAGTCCGAACATCTACGGGCAAGGGCGGCTTGTGCTCCAGTCCCCCGCTCCCGCCAACCTACCCCCTGTTGCGGCGTTCACGTTCTCCCCGTCGCCCGCGACTGTTGGCCAGGCTGTCAGTTTCTACGGCGGGGCGTCCACCGATTCGGATGGGCAGGTTATCTCCTGGCAGTGGAACTTCGGAGATGGATTCACGGGCTCCGGGACGAACCCGTCGCACGCCTACGCCGCTCCCGCAACCTACACCGTAACGCTCACCGTGCAGGACGATGACGGCGCCACGGCGTCGGTCAGCCACAGCGTGTCGATCACCGCGGCCCAGAACCAACCGCCGGTCGCGGCATTCACGTTCTCCCCGTCGTCCGCCCTCGTCGGCCAGGCCGTCAGCTTCTACGGCGGGGCGTCCACCGATTCGGATGGGCAGGTTGTCTCGTGGCAGTGGAGCTTCGGGGATGGATTCACGGGCTCCGGGACGAACCCGTCGCACGCCTACGCCGCTCCCGCAACCTACACCGTAACGCTCACCGTGCAGGACGACGACGGCGCCACGGCGTCGGTCAGCCACAGCGTGTCGATCATTGCAGCCCAGAACCAACCGCCGGTCGCAACGTTCACGTTCTCCCCCTCCCCCGCCCTCGTCGGCCAGGCCGTCTCGTTCTACGGGGCAGGATCCAGCGACCCAGACGGGCAAGTCGTCTCCTGGCAATGGAACTTCGGAGATGGATACACGAGTTCCGTGACGAACCCGTCGCACGCCTACGCCGCGCCGGGAACCTACACCGTGACGCTCACCGTGCAGGACGACGACGGCGCCGCCGGGTCGGCGACTCGGCAGGTCTCGGTGCAGGCTCCGTCCTATCCGGACCTTGCCGTGCAAGGCTTCACGTACTCCCCGACGACGCCGAGCGTGGGACAGTCCATCACATTCACCGTCGTCGTCGTCAACCAGGGAACGGCCACGGCCGGCGCCTTCCGAGTTCGCTTGAACGGCGCTTCCCTGTCCACGACGGCGAACTCGGCGCAGCTTGGAGCGGGGGGCACGAGGACTCTGTCCCTCGTCTTGCCACTCACGGCAAGCGTGGAGACCTTCACCGTCTACGTCGACGACCTGTCGCAGGTCTCGGAGTCCAACGAGTCCAACAACACCCAGAGCATTACGGTCGCAGCAGCCACGCCGGCTCCTGTGGCGCGTGCGGGCGGCCCGTACTCGGGAGTTGTCGGAACCCCGGTGACCTTCAATGGAACCGCATCGACAGGAGCGATCACGACCTACTCGTGGTCGTTTGGAGATGGGGCTGTCGGAAGCGGTTCCCTGGCGACTCACGCGTACGCGTTTGCCGGGACGTACTCGGTCACGCTGACCGTGTCCGGCCCCAGCGGCACGTCGTCCGAGACGACGCAGGCCGCCATTGGTTCGCCTCAGCCGTCGCTGGTCGCCAGCGTGTCATTGCCGAAGTCGGTCTACACGGTCGGTGAGGCGATGACGATCACGATCACTCTCAATCGATCGGCCTACGTGTATCTGTGCGAAGTCACATCGGACAACCGCGTCGTCCTGTTGTTCCCGAGCATCTACGAGCCGGGCAATGCCCTGGCGGCGGGCTCCCGCGTCATCCCGGGCGGCGCGTACACGCTTCGCGTTTCGGAGCCGACCGGGAGTGAGACGTTGCGCTTGTATGCCGCGACGGGGCCCATCCCTGGGTTCCCGACATCGTTCTCGCTCGGCTTCCCTGTACTGAGCTCTAGTCCCGCGACGTTCCACAACGCGGTGCTCGCCACGATGCAGGCAAGCTTCGCCGCCGCCGATCGTGCGACGAGCTCGGTCTCGCTCTTGATTCAGCCTGCATCACCCACAACCGGAACGCTGCGCGTTCAGTCCTCGCCCACGGGGGCCACCGTGCGCCTCGACGGAACGTCGATCGGAACGACGAACCTCGAACGCACGGGAGTGACTCCAGGACCCCACACGGTGGAGATCTCGCGCTCTGGATATCAGACGGAGACTCGCTCGGTGACGATCACCGCCGGGTCGACCACTCCGGTCCAAGTCACGCTGCAGCTCATCCCGACGAATCAGTCTCCCGTCGCCGCGTTCACCTACTCGCCGTCGTCGCCGACCGCTGGAACCGTGATTGCGTTCGACTCGTCGGCGTCTTCCGACCCGGACGGGACAATTGTTTCTCACGCCTGGAGCTTCGGGGATGGCAGCACAGCAAGCGTCCCGTCTCCAAGCCACGTCTACGTTGCCAGCGGCTCCTACTCGGTGCAGCTGACCGTTACCGACAATGGAGGAAGGACGGCGCAGGTCACACGAACGGTCACTGTCGTCCTCTCTGCGGACGTAGGATGGGTTTCCCCCACGTCGTTCGAGGATCCCGGCAACCAGTGGAATAACGAGGAGAGAGCGTACGACAACGACGTCGGGTCTCGCACGTCTGTCAGCTTGACAAGCGGCCAATGGTCTTCGTACCTGCTTCTCACGCCTCCCGGCAGCGGGGTCCTGTCGAACCGGGTTCGGCTCAATCTGTCCGACAGCAGTCCGAACACGACGCACTTCTTCACGTGGAGCGTCGAGGGGTTCGTCGACGGAGCCTGGGTCCAGATCTACTCAGCGAAGCCGACCATCGAGAAGCAGTGGGTCGAGCTCGCGTTCACCCAGGGCACGGTAACCCAGCTCCGGCTGCGCGCGCGGAACGACGCGGGAGATCGGTGGCTTCTGTACCTGTGGGAGATCGACATCCACGACAGCACGGTCGGACCGTAGATCAGCTCCAAAGGAAGGGCGCGGGGCCCCACCGGTCCCGCGCCCTTCGTCTTCCCATCATCCGACAAAGAGAGAGCGCTTGCGCTTCCAGACCGCGCGCAAGCGCCGTGTCCCTGGTCGGGACGCCCGGATTTGAACCGGGGACCTCTTGCACCCCAAGCAAGCACGCTACCAGGCTGCGCTACGTCCCGGAATCGTCTCCGATAGTACTCGCCGCCTCGTTGCCCGGCAATCGCGGCGCCGGGCTAGGCCTCGTGGGCCTGACGGCGGCCGAACAGGGAGACTCCCTCTGCGTAGCTGTCCGCGAGCTCGCTCGCAACGTTCCAGCTGATTCCGTTCCGGCGCAGTCTGCGGCGGAACCGCCAGACCGCCCGTCGGCGGACAAACGGCATCGCGGCAAGGAAACAGACGAGCGAGCCCCCGATCCGCAGGGCAAGGAGCGCGATGACAAGGGCCGTGGCCGCTCGTTTCAATCTCGATCTCCTTCCCGCGAGTCTCGGCTGCGGTCGCCCAATAGGGAGCCCTTCCCACGCACGACGTCCCGCAGGTTGATCATGTACCCGCGAGTCATCTCCATGGCATCCTCGCGAGGAATGCCTGACTCCACCAGCTTGCGGTAGAACGTACCGACTGCGTCGGCCATGTTCTCGGCGGCCTCGCGCGAGTACAGGATGTCGCGCAGCCCCTTCAGCAAGGTTGGCACCTCACTCGATACGACTCCAAGGATCTCCCGGATCTCGTCGGCCTGAACCGACCTCTCCCTCGGCTCTCTCTCCGCCATCGTCACTCATCTCCTTTCCGAGCGCGGAATAGCTGGACATCCCGCCCCATCACACGCAGATTCGCCCGCACGGAACTCCCGCGCTGTGTGAGCCAAGCTCCGAGTCGTAGGCCAACCAAGAACGAGCCCACGTCCAGCTGCGCAAGTCGGCGCCCGAACAGCTCCCGCGACACTTGCTCCCAGAGGGTGTCCGGAGCTTCGGGCAGCGCGGACAGCGCGTCCCTCACGGCCACTCGCAGTCGCGTGGCGGCCGCCAGCTCCTGAAGGCACTCCGCACACTCGCCGAGGTGCGCGGCAACCTCAGCGCTCTCCTGAGAGCTCAGGCTGCCCTCGACGTACCACGCAATCAGTTCCCGAAGCTCCTCGCACTTCTTCATGCCAGCGCCTCCGCCAACGCACGACGCGCGTAGTGCATCCGCGACTTCACCGTGCCCTCGGGAATCCCCAGGATTCCCGCAATCTCTCCATACGAAAGCCCTTCATAGAACGTCAGAAACACGACCTCCCGCTGCCCTTCGGGCAGGCTCTTGATCGCTCGGAGAGTCCTCTCCCGATCTTCGACGGCAGGGGCCGGATCGGGCTCCACAAGAACCGGCTCCGGGATTCGCGCTCCTCGTTTCTCCTTCCGCAGGAGGTCGAGCGCCCGGAACCGCGCGATCCCGAAGACCCACGTCGAAACCTTGGATCGACGTTCGTAAGTTGCCGCTCGCTTCCAGACGATGACCATCGTCTCCTGCGCCACTTCCTCGGCGAGATGCCGGTCATGCAGGAGAGTGAATGCATACCGGAAGACGCGCCCGGCCAGCCGTTCGTACAGCTCCCGGAACGCGGACTCGTCTCCCTCCGCCGTGCGCGCGACGAGATCCCGGTTACTCTGCTCGTTCTCTTCGCCGATCCATGCCTGCCGTAGTGTTGCCATCACATCCTCGAGTCGTCTCGCGCAGCTTTCCGGCTCCTCAAGAAGTGTGTCGTTCCCAGCGTCGTCCAGGGTTCAGTGCAAACGCTGGACTCGCTCGGTCGCCTGCGGGACGCAGTCCTAGGCGAGGAACTCGACGGAGCCCGAAACAAGGTCGTACAGCGCCTTCTCGACGCGGAGCCCACGCCGTTCGATGGCATCGCGCAGCAGCGCAGACCCGCGTCCGAGCCCAGACGCCGTGCAGCGCAGGTGTTCGCGCGTAGCATTCTCCACGGCGTCTCCCGGGCACGAGGCCGCCGCGCGTACGGCGGGACGTAGGGCCTTCATCACCCATCGGACGTTCGCGCTGCTCGCGCCTCCGGCAACAGCCGACGTCACGGCGCCGCATCGTGTGTGTCCGAGGATCAGCAACAGAGGAACGTGGAGATGCTCGACCGCGTACTCCAGACTCCCCACGGCTCCGCGATCGAGGACGTGCCCCGCCGTTCTTACAACGAACAGGTCGCCAAGCCCTTGGTCAAAGAGAACCTCCGGAGGCACACGCGAGTCCGAGCAGGCGAGGACTGCTGCCTTCGGCGACTGCTGTCCCGCAACCGCGCGACGTTGCGCGGAGTCGCGTCGAGGAGCCTCCGCCCGATCGCTGCGAAAACGCAGATTGCCTGCCTTCAGGTCCTCCAGCGCCTCGTCCGCGGAAATGCCCCGCATGCTTTCCCCACCGCTCGCTTCCACTACCACGCTGTCAGGAGATCCTCACTCACGCCCGTCGGACTCCCCGAGTAGCGAATCACGCCCTCGCGGTCGACGACGAACGTGCGCGGGATGCCGCCCACCCCGTACAGCTCCTTCACGTCCCTCGCGCTCGCAAGCGACCCGTAGAGCACGAAGTCCGCCGGCAATCCTTGCTCCGCTACGTAGTCGCGAACTGCGGTCTCCGTGCGGTCCAGGCTGATCGCAAGAAGAACGACTCCCCGATCCGAGAGCCCGCCCACCAGTTGCTCAAGCGCTGGGAGCGTCCTCGTGCACGGCCTGCACCAGCTGGCCCAGAAGTCGAGGACGACGACCTTGCCTCGCAGTGCTGACAGGGTCACGGTTTCCCCACTCAGGTTCTCAAGCGAGAAGTCCGGCGCCTCGACAGGCAGCCGCTCGGGTGCCGGTGTCACCACGAAGAGAAACGCCAGGGCAACGAGTGCGATCGCGATCCAAGGTGCCGCTTCCTTCATCTTCCCCCTCCGGAACCTGTTGCGCGCAAGGGACTGTATCAAGCAACACGAACCGGAACCAGGGGCTTGTTCTGAAAGGGCATCAGATGTCTGAGGCTACGAGGGGCCTTCCCGGACGTCCCGCGGCGCCACGCTGACCGCGTCGGCTCGCGCTGCGTCGAGCGCTCGAGGCATGCGCTCGAGGACGTAGGCCCGCACCGCCAGATTCAGCTCCTCCACGAGGGAGCGCTCGTTCGCCTCGGCGATCAAGGCAAGACTAGCCAACATGCGCGCTTCGATGATCTCATCTCGGCTCGGGCGCACCGTCGTCCTCCTTGCGTCTCGTGCACAAGAGATAGCGTCCCCATGGCCCTCGGGTCAAGTGCCTCCTCTCCATCGAGGTCGCGCGCAGCGCATCCGGGAACGTCGTTCGCAGAAGCCGTCTGTGCGCTTCGTGGTGCACATCACGCCCGCGACGTAGCATTCCTACGGACTTCGCCGACGACGATGGAACTTCGTCACCTCGGCGGGCTGCCATGCCCGACAGGCGCCCCCTGCCCCTTTGTCCGATGCGGCGCGTGCCCCATTCCCTGGTCGGCCACACGGCCTACGCATGGCTCCGCGTCCGGTGTACAGCGTACGGTATGCAGACACCTGCTGGTCTCCTTGCACGCGCGGCGTCGGACGCGACCCGCGCGCGAAGGTCGTTTGAGGCTCGTCAGAAGGTACGTGCCGGAGGCATCGAAGTGACAGCGCGAGTGCGTGCTCTCGCGCCCGGCCGGCTGATCGTCGAGTACGAAGACTACAAGAGCCCCCTCGCCGAGCTTGACGATCTCCTCGGCGGCAGTGCCGAACTCATGGGGCCCGACCTCGTGGGCTCCTCGCTCTTCTATGACGGCCGGACCACGTCCTACGTGAACTCGAACGCCACCGTCGCCCTCCGCAGCCCGGGGCGTCTCCTCTACGAGCCGATCCCAGGCATTGATGTCCTCGGCGAGACCAGGTTTCTCGACGACCTCGCCCGTGACTATCTGCTGCGCGATGCCGGCGACGGCGTCGAGGGCGGCCGCCCGACACGCGTTCTTGGGCTCAAGCCCAAGCAGGCACGCGCCGCTTCCGTCTTCCGTGTGGTTGCCTACCCCTTCGATCGCGCCGAGGTGGCATTCGACACGGAGACGCTCTTTCCTCTACGCATCACGTTCGTTCCCTCCCCAGATCTGCCGGCGTCTCCGCTCCTGGGTCCGGACCCGCAGATCGCGATTGAGTACGCCGGCGTTCGCGAGCGTGACCTGGACGAGAGCGTGTTCACTCCTTCACTGCCCGCGGGCACACGCGTCTTCGAGGAATCCCTGGTCAAAGAAGGCGAGATCGGCAGTTCCGTTCCCTTTCCCGTTCCGCTCGACGCCCTCTGCGAGCGCGGATACGAGCTGGCAGGCCCGCGCATCCACCTCGTCCTGGATGCCGCCCGAGAACGGGGCTACGCCACTCTCGTTCTCGCGAAGAGAGCGACCGAGGGTCAGCGACAGCGAGACGCCGTCGTACTGCGAGTCGGCAACTACCTCTCGCGCTACATGGTTCGGCGCCGAAGCTTCGCCGCCGAACACGGCGAACCCGTGGATCTGAGCGGCCGCTCGGCGCGCTACGTCAGCCGCCGACTCGCCTTGCCCGATCTTCCCGAGAGCGTCGGAGCTCCCGCTCTCGCGGACCTGACGTGGGAATCCGGCGGGGTCTTCTGGGTTCTGACGGCCGAGTCTCTGACCCAGGAAGACCTGCTGACGCTCGCGTCGTCCTTCGCCTAGGGCTCCCGTGGCCAGCACCCCGTTCTGCGGTCCGCCTCCCCGCTCTCCGGATTCGAGTCCAGCCGCTGCCCGTCTCCGGGTTCGGCGGACTGCCGAGCCATGCACGGGAGAAGCCGGCACCCGCCGCGCGGCCACACTCCTCTCGGGCAGCTTGACACGCCGCGCCGCCGCGGACACCCTTTCCGCAAGGAGATCCCCGTGTCCGACGACCGCCAAGAGATCGAGCAACTCCGTCGTGCCGTCTTGCGTCACGACAAGAGCTACTACGTCTTTGATCGCCCCGAGGTCTCGGATGCCGAGTACGATTCCCTCTTCCGCCGCCTCATGCAATTGGAGGAAGAGCACCCGGAGTGGGTGACGCCTGATTCGCCCACTCGGCGAGTCGGCACCGCGCCGGCGCGCGAGTTCGCCCAGGTTGTCCACCGTACCCCCATGCTCAGCCTTGCGAACGCGTACAGCGAGGAGGAGCTGAGGGACTTCGACCGTCGCATGCGCGCGCTGCTCGGCGAGACGGAGATCGTCTACCTTGCCGAGCCGAAACTCGACGGGCTTTCCGTCGAACTTGTCTATGAACAGGGACTCCTCGTGCGCGGGTCGACTCGCGGGGACGGCGCAGTCGGAGAGGACGTCACTGCCAACCTACGCACGGTTCGCAGCATTCCACTGCGACTTGACGACCCGGGGAGCGGGATCCCCGATGTGCTCGAGGTGCGCGGCGAGGTTTACATCGAGAAGACGGCGTTCGACGCCGTGAACGCGAGTCGCGCCGCCGAGGGGCTGCCGTTGTTCGCCAATCCGCGTAACCTTGCCGCGGGATCGCTCCGACAGCTCGATCCTCGCGCGACCGCCGAGCGTCCCCTCCGCGTTGCTCTCTACGATGTGGGGTTCGTGGACGGATTGTCGATCGACTCACAGCAGGACCTTCTCGCTCTGCTTCCTCGCTGCGGGCTGCCCGTGAACCCCCTCTACGCTGTCTGCCCCTCGCCCGAGCACATCGTTGCCTTCTACAGGGAAGTGCAGGAGAAGCGTGAATCCCTCTCGTACGAGACCGACGGCGTGGTGATCAAGATCGACCGGTTCGATCTGCGCCGCGCTGCGGGGACCGTGAGCCGGAGCCCGCGATGGGCCATCGCTGGGAAGTTTCCCGCCGAACGTGCCGTGACGAAGCTCCTCGATATCGAGATCAGCGTCGGCCGCACCGGCGTCCTCACTCCGGTCGCTTCCCTCGAGCCGGTGCGCGTCCGCGGCGTCGAGATCACGAGCGCGACACTGCACAACGAGGATGACATCCGCGCCAAGGACATTCGAGTCGGCGATCGCGTCATGATCCAGCGAGCGGGCGACGTGATTCCGCAGGTCGTGGGTTCGTTGCCCGAACTCCGTGCCGGCGACGAGCGCCTGTTTGCGATGCCGAAGGCGTGTCCGGCGTGCGGCGCCCGCATCGTCCGGCTCGATGGCGAGGCCGCCTCGCGCTGTCTCAACACCGCCTGTCCGGCGAGGATCAAGCAATCGATCTGGCACTTCGCCTCCAAGGGAGCTCTCGACGTAGATCGGCTCGGCGGCAAACTCATCGACCAGCTCGTCGATCGGGATCTCGTCAAACGCCTTGGGGATCTGTTTCGCCTTGACCAGGAGACGCTTGCCGCTCTCGATCGCATGGGACCAGCGTCCGCCGGCCGCCTCGTCCGCGCGCTGCGCGCGGCGCGCACGGTCGGCCTCGCTCCTTTCCTGTATGGCCTAGGGATCCCTGAAGTGGGTGTGACCACGGCGCAGCTCCTCGCGCGACACGCCGGCTCTCTCGATCGTCTGGCCGACATGGATCGCGACGAACTCCTCGCGATCCCCACGATCGGCCCTCGAACGGCGGACGCCGTGGTCGACTACTTCGCCAACGAGGAGAACCAGAGGACTCTCGCCGACCTTCTCGCCGTAGGGCTCTGCGTCGAGGCCCCCGAAGCAGCGGCCGAAGCGAGCGACGCTCTCGCGAACAAGCGATTCGTGTTCACGGGGACTCTGTCCTCCATGACCCGCGACGAAGCATCGCGACGCGTCGAGGCGCTCGGCGCGTCCGTCGGTGGATCCGTCAGCCGGCACACCGACTTCGTCGTGACGGGAGACGATCCGGGATCCAAGGCCGACGCGGCGAACAGCCTCGGCGTCCCCTTGCTGTCAGAGCGCGCGTTCCTCGACCTTCTGAAGCGAGCTTCTCGTGGCTGAGACGACACTCCTCGATCTCGAGTTCGACGAACTCGCTGGCCGCCTCGCCGCTCTGGGTTGCCCAGGCTATCGCGCTCGACAGATTTGGCATGCCGCGCTGTCCGAACTCGCCCCGGACTACAGCGTGATGTCGGCGCTCCCGCACGACCTCCGTGTCCGACTCGAACAGACGCTGCCGTTCGGTTCCGGCGCCGCGGAACAGGAACTGGTGTCCGCCGACGGGGCCACAACCAAGTCCGTGCTCCGTCTCTCGGACGGGGAGCAAGTGGAGGTCGTGTCGATGGAGTATTCCGGGCGAGCCACGGCCTGTGTTTCATCTCAGGTCGGATGTGCCGTCGGGTGCCCGTTCTGTGCTACTGGCCGGTCCGGGTTCGTCCGTGATCTCTCGTCGGGGGAAATCGTGTCTCAGGTGCTCCACGTCGCGCGACGGCTCGCATCGCGTGGCCGGAGACTATCGAACGTCGTGTACATGGGAATGGGAGAGCCCCTTCTCAACATGGATGCCGTGTTCCGGTCGATCCGCCTGCTCAATGACCCGCGGGGGATGGGATTGGGCGCACGCTCGTTCACGGTGTCCACTGCCGGCGTCGTGCCCGGGATCGATCGTCTTGCCGTCCAGCAACTGCAGGTGAACCTCGCCGTTTCCCTCCACGCCGGCGACGACGCTCTCCGCAGCGCGCTCGTGCCGCTGAACCGCAGATACCCGCTCGACCTCCTTCTCGCAGCCTGCAAGCGATACCTAGCGAGGACCCACCGACGCATTTCGTTTGAGATTGCCCTCGTCGCAGGTCTCAACGACCGCCCACACCACGCGCGCGACGTCGCCGCGCGTATCGCGGGGCTCCTCTGCCACGTGAACCTCATCCCGGCGAACCCCATCCCGGAAAAGCGGAGTTGGCGGCAGAGTCCGCCCGCCGCCGTCGCTGCCTACGCCGCCGTGCTAGGCGCCGCTGGCCTTCCAGTGACCGTGCGGGACAGCCGCGGGGCGGACATCGCGGCAGGCTGCGGGCAGCTTCGGGCGAAGCTTCGCCCGGCGCCTACTCCCGAAGCAACGTCCGGTAGTAGTCCAGCGCCCGTTCGCCCCACCCGTCCGTGATGTGCTCCATCCCCTCTTTGACGAGCTGGCGAGCTCGCTCTCGGCTGACTTCCATCATCCGCCCGACGTCGGAGAGGTTGTAGGGGCAACCGTCCTCGATTCCGTAGTGCAGCCGGATGGCAAGCGCCTGGCGCGCCGGCAGATTGTTGAGGAGGCTATCGAGTTCCTCGCGGAACAGAAGGCGAAGCGCCTCGTGCTCGGGAGACAGCCCAGACGTATCGGCCACCCGTTCCTCGAGCAGCTCGTCGTCCTCGTTCCCGAGTGGCCGGTCGAGCGAGACCATCTCGCTCACCTGTTGCTCCACCTGGCGCAGCCGCTCGATAGAGAGACCCGTTGCCTCCGTGACTGCGGCCTCGTCGACCGGTTCCTCTCCGCCGAGCAAACGGATTTCGGCCATCCGGCGCACGGCGCGGAACATGTAGTCGGGAATGCGAATCATCCGGGTGTACGTCCCGATCGCCGCGAGGATCCCGCGCCGCACCCACCATGACGCGTAGGTGCTAAGACGGTAGCCCCGCTCCGGGTCGAACCGGTCCACCGCCTCAATGAGGCCCATGTTCCCTTCCTGGATGATGTCAGCGATGGGCATGCCGCTGTCCGCGTACTCCTGCGCGATCTTCGTGACCAGACGCAGATTCGAAACGATCAGGCGCTCGCGAGCCCCGGCGACGCCCTTCGCCATCTGTCGCGCCAGGGTTTGCTCTTCCTCGCGCGAGAGGACGGGGAAGCGCGCGATCTCACGGTAGTAGATCTGGAGGATCGACGGAGATCGATCCTCCTTCTCCGTCTCCAGCTCGGGGTTCTCCTGTTCCTCGTTCATGCCCATCGCAGCCACTTTACGGCAGGTCTCTTCGCGAATCCATTGCATCGCCCGGCGTGACCGGGAAGCCGCTCGCGGCGATGCTCATAACGTCGAGCTCGCGAACCCGCGCCGTCATCCCGAGTCGAGAGGCAAGGCTCGGTTCCGTTCGCCCGTCGTCCCCGGAGATGAGCTCCTTGATGTACATCCCCCCGTCCGCGTGCAGCTCGATTTCGGCCTCCCGAACGCCACGCAGCTCTCCGGCGGCAGCATGGAGGCGCCGCGTTCGCACGAGATCGGCTCTCCGGTGGGCGACCCGCCGAGGCGTCCGCTGCAGGATGTCCCCGACCAGCGACCTGAGCGCGGCCTGGAAGACGTCCTCCTGCACGTCGTCGGAGAATTCGACCGTCGCGCGATAGGTCTTCTCCGCGCGCGTTTCTTTCAGCCGCGCGATCGCTCCACGACATGTAAAGCCGAGCGCGCTCAGCGCGATCTCCCCCGCGCCGCCGTCGTTGGCAGCATCGCGCAAGGCGTCGATGTCGAGCGACCGCGTCCGCGGCTCCAGCAGCTCCAGAACAAAAGGCCGCCCAGTGCCCAGCATTCGTGCGTCGATGTCCTCTCGGCCCGCCCCGTGCAGCAGCGCGCCTGCCGCTTGCGCCGCCTCGATGAACGGCCCGGCGATGATCTCCTCCACGGACTCCGGGTACTGCTTCCCGGTCCCACCGCACGACGTGCATCCCCGCCCGCGACACCGCCTGCACGGCCAGTGAGTCTGGGGAATCCCCCGCACCAGTTTTCGATACCGGCCATACACGAACAGAGATGCCATGTGGAGCGAGATCGACCCGTCCACTAGATGGATGGTGATCTTGACGTCCGGGTCGTTGAAGTCCACCGTGCCTCGGCCGACGAGTGCCTCAAACGCCTTGCCCACGGCGCGGTTCCAGGCGTGCTTCTGCGGCTCTGCGTGTTCGAGCCCGAATCGCTCGACGAACATCGCTTCGGCTGCCTGCCAGCGGGGCGTCGGCTTCACGGCACAGAGGTACGTTGAGAACTCGATTCCCGCCACCGCTTCACCGGCCCGCGCCGCCCAGGCGCCGGCCGCGGCGAACAGGTCCTGGCACACCCAGCAACAGCCTGTCTCGCCCTCAACGCCACTGAATGCGAGCACCGTGCGCAGCGCCCGCCCACGCTCTGCGTTGTCCCATCCATGGCCGAGGCGTCCGAATGCGCCGCCGAGGCAGGAATCGCATACCGGCCCAGCCGCCACGATGGCGCTTGCCGTGGTGAGTACACCCGATAGGACGTCGTTCGTCACGCTACGCCTCGGTAACTTCGGTACAGGACCATGGCTTGATCATCGCGGATGAAGCCCAGAGCCGCCAGATCGTTTGCTGCGACGCTGTCAGTGGCCGGAGCGCCGTCCCACGTGTCCACCCGAATCGATGGGCGCTGTCCGACTCGCCGGACGAGTTGAGACAGGAGCGACAGCGCCTCGCGGCGCTCTCCAGCGTCGAGATCCGCCAGGGGAGTCAACTTCCTTGCCCACGCCTCGACGCTGATCAGCGGTCGGCCGCCACGCACGATCACGTAGGTGCCGGGACCGCGACGCGGCAGACCCGGCGAAGGGACAAGCTCCCCCAAGACGTAGGCGGGATCCATCACGTGCAGGAGCCGGAGCCTCGTTTCCTCATCTGCCTCAGGCACAGACGCCCGCCACTCCGGGACCGCGAATTGGGGGCCGCCGAGGCCCGACACGTGCAGGCCGCGATCGACATCTCCCCGCCACTCCATCTGCGACAGCGCCGGGTAGGCCTCGCTCCAGCGAAGCCGGACCGGGTCGCGGTTGACCAGTTCGCGTGTGAGTAAGCCGTATCGAGCCGCCAAGGCGCGGAGAATCGCGGCCACCTGGTCCTCGCGATGGCCCTCTGTCGGAGCCTCCACGACGGCCCATCGCTCGAGTCCAGGAGTCGGTCGCCCCCTGCCCGGCCCCGGGCGCTGCGCCGCGACGAGCGAGTCGTTGGTTACCCATCCTCGCCACGTCAGTTCCCACAGTGCCTCATCCACGGCCACGGCCGGCGCGGCAAGCCCGCCCGCAACCTGATGCAGGAACGACGCTCCCCTCGAAGTCAGGAACTCGACCGCGCGGGCCGCTAGACCCTCCGGTTCGCCGTCCCGAGCAGGAAGCAGCGCGTCGGCCGCCTCGGGGGAAGCGAATCCCAGGACACGGGTGCCCCCCACGCGCCAGCCACGCCACACGAGGGCCCCGCTTCGCATGAGAGGCTCCAGTCTGATGCGCTCAGGATTCTGGACCCGTGCGCACAGAATCTCGGGCCACACAGCCACCGGCGCCAGCCATCCCGTAAGCTGGTCCAAGACCTGCCGGAGGCCCTCGGCGCCAGCCAAAGGCTCCGTCACATGCTGTCGACGGAGGACCGCGGCAACAGCACCCGTCGGCGACACCGGCTCCGGGTCGCGGCGGCGAGTCGACAGCGTCATCCGCCGCAACCCGACCAGGACATCGCGATCGACGAACGCCTCGACTCGTCCGGGCAGGCTCGCCCGGACCAGGCGGCCCTCCCCAAGCCTCAGGTCCCCAGGCGCGGCACCCGGATAGCGCGCCAGGATCTCCGCCTCCATCCGGCCTGCGTGCGCGGATGCATACCGCACAAAGATCCGCTCCCACTCGGGCGCCGCCCCCTCATACGAAGGCACGTCATCCGCCGCCACGAGCCGCTCCTCGCCAAGAAGTGGGACCGAGAGGCACCGCACTCTGCCGTCCCGCAGGAGTTCCTCCAGAGCTGCGACCGCTTCCGGCTCGCAGCGCGCCCGAAGCTCAGAGTCCGTCAGGTCTCCGATTCGCTGCAAGAGCTCGACCACTTCCACCGCGTCGCGCGCCCGGTGGAAAGCCGACAGGCCCTGCAGGCGATCCTCCATCGTCCTCACCGCCTCCTCCGCAACGAGGTCGGCGGTCGCCGAGCTCCGCAGCAGTTCGGCGAGGAGATCGCGGTCGACAGGCGCGGACGCCGAGGCCGGTCGGTCGGCCTCGTACATGTACTTCCCGGCGAAGTCCAAGAGCAGCGCAGTGCTGAAGGGCGACGGAGAGCGTCCTCGGCGCACGGCAAACCGCGTTTCCCCTCTCGCGACACGGCTCAGAAAGCGTTCGAGAGAGGCTACAGGAAGGACGTCGTCGAGAATCTCTCGGTGCGTCTCAGCAACGAGCGGGAACCTCGGGTGCGCGCTGGCGTAGGCCAGGAGGTCGTGGGAGCGCAGCCGTTGGAGCCAGAGCGGCACGCGCCGACCCGGATGCGATCGGGGAAGCAGAAGGGCTCGTCCGGCGTTTCGCCGGAATCGAAGCGCGTAGTAGGGCGAATCCAGCAGCTCCTCCGTCAGA
This sequence comes from uncultured Thermotogae bacterium, assembly GCA_964447445.1. Lineage (GTDB taxonomy): Bacteria > Bipolaricaulota > Bipolaricaulia > UBA7950 > UBA9294 > CAIOGO01. The sequence goes on from CAYUSW010000025.1 coordinate 20,358, forward strand.
ACGTCACGTACGCCGCGTCCCTGCAGGCGCTCGATGGCCTCGAGAACCTGCTGGAGCGGAATCGGCCCCAGCCGAAACAGGATTCCGTCGTTGGACAGAATGCCCTCCGGAGCCTCGTGCCCGGCTCGGCGCAGCTCTCCCCGCATGGCCAGCCAGAGAGCCAAGTGGAAGGCTCGCCCGAACGTCGAGACGACAGCCACCCGGAGATCGCCCATCTCGTTGGGAAAGACGTCCACGAGGATCGTGCTATCGTCGGGAAGCGCGCCCGAAGCCATCTGCTCCCCGATGTACTCGCCCAAGCTCCTCGCCGCGTCCGTGTCCAGCGCGCACTCGGTCTGGAGCCAGGCCTCGAGGCCGCCGGCCGCTCGCCGCGCCGCGCACTCCGCCACAAACGCTCCCCATCTCTCTCCGAACTCGGCGTCGTGGCCAAGGCCTTCGCCCTTCCAGAACGGGAGCTGTGCCTCGTCCGATCCGGATGCCGAGACGACGACGCGGTCATGCCGTATGTCGACAATCCTCCAGCGGTTCGTCCCGAGCACGAACGTGTCGCCCAGGCGCCTCTCGAACACAAACTCCTCGTCAAGCTCGCCCAGCCTCGTCTTCCCGTCCTCGAGCACCATGGCGTACTGCCCCGTGTCGGGGATCGTCCCTCCGGAGAGAATCGCGGCGTGAAACGCTCCCGGGAGGGCGGAGAGCCGCCCTGTGCTCCGCTCCCACACGATGCGTGCGCGCAAGCTCGGGAAAGCCGGCGACGCGTATCCTCCCGAGATCATCTCCAGAACGTCATCGAAGCTCGACCGCGGGAGACCGTGGAAGGGAGCTGCCTGGCCGACCCGTGAGTACAGCGCGTCCGCATCCCAGTCTTCGACTGCGATCATCGCCACCATCTGTTGCGCGAGGACATCGAGAGGGTTTTCGGGGATGTGCACCTCGGAGATCTCGCCGCGCAGCATGCACCTTGACATGCCCGCCATACGCAGAAGGTCGCCGCGCGTCTTCGGGATCATCCGCCCAACGCTCGTGCGGCGATACGCGTGGCCGGCACGCCCGACACGCTGGAGTCCACTCGCAACGGACGTCGGGCACTCCACCTGGCAGACAAGGTCAATCGCACCCATGTCGATCCCCAGTTCGAGGGATGCTGTGGCCACCAGCGCCGGAAGCCGTCCGGCCTTGAGATCTCCCTCGATCTCCTGCCGGTACTCCTTTGACACACTGCCGTGGTGCGCCCGTGCGAGGCGGCGCCCCGCCAGTCGATTGATCTCTGATGCAATGCGCTCCACGGCCCGGCGGTTGTTGGCGAAGATGAGCGTCGATGTGTGCGCCAATGCCAACTGGTGCAAGCGCTCGTAGATCGCCGGCCAGATCGACGGAGCCCCGGTGTCAGTTCGAGGCAGGAGCCGCATGTCGCGAACGGGAGAGATGACGGCCAAGTCGAGATCCTTGCGCATGCCGCAGTCGATGATCGCCACGGGACGGGGCTGCCCACCAGCGTCGTACCCGCCGAGGTAGCGCGCTACGCGCTCGAGCGGACGCTGCGTGGCCGAGAGCCCGACGCGCACCAGGCTGTGTCCTACGTGTTGCTCAAGGCGTTCGAGAAGGAGCGCAAGGAAGCTGCCGCGCTTCTCGCCGCACACCGTGTGGATCTCGTCGACGATCACGTAGCGAACCTGCCTCAGGATCTCGCGCGAGCGCTTCGCGGTCAGCAAGAGATGCAGCGACTCGGGAGTTGTGATCAGAAGGTCCGGCGGCTGCCGCAGCATGCGTTGGCGCTCGGACGGCGTCGTGTCGCCGGTCCGCACCGCGACTCGCAGCTCGTCCATCGGTTCACCTGTCTCGCGCGCGCAGGCGCGGATGCCCTCGAGCGGACTCACGAGGTTCCGCTCGATGTCGGCCGCCAACGCGCGCAGCGGGGAGATGTAGATCGCGTGGACGTCGCGGCGCGCTCCCTTCACCGCCGCCTTTGTCACGAGGTCGTCGATCGTGTAGAGAAACGCCGCGAGCGTCTTTCCGGATCCCGTTGGGGCGGAGATGAGTACGTTCTCACCGCGCGCGATACGCGGCCACCCGAGTTCTTGCGGCGGCGTCGGGCTCTCGTATGTCTCGCGGAACCAGCGCGCGACCGGCGCCGAAAAGAGGTCCAGTGCGGAGGGCATGACTCTCCTATTCTGCGGATCAGATCAAGAACGTCAACCGCTACTCCGTCTCGCTCGCCGGCCCTTTGTGCAGTACCCTCCCGACGATGACGCATCCCGGGAACATCCAGACGATCGACGCCGCGCAGTTCGGGGAGCCCAGAACAGGGTGCGCCTATCTCGTCCGAGGAGAAAAGACGGCGCTGATCGATGCGGGGACCGCTGCCGGTGCCCCGCGTCTCCTGGCGGCCCTGAGCGGGCTTCACCTGGACTACGTCTTCCTCACGCACCTCCACCTCGACCATGCCGGGGGAGCGGGGCACATCGCTCGCGCCCACCCGGAGGCGATCTTCGTTGTCCACGCGAAAGGGGTCCGCCATCTCATCGATCCGGAGCGTCTCGCTGCCGGGGTTCGGGCCTCTAGTCCGGCACTGGCCCCGCAGTACGGCGATCCCCTCGCAATCGACTCGCGCCGAGTTGTCGCCTGCGCCGACCAGGAGCGCTACACGCTCGGTCACGACGTCGCCCTCACGGCCATCGAGACGCCGGGACACGCGCCGCACCACGTCTGCTACTTCGAGTCCGGGAGCCGTGTCCTCTTTGTCGGCGACGCCGTAGGCCACCACGCCGTGCCGGTCGATCTGCCGCTCACTGTCCCGCCGCGGTTCGACCCTGAGGCGTCCCGTGCATCTCTCGCCCGCCTCTCGCGTCTGCAGCCGAAGCTACTGGCCTACGCACACTACGGTCTCGCCGGCGACGCTCCGACCCTCCTCGAGAGTTATCCGAGACGCGTGGAGGAATGGCTGGCTCGCGTTGACGCGCTCCGCAAGGACTTGGAGCCCGAGGCGGTCGCCGACGCCGTCCTCGGCGACCCGCGCTACGGCACGCTCTCCCAGATCGGCAAGGAGGTCGCTCGCCTGTGCGTCCGAGGGGCTCTCCTGACGCTCGAGCCCAAACCTCCCACGTCGAGGAACTCCTAGGCGGAGGCAGGACGGCGGCCGGAGCGATTCCCCGAGACGGACCCTACGTCGGCTCCATCGACGCGCGTCGATCGTCGCCAAGTACCGTGACCAGCTCACACGAAGCTGCCCACCGCGACAGAGCCCGCTGACCGTACTTCCCAGTGATCTGGGTCGTCGTCCTGAGGTTCGTCGCGATCGCCGTCGGTTTCATCGCGCGGTATCGCCAATCCACGATCCGCTCGAGTTCCTCGACAACGAAGTCGGTGGCACGCTCGGCGCCGAAGTCGTCCAGAACGAGGAGATCGCACTCTCGGCACCGTCGCGACACTTCCTGAATTCCGCGCGTGATCTCGAGCCGCAGTTCGCACACGAGATCCAGCAAAGGCCAGTACTCGACGTGCGCGCCGCGTCCGATTTCGCCGGGCGACAGCGTCGGCTGCGGAGTCTCGACGGCCGCATCCGGCAGAGCCGCGCGAAGCAACTCCGCGACCGGCGGGACTCGAACCATCTCCTGATCCGCTTCCTCGGCGCGCGGCGCTGGAGCGGAGTGCCGACGGGCGAACTCCTTCATCGTGGCCACCAGAAGGTGCGTCTTGCCGACGCCGTTCTTCCCCATGATCAGAACCCCGGCGCCCCCTCGCTCGGCGAGCCGCCGACAGGCCTTGTAGGCCTCGCGGTTCTCGTCAGAGACGTCGAAGTTCGCGAACGTACAGCCCTCGAAGCGTGCGCCGATCGGCGCTCCCTGAATCACGCGTCTCCCCCCTTGACCTTCTTCTGGTAGATCGCCGGATCGTGGCCATACGAACGCTGCAACGCCATCGCCCCGCCACCCTCCGGGCGCCCGCATGCATCCCAATCGCGGGCCATCGCCAGGTTGCGTTCGAAGTTCTTCGTGTTGAAGGGCGTCACGCTGTCGAAGTATCTCCGCGACGTGTCCTTGCCGCCGTCGACCGAGGCAAGATACTCGAGGACCAGGATCAAGTCCGCTTCCGAATAGCCCTCCCGTAACCGACCGTGGATGTGCTCGACGTTCTTCCGGTGCTTCGAAGAGAGAGGCGTGTACTTGGCCCACGTCCAGCTCGCCCTCCGCAGCTCGTTCAGCCGAGTGAGGATTCTCTCCGCCGCCGCCTTCTGGGCCCCGTCGTCCCCGGCCGCCGCAGCGCGAGCCTCGCTGCGGGCCGCGGCGGAGCTTCGTTGTGGGGTGGAGTCGAGAAGCGGCAGGAGGGTCGTCTCCCGCGCAACGCCCGACAGGCGCTGGGCGTCGATCGGTCCGGCCTCGGCGCGCGTGAAGTACCCCGCGGTCTCCAGCTGACGGAGGGTCGCCTCGATGTCGGCAACTCGTTCTCCGGCTGTCTCAGCCAGGCTCCGCGGATCGACGCTCTCGCCCGCGGCGCGCGACAAGAGGTAGGCAAGGAGTCCCTTCGCGCGAAACGACAGCCGCGGATCCTCGAGAAAGCCGCGCCGGAGGACGACTCGATCGTTCTCGCGTTCGACCTCGATCATCCGCTCACCACCTAGCTTCCATGTCCCTTCGGCCCGACGGAACCTCGTCGTCACAGAGTACCGGCCGCGCTCGGGCCGACGCAAGTTCCGACCCCTCGACCCTGAAGGGCGCGCCCGCAGAGACTTCACGAGGCGTGGATCTCGACGATGTCGCCATCCTCTAAGCGATGGTCGGACGGGACCTGCTGCCCCTCGAATCGTCCGGATCCCCAGATCCGGACGTACTTCAGCCGCTCCGCGAATTCCCGGTGCACCGTGCGCACCGCATCCAGTGCGGTGCTCCCGATGGGCAACGTGTAGGGCTCCTCCAGGTCGGGCTTCTTCCCGGGCATCTTGGTGTAGATGCGAAGGATCTTGAGCGCGTCGAACGCCATGCGCGCGAAAGCATCAAGACCCTCGCCGGTGACCGTGGAGACGGCGACGCCCGGGAACGGGAGCCCGGCAAGCGCCGTCGCCGCACTCTCCACCGCATCGCACTTCGTGAGGACAATGCGGGCGGGAACCTCTTGCGCCAATCCAGCTTCTTCCGCGTTCCCCGAGCGCTCCACGACGAACTGGATGCGCCGCTCTTCCACCCAGGCGAGGATCTGTTCCAGGTGCGCCTCGAGGAGTTCGATCTCATCGAGCGCGAGCGCGATCACTGCAACGTCCGCGGCCCGGATCAGGCTGTACACCCACGGTTCGGTGTACTCGGCGGACAGCGGAGGCAGGTCGACGAGCTGCACGCGCACATCTTCGAACCGCATCATGCCCGGCACGGGAACTAGGGTCGAGAAGGGGTAGTCGGCGACCTCGGGCCGAGCATGGGTCAGCGCGGCGACGAGACTCGACTTGCCGCTGTTGGGAGGACCGACGAGCACGACCTGGCCGGCACCCTCCTTCGGCACGTGATCATGGCCGCCGCCGCCCTTCCCCTTCTTCGCACGGATGGTCACCTCTTGCAGCTTGGCGATCTGCTTGCGGATGTCGCCCACCATGTGGTCCGTCCCCTTGTGCCTCGGGATGGTGCGCAGCATCTCCTCGAGCGCGGCGAGCCTCTCGTCGGGCTCTTTCGCCTTATGGAATCGCTCTCGTGCCTTGATGAACTGCGGGGTCAGGTTGGCCGGCATCCGTTTCTCTCCTCGGGCCTAGCGTAAGCGCCGCTCGCGCGGCGTTCAACGGACTGAACCTACTCGTTGTGCGGGATCTTCATCGTGCTGTTGCCAATGAACTCCCGCACGACGGCATCGCCGGGGATGATCTTGTGGTCGTTGACTACGGCCAGGGGCAGCCCTTCAACCGATTCGAGTAGCTTCGACACGCGCCGGTGCCGGATCTGAGCATCCAGAAACGACGGGTACCCCTTGAGGTCCTGGGATGTCGGCCAGATGCCTCCTTCGCCGACGAAGAAAGGCTTGAGCACGGGCAGGTCGAACGGCGTTCCGCCGTTGATGACGGAGTCGGCGAGGCCCTTGAGGGGAATGATCGAGAAGAGCTCGCCGGCGCGGACATAGTGCCAATGGAGAACCGTAGCCAGCGGGGGGTGGTTCCTGTGCTTCGCGTCCCGCAGCATCCGCCGCAGTAGGCGGACGTCTTCGAATCGCGCCAGACGCCGGTCCGTTCGATCCCCGTGGTAGAGCGGCATCATCGGATTGGGCTCGTAGAGCGGGTTCATCGCTTCCACGTAGACGCGGAACATCGTCGATCGATCGATCCCGGTCGTGATGGGCGGGTAGAAGCCATGCAGGCAGTCGAGAAGCAGGATTTGATCCGGCTTCAGTTCGACACGCCGTGTCCCGACCCGCCGGCCCTCTTTGAACGAGTAGACAGGCTTGTCGACCGGATCGCCGACGAGGAGCGCCCGCAACTGCTCGTTCATGAGCTGAATGTCAAGCGCCTCCGGCGTCTCGAAGTTGCGGTCATCGATCCAGTCGGTCGGGTGTTCGATCAACGACCAGAAGTAGTCATCCAGGCTCAGCGTGAGAAAGCGAAGCCCCGCCTTCTCCAATCGAGCCGTGAGTTTGGCGGTCGTCGTTGTCTTCCCCGACGACGACGGACCGCTGATCCACACCATGCGGATCTCATCTCCCGCCTCGATGCGGTCGATGACGCGCTTCGCCGTCTCATCCAGGGCTCTCTCGTAGACACCTAGAGATTCCTCCACGAGCCGGCCGATCCTCCCGGTGCGAACGATCTCGTTGAGGCCTTCGACCGTGTCGCAATCCCGGGCGCGATTCCACGCGATCAGTTTCTCCAGGTCCTCCGCCGGGTAGCCGTTCCGCACGAACTGGCCCTCCGTAATCTCGCCCTCGCGGACCCAGTGGTGCCCCCAGCGGAAGCACGTATACGTGTCCGCCACCTTGGTGAACCCGTTGCTCTGGAGCACGTGCACGACAACGTCCTGAATCTCCTCGACGGTGGGAGGGAAGTTGGACACGTGATGACGTTCGTCGGCGTTGAGGCAGATGACCACGAGATCCGACAAGAAGTGAGCGATTCCTTCGTCGGTCTCTCCGGCGGCGAAGATCCGATCGTTGATGCCGGGCAAGTAGTCCTGCTCGAACCCGCCCACCGACGACGCCGCGCGGAGGATCACGCGGACGATGCGGTCCTGATCAAACGCCACGAGCGCGTGGTTCCGCCTGCGGATCTTCCCGATCTGGTTGACGACCGCCATGACGCCCCATTATAGCCGGCGGCCCTCCGCGCGAGGATCTGGGCTTCTCGTGCGCCAAAGGGAAGAAACCGCCGGACAGGCCCCCGAGCTCGTCGGGCCACTCGACCGGCGGTCTCTCCTCGCCTACTCGGACGTCGTCAGCTGCAGCGGGAGCTGCAGCGGCACGCCAGCCTGCCGCAGGACGTCGAAGACATCGCGTGCCTGCCACTGGCGGCAGCCGTCGAGGATCACGGCGCGAGGATTCTCCAAGAGCCACTCGTCGTGGAGGGCTTCGAGATCCTTCAGGTAGGCAAGCGGGATCTTGTTCTCCTCGCTCCGCCCGCGCTGATCGATCCGCTCGTGACAGACCTCGGCCGGCGTCCGGAGGTAGACGATCTTGTCCGGCTCGGCGCACCAGTTCTTCTGCAGCCAGTCCCACAGCTTGCAGTAGAGCTGCCATTCCGTCTTCGACATCAGGCCCGACTGGTAGCAGTTCTTCGCGAACACGTAGCGGTCGCAGTAGATCGACCGCTCGAGCACGACGTTGACATGCTCCGTCATTGCCAGGACTTCCGTCCAGGTCTTGGCTCTCGTCGTGAACGCCGCAAGCTGGAACGTGAATGCCCAGCGGTGCGCGTCACGGTAGAAGAGATCGAGGAGGTTCTCCTCGAAGTCCTTCTGCCACGCGCCGACGGGTTCCTCGATGAAGCCAAACAACCTGGACTCCGCCAGCCTCCGCCCAACCGTGCTTTTCCCCGCCGCGATGTTGCCCTCGAAGAGAATCATGGTTTGGTCGTCCCTCACACGCCCCCCCTTGCGCGTTCCCCGTGTCACACCCGACAGCGCCACAACGCTATCCCCTTCTCGATCGCAGGCTGGATCCCCCTCGTTCGACCCACCCTCACGGCCATCATACTCCCCGTGAGTTGTCCGCCGAACTGCCTCGATCCTCCCGCTCAGCCGGCGAATCGACCCGGCTTCGCCGCTTGCCGCATCGTCCGTCCCGGCGATGAAGACACAGGTCCCTATGGAATGACGTCTCATCGCCAGACGGCCTCTGCGGCCACGTCGCGCAACGGCCATGTGTCCGCCGTGGTGTCGCTCGCCCGAACGCTTACAATCCAACCCAGCCTGAAACGGAGAACATGAGGACATGAGGGACGACAACGTATCCATCGCCTTCGAGACATCGCTCTTCGACGTGCTGCGCACCGGTCTGCGGATCACGCGAGGTAATCCGCGTTTGGCATCGCGTGCGGTTCGTCTCCTGTGGAGTCAGAGGAGTGCCGCCGTTCGGCGCGATCGCGCCGAGGCGCGCGGCGTGCATGTCCCGCCGTTTGCTATCTACAGCATCACCGGCCGCTGCAATCTGACGTGTGCAGGCTGCTACGCGAACCTGCTACACCGCCACGATCGCCCCGAGATGACCGAGGCGAAGACGGCCGCCATCCTCGCGGAGGCGGAGAAACTCGGAGTGTCGGTCATGCTGATCGCCGGCGGTGAACCCTTCCTCCGCCCGGATCTCCTCAGCCAGCTGGAGCAGCGACGAGGGATCCTGTTCCTCCTTTTTACGAACGGCTCGCTTCTCGACCCAGCTCGCATCGCGCGGCTTCGCCGAATGCGCCACGTGATTCCCGTTCTCAGTCTTGAAGGGGGAGAGACGGAGACCGACGTGCGCCGCGGCGGGGGCACCTACGCGCACGTCACAGGAGCGATGGAGCGCCTCCACGCGGGCGGCACGTTCTTCGGCACATCGGCCACCCTGACGCGCCGCAACTTCGAGCTCGCAACCGACGAGACTCATCTCCGCAGTCTGATCGCTCGGGGGTGCCGTCTCTTCTACTTCATCAACTACGTTCCCGTCGCCAGCGGAACGGACGATCTGCAGCTCGATAGCGAGCAGGTCGCCGAGCTGGGGCAGCGGCTTGCCCGGTATCGTCGGTCTCTTGCTTCTCTTTTCATCGCCTTTCCGCACGACGAGATGGCGTTCGGCGGCTGCCTCGCGGCCGGGCGCGGCTTCGTCCACATCAACGCGTACGGCGACGTCGAGCCGTGTCCCTTCTCGCCCTATTCCGACTCGAGCTTGACGGAGCTGTCCTTCGAGCAGGCTCTGGGATCGCCGCTCTTCCGCAGGATTCGCAGCAGTGGGAACCTCGACGAGGCGGACGGCCAGTGCGCGTTGTGGAAGAAGCGAGACTGGGTGGCAAGCCTCATCGATGGGAAGGGTCCGTAGCGCCTGTCGAGTCACCCTGCCGGACGGGCCCGCGCGCTCCCGAGAGCCACTCGAACCTTGAGGGGGGCCGCACCGCCATGCGCGTGAGGCCATCAGGAATCCGACACCTCGTCGCACGGCCAAGAGAAGTGCCTGTGCGTGGTCCCATCGAAGAGAGGAAAGAGGCGCTTCGCGAGTAGCCGACTCAGGCCAAGGGATCCTCTAACACCCGCAGAGGTCAGCTTACCGTTGCTCCCTTCCGGGCCTCACGGGGTTCACCGACATGCGCCGCAGAGGGCTCAGCCGTCAACGTCACTTGCTCGTGGACGGACCCTCCTGCCACTCCCCTCCGGGTACCCTTCGGCTCCACGAAGCGGGTTGTGGATGTAGGGGACCGCTAGCCCCCCACCTAGCACAGGCTGGCGGAGGGGGCGGGATTTGAACCCGCGGTACCCACGAGGAGTACATCGGTTCTCCAAACCGACGGCTTCGGCCGCTCACCCACCCCTCCGAACGAGAAGCATTCTAGGCGGCGTGGATCGCGAGCGCAATCAGAGAAGCCGCACCGGGAGGCTGCACGGTGTGCACGGGTTGCGCCTGCTCGGATAGGACCGGTCTGGATTGGGAGTCTGTCCGCGACCCCTTCGTGCGACAAGGGTCTCTCTCTTTCGCCTCTCAAACGAGTTCTCGGGCGGACGTCGGGCCTGTGAGAGGCGACAAGAATGCATTTGACTGGATCTGGCTTGTTCTTCTGGTGTCCGTCCGAGGCCAAGTACGGCCAGGGGCGTCACGTTCCTCGAGCGAGTGAGGGGCTTGGCAACCCAGGGGTGGAGAGTGCGGCTGCGTACGGGCACCACGGCTGGGCCAAGCAGCCGGTGGGGATGCTGGTCCTGTTCCGCAGTGGCGCCGTGACGTGCCGGCCTCGATGGCGGAGGCGGCGACTGGGCCGCCTCTGTCCTTGCCGCCGCGCGACTGCGCTGACTTACGGCATACGAGAGGGCAAGCCGAAGGGAGAAAGGGTGCGAAAGATCGTTACTGGGTTACTGATCGCGCTTGCATGTGCAGCTCCTCCCGCACTGGGATCGAGCTCCGCTCTGGGCACCCTCGTCGGGCACACTGACTCTGTCAACTCTGTCGCCTACTCACCCGACGGCGAGCTCCTCGCCTCGGGCTCCTCGGATCAGACAGTCAAGCTGTGGGATCCGGCCAGCGGGACACTGCTCCACACCCTGACCGGGCACACAGATCGCGTCTGCTCCATCGGCTTCTCTCCCGACGGGACGATGATCGCTTCCAGCTCCCTTGACACAACGATCAAGCTGTGGAATGTGTCCACGGGGACGCTGTTCCGGACCTTCTGGGGAGCTTCGAACTCCGTGCACGGCTGTTGCGTCGCCTTCTCGCCGTCCGGCTGGACTCTGGCGTCGACGGCCGACGACTACACGATCAAGCTGTGGGATCCGATCATGGGCACGCTTGTCCGCAAGCTATCGGGACACACCCAGCGGGTGCGCTGCATCGTCTTCTCGCCGAACGGAAGAGCCATCACCCTCGCCTCGGGGTCGGAGGACCGCACCGTCAGGCTCTGGAACCCGAGCACCGGGAAGGTCCTTCACACTCTGACGGGGCACACGGGGCCGGTCTACTCCGTCGCGTTCTCCCCGGATGGGAAGACGCTCGCCTCCGGATCCTACGACGGGACGATTCGCCTGTGGGATGTGGTCACAGGTACTCTGATACGCACGATCCCGAGGCACGATGGCGCCGTCCAGTGCCTCAAGTTCTCCCCAAGCGGAACGACGCTCGCCTCCGGAACGACGGGGGAATCGACCAACCCTGCTGCCCACACCGCCAGAGTCAACCTCTGGGACGTAGCCACGGGCGAGCGGCTCACCAACGTAGGCCGGTACAATGACCCCGTGACCTCGCTTGCCTTCTCGCCCAACGGCAGAGTACTGGCCGTGGGGGCACTGGACAGGAGGATCGTCCTCTGGGACCTCACCGCGCGGTGAGGCCCGAGGTCCTGTTTGCGGGTACCTGGTCGTTGCTCTCCCTGCGTGTGCAATACCCCGCCCCTCGGCAAATGCTGTTCCCCGCAATCCTGCGGACCCATCTTCGCTGCGTGACGAAGCCTGCCATCCCCCAGATCGCGATTCCTGCCTCGAACTTCCCCGCGGCGCCGCTCCGCACTCCGGTCTCCGCAGCCCCGCCTATCAAGACGCGCAGCGGGATGAGCGATTTGCCCTCGGTCTCCCCGGCTGCTAGATTCTCCGGGGGAGGTGAAGCTCGATGCCAACGCGCAGGACGGGTCCTTACATCTGGGCGACGTGGCTGACGAAGCTCCTCTCGGGGGAGAGTCAGTGCGAGTGGTCGGCGTGGTTTCGCGCCCACCACAAGGACTACGATCGGAGACCGACGGATCTCGACGTGGCCGCCTGGACCCTCGAGCACGGCCAGCTCGTGCAGTCGCGCCGTGAGCAGCTTCTTGCGGACGGCTACGATGTGTTCGTCGAGGACGACAACGCGTTCAAGCGCGTCGGCAAGACCGGCATCATCGTGTCTGGAAAGCCGGATCTTGTCGCCTTCCGCGACGGGATCGGAGTGATCGAAGACTGCAAGACCGGCCGCCCGCGCACGTCCGACACAGCCCAGGTCCTCGTCTATCTCCTGCTCTTCCCCATCGGCAACGCTCGCTGCGCCGGCGCAAAGATGTCCGGTCGCATCGTCTATCGCAGCGGGGCGCTGGATGTCCCCGCCGAGAGTCTCGACAGCGCCTTCCGCGAGCGCTTCGTGACTCTGGTTCAAAGAGTGGGCGGCGAGAAGCCTCTGCCAAAGAACCCGGCGTGGACGGAGTGCCGCTTCTGCGACATCGGGCCGGTCGACTGTCTGTACCGCGTCGACCAGCCGCCCGAGTCGGCCGAGGCGCCCACGGATCTCTTCTAGGAGCTTCGCGTGCTGTTGACATCCTCGCCGCGGCGCCTTAGCCTCTTGCCGGATTCCTATGATCTACTCGAAGACCGCAAAGTACGCCGTGCTCGCGCTCGCTGAAGTCTCTCGCCGCTCTCGTGACTGCTACGTATCCACGCAGGAGATCGCGGACGCAGCCGAGATCCCCTACCCGCACTTCGCGAAGACGCTCACCCAGCTCAAGCGAGCCGGCCTCGTCCGCACGTCGCGTGGGAAGACGGGCGGGATCCTCCTCGCCAAGCCGGCAGACGAGATCACGGTCCTTGACGTCGTCCTCGCCATCGACGGTTCCGGTACTCTCAACGATTGCCCTCTCTTCCTTGCCCCGTGCGACTGCACGCGGACCTGCTCGCTGCACGGCCTGTGGCGCAAGGCTCACGACGCTGTGCTCAAGTTCCTCACGCAGACGACCGTCGCGGACATCGCCGCGGCGCGCGCCCGTTTCGTCCCCTAGGCATCTCCCCGGTTTCCACACGCCTTCCTCACAGGGAGGAGCTACCGTCTCGATGATATTGGACATCTGGCCCCGAATATCCGTATCATCGCCGCGATGATAGCGGTGTGCTCATAGCGAGGGCCGACGCTCCGGCGACGGTGCCTCGATGGAGGTGTCACAGGAATGCAGAAACGGGCGGCGAACGCAATGGCTCTCCTGTTCGCGGGGCTGTTGCTTTCCCTTGCGGTCGGCGCGAACGAAGGCACAGGAGAGAGTGTACCGCTGCCGGCAGGCGGCGCGTGGTCGGTCGCTTCAGATATGCGGGTGGACGCTCCCCCGGTCACAGCAGGATCGATCGAAATCCGCGGCGTCGGAACGTTCACGTACGATCCGGCAGAGATCACGCCGCTTCGCCCGGACCTCTTCGCCGACGGTCGTTTCTCGGCGTTTGACGTGCTCGTGCAGATCGCGGCCTCAGCGCAGATCGATCTCCAGTACGCGTACGACGAGGCCGAGGCGACGTACCTCATCCAATCCATCAACGGTCTGGACGGTTGGTGGTACGACGTACGCCTTCCCGGCGGGGCCTACGAGCGCACCGCTCTGAGGATCGATGCATATCCGGTCAAGGATGGCGCCTCGATCTACGTCTACCTCGAGGACCCGGCGCGCCTCGCGGCCATTGAGGCAAGCTTCCGAGAGGAGGTCGCGCTTCGACAGGCCCACAACGGACAAGTCATCGTCCCCCTCGTCACCATCAAGGGTCCCCGCTCGACGATCACGTTCTCAGATGTCCTCGTGACAGCGCACGACGCACGCCCCGATGTCTTTCAGCCCGGCGTGATCACGGCCCTCGACGTCCTTCTCAGTCTTGGAGCGCAGGGCAAGATCGCCGGCCTTGACCTGACATGGCACACGACAGTCGCTGGAGTGCCCGGCGTCAACCACTACATGGTCGACTGGATCTCCGCCCCCGACCTGCTGGGGCAGCAGGACTCTTCCTGCGGCTACATGGACGAGGCGGCCACCGAAGGCCTGCGTGGGTTCCTCACGCCTCACTCCCACGCAACGACCGAGATCCACCTCTCGTCAGATCTCGAGGTGCTGGTGTCCCCGGGGTACGTCGAGTGGCAATGGCTGTGTGCAACGTC
>CAYUSW010000026.1:0-6859 GCA_964447445.1 uncultured Thermotogae bacterium
GTGATCGGCGGCCCGGCGTCCGACTCCGGCGTCACCGGACGGAAGATCATCGTCGACACGTACGGCGGCTTCGCTCCGCACGGCGGCGGCGCCTTCTCGGGCAAGGATCCCACGAAGGTCGACCGAAGCGGCGCCTACATGGCGAGGTACGTGGCGAAGAACCTTGTGGCCGCCGGTTTGGCGCGAGAGGCGGAAGTGGAGATCGCCTACGCCATCGGTCGCCCCGAGCCGCTCGCCGTCCGCGTGGACGCGCACGGTACGGGCGCCGTTCCCGACGACCGACTGCGTGAGGCAGTCCTCGAGACGTTCGACCTGCGGCCGCAGCCGATCATCCGCAAGCTGCGGCTCCTCACGCAGCAGTACGAGCGGCTGTCCGCCTACGGCCACTTCGGGCGGACGGACCTCGACCTCCCTTGGGAGAACACCGACGCCGCGCAACGTCTGGCGAACGCCGTCCGCTAGCGGCAAGCCGCGGGCAGATGCTACGTCGCCGGCCAGACGTCGAGGGCCTTGGTCGCGACCCTCCCCTTCGCCGTCTCGAGGAACTGGTCGAGCTTCATCGTTCCCTTGTCGTCGCCCGTTCGCAGGCGCACCGACGCGCTGTCCGCCTCGGCCTCGCGATCTCCGACCACAAGCATGTACGGCACCTTGTTGAGTTGGGCCACGCGAATCTTGGCGTTCATCCGCTCGGCGGAGTCATCGACCTGGGCGCGCAGCCCGGCCTGCCGCAGCCGCTCGGCTACGGACGCTGCGTAGGGGTTATGGCGGTCGGCGATCGGGATGATGACAGCCTGAACCGGCGCGAGCCAGACGGGGAACGCGCCGCCATACTGCTCGATGAGACAGCCGATGAATCGCTCGAGGCTCCCGAGGAGCGCACGGTGCACCATGTACGGCCGGTGCTCGGCGCCGTCCTCGCCGATGTAGGTCATGTCGAACCGCTCGGGCAGATTAAAGTCGAACTGGATGGTCGAGCACTGCCAGGCGCGGCCGAGCATGTCCTTGACCTTGATGTCGATCTTGGGGCCGTAGAAGGCGCCGCCGCCGTCGTCGACCTTGTACGGCAGGCCGCGGGCATCGAGCGCGGCGCGCAGAGCGTCGGTGGCCTGCTCCCAGCGTTCCGGCTCGCCCACCGCCTTGCCGGCGTGCGGCCGCGTCGCCAGGTAGATGTCGAAGTCGCGGAACCCGAATGCGGTCAGCATGTTGACCGCGAAGTCGTACACGCCGCGGATCTCGGCGTCGACCTGGTCGGCGCGACAGTAGATGTGCCCGTCGTCGATCGTGAAGCCGCGCACGCGGAGGAGCCCATGCAAGACGCCCGATCGCTCGTAGCGGTAGACGGTTCCGAGTTCGGCCATCCGCATCGGCAGCTCGCGGTAGGAGTGCGTGCGGGTCTTGTAGATCAGGATCTGGTACGGACAGTTCATCGGCTTGATGAAGTAGTCGACCCCGTCGATGTCCATCGGCGAGTACATGTTCTCGCGGTAGAAGCCGAGGTGGCCGCTGATCGTCCAGAGCTGCTCTTTGCCGATATGCGGCGTGGTGACGATGTCGTAGCCGTGGCGATCGTGTTCGGCATACCAGAACTCTTCGATCGTGCGGCGCAGGCGCGCGCCCTTCGGATGCCAACAGATGAGGCCGGCGCCCCCCTCCTCATGGATGCTGAAGAGGTCAAGCTCTTTGCCCAGCTTGCGGTGATCGCGTTTCGCCGCTTCCTCGAGACGCCAGAGATACTGCTCGAGGTCCTTCGCCTTCTCCCACGCCGTCCCGTAGATCCGCTGGAGCATCGGCCTCTTCTCGTCGCCGCGCCAGTAGGCGCCGGCGACAGAAAGAAGCTTGATCGCGTCGGCGCGCAACGCGCCGGTCGAGCGGAGGTGCGGCCCGCGGCAGAGGTCGACGAACTCGCCCTGCTCGAACACGCTAACGGTCTCGCCCTCAATGTCGTCAAGCAGCTCAACCTTGTACGTCTCGCCGCGCTTTTCGAACAGGGCCCGCGCGTCCGCCTTCGACATCTCTTTGCGCGTGATCGGCAGATCCGCAGCGATGATCTTCCGCATCTCTTCTGTGATCTGCGCCAGGTCGTCTTCGCCGAGCGGCGCAGGGAGATCGAGGTCGTAGTAAAACCCCTCGTCGATCGCCGGGCCGATGCCGAGGCGAGAGCCCGGGAGCTTTCGCTTCACGGCCTGCGCCATGACGTGAGACGCGGTGTGGCGAAGCGTTTCGAGGGCCTCCGGCTCCCCGGGCCCGACAACGGCGACCGTCCCTTCTCCGGGCACGGCCTCCCGCAGGTCGCGCAGTTCGCCGTTCCAGCGAACGCACGTGCCTGTCTTCGCTAGCCGAGGACTGATGCCTTGGGCCACCTCAAGGAAGGAGGTCCCCTCTTTCACCTCGCGCACCGCTCCGTCGGGCAGCGTGACCCGAATCATCTTTGCCTCCTCAGCGGAAAAGGATCGTCCTACAGGATGTAGCGAGAGAGGTTGGGGTCGGTCGCGATGTCCGCCAGACGCGCGTCGACATACTTCTTGTCGATCTTCAGCGTCTCTCCTCTCTTCTTGTCCGCGTCGAACGAGATCTCCTCCATCAGCTTCTCCATCACGGTGGTCAGCCTGCGCGCTCCGATGTTCTCGGTCGTCTGGTTGATGTCGTAGGCGATGGCCGCAATCGCGTCGATCGCCGGAGGCGAGAACTCAAGCATTACGCCCTCCGTCCCCAGCAGTGCCTTGTACTGCGAGATCAGGGCGTCTTTCGGCTCTGTGAGGATGCGACGGAAGTCCGACGCGCTCAGGCTGTCGAGTTCGACGCGGATCGGCAGCCGTCCCTGCAACTCGGGAATCAGGTCCGAGGGCTTCGACATGTTGAACGCCCCTGCCGCGATGAACAGGATGTTCTCGGTGCTCACCGCGCCGTAGCGCGTCCGAACCGTGGTTCCTTCCAGGAACGGCAACAGGTCGCGTTGAACTCCCTGCCGCGACACGCCGGGGCCGCCTTGCTCCTCGCGCCCGCCGGCCGCGATCTTGTCGATCTCGTCGATGAAGATGATGCCCATCTCCTCGGCCAATCTCAGGCCTTCCTGGCGCACCTCGTCCATGTTGACCAAGCGGTCCACAACCTGCTCGAACAGAACGTTGCGCGCCTCGCGGATGCGCACCTTCTTCTTCTTGCGCGACGGGGGCAAGAGACCGGAGAGAACGTCTCCCATGTCGATGCCCATCTGGTCCATGCCGTCTTGCGAGAACACCTCGATCTGAGGCATCACGGGTTCTTCCACCGTAATCTCGATGTAGCGCTCTTCTAGCTCTTCCGCCTCGAGTTTCTCCCGCAGCTTCTCGCGAGTTCTCGCGGCGCTTTCCTCTCTTTCGTTCTCCCCGTCCCCTTCGGCCGGCGCGGGAAGCAATGCGGTGAGGATCTCCTCGATCACCATACGCTCGGCTTCGTCCTCGACGCGAACGATCTCGTCCTCGCGAATCATGTCGATCGCCGTATCGACGAGGTCGCGAACCATGGTCTCGACGTCGCGGCCGACGTAGCCGACTTCGGTGAACTTCGTCGCTTCCACCTTGACGAACGGGCATGTCGTGAGTCGTGCCAGGCGGCGTGAGATCTCCGTCTTGCCGACGCCCGTGGGCCCGATCATGAGGATGTTCTTCGGCTTGATCTCGAAGCGCATTTCCTCGCTGACATACTGGCAGCGGAGGCGGTTTCGAAGGGCGATGGCCACCGCACGCTTCGCCTTCGTCTGCCCGACGATGTACTTGTCGAGTTCGTCAACGACCTGCTGGGGCGTCAGGCCCGAGATCTGGTCGTCGGGGGCTTCCATGAGTGCGCTCATGTTCTTCTCACCACGAGAGTTCCTCGAGAACGATTTGGTCGTTCGTGTAGATGTCGATCTCCGCCGCGATCAGGAGCGACCGGCGGGCGACGTCGACCATCGGCATCGGGCCGGTCGATAAGAAAGCCGTGGCCGCAGCGAGCGCGTACGGCCCGCCGGATCCAACCGCCATCACGTGGCCGTCAGGTTCGAGCACATCGCCCGTGCCCGAGATCATCAGAAGAGCCTCTTCGCTCGCAGCCAGCATGACGGCTTCAAGGTGCCGCAGGATGCGGTCGGTTCGCCACTCTTTGGTCAGCTCTACAGCGGAACGGCGCAGTTGCCCGTCGTGCTTCTTCAGCTTCCCCTCGAACTTGTCAAGCAAAGCTAGGCAGTCGGCCGTCGCGCCAGCAAAGCCGACCAGAACCTTGTCGTCGTGGAGTCGATACACCTTGCGCGTCGTCTTCTTGATGATCGTTGTCTCAAACGTCGCCTGACCGTCGCTTGCGATGACGGCGCGTCGTTCGTCCGGAGAGTGCAGCGCAAGAATCGTCGTGTTTCGCACACGTTCCATAGCGGCCTATTGTAGATCTCTTGAGCACTTGCCGCAACGCGTGCAGCCAAGAGCCCTCCCTCCTTTCCCGGGATCCAACGCTGCAACTACCATTAGCAGGAGAAGACTCGCTCCCTCTTTATACGTAGTAGTTGTAGTAGGCAGCTTCTCTGGCTGAGGAAAGAGCTAGAACCGTGTACTGACGAGGAGTTCTGCACGCGGCTCCCTGGGTACATCTTGGGGAACACTCACCAGAGACTGGGGACATCTATTGTCCGTCGCGTGGCGTAGCTGGCTTTCCCCAGGGAGACCCCGTGCAATCCCCAGCTTCGCGCACCCGTTCTTCTTGTGGAGTGGGTAGCCGATCTTTCGACAGGAGGAGACACGAGATGAGCCCGGCAGACGTAACACGCCCGCAAGCGGCTAGCGAATGAGCGAGTAGCGAGCCTCAAGCGCTGCTCGCAGATCGGAGATATCGGCCGAGAGAAGCGGTGTGTCAGCGAGCAAGAGTTTGATCTTGGAGTAACCGTGCATGATGGTCGTGTGGTCGCGGTCTCCGAACTCGCGGCCGATTGACGGGTACGAGAGCTCCGTCATCTCGCGGGCAAGGAAGATGGCCACCTGGCGCGCTTGGGCAATCTCCTTTTTCCGGCTTGCGCCATCCAGCTCGTCTAAGGGGATCTGGTAGTGCAAGGCAACCTCTTCTTTGATGTGAAGCACTGTCAACCTCGGGCGACGGCCTTCCTTCGGTAGGATCCCCTCGATGTTTCGTGGGGTCAGGGGCTGCCCTTCGAGTTCGGCGTAGGCGATCGCTTTGACAAGAGCTCCCTCCAGCGCACGGACGTTGGAAGAGATGCGCTTTGCAATGAGCTCGAGAACATCGTTCTGGACCTCCAGGCCGCGCGTCGAAGCCTTCTCGCGCAGGATAGCCATCCGCGTCTCGAAATCGGGCGGCTGGATGTCTGCCTCAAGTCCCCACTTGAATCTAGAAACCAAGCGGTCCTGTAGGCCGGACAGATCCTCGGGGGGCCGGTCGCTCGACAACACGATCTGCTTGTGGTTGCCATGGAGATCGTTGAACGTGTGAAAGAGCTCTTCCTGCGTCGCTTCCTTGCCCTTGAGGAAGTGCACGTCGTCGATGAGGAGAAGGTCTACCCGGCGGTACTTCTCGCGAAACGCGGACGTCTCGTTGCTGCGAATCGCGTTGATCAATTCAATGGCGAACCGCTCCGACGTCGTGTAGACAACAGAGCGCGACGGATTCATTGACGCTACGGAGTTTCCGATCGCCTGAAGAAGGTGCGTCTTCCCGAGGCCTACGCCTCCGTAGACGAACAGTGGGTTGTACGGCTTCTTGAGGTTGCGAGCGACGGCGTCAGCTGTCGCTTCCGAAGCGGCGACGGCGAGACGGTTGTTCTCTCCGCGTACGAAGGCCGCGAACTTGTACTCAGGATTCAAGGGCAGGGCTCCGGCGGTTGCGGCGCCCGCGGCCTCGTCCTTCAGGAGTTGCGGCGACTCCACTTCGGGATGCGAGCCGAGCACGCGGACTTGAAGAGAAACCGGCTGCTGACAAACGGAGGTCGCAATTCCTTCGATGGTCTCGCGGTAGCGGCGCTCGATGCCACCCTTCTTGAACGAGTCCGGCACGCCGATAACGAGCGAGCCATTCGAGTAATCAAGAGGTTGTGCCTCAGAGAACCACGTCTCGAAGCTTGTCGAGGGAATCTGCGTCCGAAGGTCGGAGAGCACGGAATCCCAAACCATAACTGGAGAATCGCCCACCGAGCCCGCCTCCCTTCAGCCGAGTGAGCGTATCGAAGACAGCTCATCGGGGTCAAGAAGCCCGCGAGAGCGTCCCATGCACCCCCGCGCGCGCTAAGGAGCACGTGAAGCATGTCCTGCCGCGGAGCTCCACATGGTCACGAAATACACAGGACGGGTGTCCGGCCTGCCGTCCATAGCGCCCGCGTGTTCCTGACCGCGGCGACACGGAGCGCCCCGCGATCCGATCCTGTGGATAACCTCCAGACCCTGCAGTGGAACTAACAATATGTCTTCTTCGGTTCTGTGGACAACGTGGGGATCCAAGGGATCATGGCGTCTTTTCCGTCGCTTGCACATCGCTCACCAAAGAAACCTCCGTGAAGTTATCCACAGCGAAGTGCCCTTTCAGAGGCTTTTTGGTGCAGTTCTCCACAGCCTTATCCACATGAAGCACGCACCCCAGGAGGAGCGTAATGCTCTTCAGTACGTGACTTCACTCCGCGCGCGATGGAACGCTCTTCCGCTGCAGCGCGTATCGCGAAGGGGCTAGAAATCAGCCGTTGGGAAGTCGGACGAAAAGCTCGGAAAAAGAGATGGTGCCGAGGCCCAGAGTCGAACTGGGGACACCGGCCTTTTCAGGGCCGTGCTCTACCGGCTGAGCTACCTCGGCACTGTGGCGGGGACGACCGGATTTGAACCGGCGATCTCTGGAGTGACAATCCAGCGTCTTAGGC
>CAYUSW010000027.1:0-5990 GCA_964447445.1 uncultured Thermotogae bacterium
TCACCAGATCCCCGAGCTCGACGACCGCATCGGCCGGCCATGCGCTCATCGCGCTGGCGAACGCGCTCAGGCGCTCAACGTAGTTCGTCATGACTTTCCGTTCGGCCGGCGAGTCCGTGTCGTGAGCGTGGACGTCGGTCAAGATTCCGATGCGCAGGGGTGCGGCCGCCGCGGCCGCGCCGACGAGGAAGATGACGGCGAACGCGATGAACAGATGACGGAACAGCATAGCAATCGACCTCCGTGGCCTTGTCTGTCAGGTGCCCGCGCTGCCGCAGGATAGGGAAGCCTACGTGGCTGCGAGTGAAGCGTCAACTCCGAGCCGGAAGGCTCGAACGTTGGCGGAGACTACGTCCTCGCCTCGCCCTGCAAACACCGCGCGCACGCCTGCTTCGAGCGACTCCGGCTCGAGAGCGAGGAACGGCGAGGCGGCGCCGAGCAGGGCGAGGTTCGCAGCCTGCCTGGCGCCAGCGCGCTCGGCGAGCCCGTCGGCGTCGACGAGGAGGTGGCGAGGCAGCGCCCGGATCTCCGCCAGGACGCGGTCGAGGTCCGGATAGTCCGGAATGTTGCGGACGGGACTCGTGCTCGTGACGAGGATCCCCGCGGGATGGAGATACGGCAGATAGCGCAACCCCTCCATCGGTTCGAGCGACAGGACGAGATCGGCCGTTCCCTCGCGAACGAGGTCGGAGTAGATCGGCCCGTCGGCGTAGCGAAGGTGGCTCTGGACGCTGCCGCCGCGCTGCGCCATGCCGTGGACCTCGCACTGGCGAAGGTCGAGGCCGCGTGCGAGCGCGGCGTGCCCGAGGACGGCGGCGATCGACAAGAGGCCCTGTCCGCCGACGCCGGCAAGCAGGATGTCGCGCCTCACGAGGCACCGCCCTTCTGGGGGGCACGAGCCCGCCGCTTGAGAGTCTGCAGACACTCCCTCCGAGCGATCACGACCGAGGGGCCCGGGTGGTCGATCTCCTGCGCGAGGATCGCGACGTTCTCGGCGTGCCGCACGGGAAGCGGCTCGATGACGCGGATGTGGTCAGGCGCGACTCCCAAGCCCGCGCAGATCGCGTCCAGACGACTCTCGGCTGACGAGGGCTGCCCCCCCGTCATCGCGATCGTCGAGTTGTCGACAATGACGACGGTCACGTTGGCGGCGCCATTCACGCAGTCAAGGAGCCCGGTCATCCCGGAGTGCGCGAACGTGGAGTCACCGATCAGGGCAACGGCAGGCCAGACGCCGGCGTCGGCAGCGCCCTTGGCCATCGTGATCGAAGCACCCATCTCGATGCACGTGTCGATGGCGCTGTACGGAGGAAGAGCTCCCAGCGTATAGCAGCCGATGTCCGAGAAGACGCGCGCCGTCCTGCGTGACGATGCGAGCGCCTCATTGAGCGCTCGGCACGTGTCGCCGTGAGGACAGCCAGGGCAGAGAGCAGGAGGGCGCGGAGCCGGCGTCGTGGAGGCCGGGAGGCCAGGCGTCTCTGCGAGGCCCAGCGCGGCGGCGACAAGCCGCGGCGACAGTTCCCCCGATCGCGGCAGATGGCCGGAGAGTCGCCCGAGGACCGCGGGCGGGGTGCGCTGGAGTACGCCCAAGAGGCGTGACTCGACGAACGGGTACCCCTCTTCGAGGACGAGGATCTCGCGGCACGCTTCGGCAAGGCGTTCGATAAGCCCAAGCGGCAGCGGGTACTGGCCCACCTTGAGAACAGGAAAGCCGGGCCGGCCGGCGGTGACCTCGAGGAGGTAGTTGTGAGCGATGCCGCAGGCAAGTACGCCCATCGATCGATCGCTTCCGTCGCGGAAGGAGTTGAACGGGCTCCGCTCGCTTTCGCGGACGAAGTCATGCTGCTTCTCGAGGAGCAGGGCGTAGCTGCGACGCGCGTTCGCCGGCAGGAGAATGAACCGCTCGCGTTCCGAGGACACAGAGACAACGTTCTGCGGCCGTCCTTGCCTGAGGGTGACCGGCGCGCGGGAGTGGGCGAGCCGCGTCACGAGGCGGATGAGGATCGGGACGCGCAGCTGCTCTGACATGGCGAACGCGTACGCCGGCGCATCGTAGGCCTCCTGCTGCGTCGCGGGCTCAATGCACGGAGTGAGGGCGATCTCGGTGTAGAGGCGCGAGTCCTGCTCATTCTGCGACGAGTGCATCGACGGATCGTCCGCGACATTGACAAGGAGACCGCCGTTCGCGCCTGCCAGGGCCGCGTTGACGAACGGGTCCGCAGCGACGTTGAGTCCGACGTGCTTCATGCTGGCCATCGCGCGCAGTCCGGCGTACGACATGCCCAGCGCGGCCTCAAGAGCGGTCTTCTCGTTTGCAGTCCAGAGACCGCGGACGGAGCCGCTGCGCCCTTCGGGACTTCGGCGGACGTACTCTGTGATCTCGGTCGACGGCGTCCCCGGGTACGCGTAGGCGCCAGAGAGCCCCGCGTCTATCGCGCCTTGAGCAAGTGCTTCGTCGCCGAGCAACAGACGGATCGACATGCGAACCTCCCCGAGAGGAACGTGAGCGCCAGTGTGCTCCCGCAGTGGCGCAGGCAGGATACGCGGACTCCGCCCGTATCGCAACGGGCTCCGGAACCTCAACGCTCATGCGGGCCGGCGGCGACCTGAGATCGGGGAGAATCGGAAAGCGATGATCAGGTCCGCGCTTTGTTGCTATCGTTTCGGGGCGTGGATATACTGCGGGCGAATTCTCTGGACTCACCCAAGGGGGACAGACATGGGGCAAGCGCGGACCATTTGCCTGGCAGGGCATTCCGGCTGCGGCAAGACGACAGTCGCTCTCGCGTTGATGAAGCGCGCAGGCGTCAAGGACCAGATCTCACTCGATGCGTCGCAGGAAGAGAAGGAGCGTGGCTGCACGATCGACATGGGCGTCGGGGCCTGTCAGGTTGACGGCGCGTCGATCACGCTGCTTGACACTCCGGGTGGCGACGAGTTCATCGAGGAGATGTACAAGGCGATCCCCGTCGCCGACGTGACGTTCCTCGTGGTGAGTGCGGAGAAGGCCGTCGAAGTGGGGACGGAGCGAAGCTGGGAGGTCGCGAGGGGCGGGAAGTACCCGACGGCCATCCTCGTGAACCAGATGGACAGGGAGAACGCCGACTTCGACGCGGCGGTGAACTCCTTGCGGGAGCACTTCGAGGGGAAGCTCCTCCCGGTCCAGATCCCCATCGGCTCTGGCGCCGATTTTGTCGGCGTCGTCGATCTCATGGCGAACCGGCCCTGGTACTTCGCCGACAAGGGGAAGAAGGATCTGCCGGCGGAGGTCGCCGAGGCTGCGGAAAGCCTCCGGACGGCCCTGATCGAAGAAGTGGCAACCGTCGACGATGAACTGATGATGAAGTTCCTCGATGAGAAACCCATCACCGACGCCGAGATCGCGGCGGCACTGAGCAAGGGAGTACGTTCCGGCGAGATCGTGCCCATTCTCTGCGCGTGCGCGACGCAGGAGAAGGGCATCGATCAGCTCCTGAAGTCGTTCGCGACCCTTGCGGCGCCGGCGCCGGGCGATTCCAGCGCGCCGTGCCGCGCCGTCGTGTTCAACGTAGCCAACGACCCGTATCTCGGGCGCCTGGCGTTCGTGAGGGTCCTCGACGGAGGGATGCAGGAAGGCAAGGCGCTGGTCGACGTCGTGACGGGGCACAAGGTCGAGGTCCGCGACCTCTATGCTCTCGATGGCACAAAGCAGAAGCGTGTTCCCTCGGCAGCCGTCGGCGAGGTCGTGGCGATTGCCAAGGCGGAGGGCGTCGTCCTCGGGGCGACCGTCGGGGCGAGCCAGGGGGCAACGGCGTTCAAGTTCCCCTCGTTCCCGCGCCCTGGGTTCTCTCGAACGATCGTTCCGAAGACCCAAGCGGATGTCGAGAAGATGAGCTCAGCCTTGAAGGAGTTGGCGGCAACAAAAAAGACGATCGAAATCGAACGGGACCCCGTCACGAAGGAGCTGACCCTCCACGGCATGGGCGACGTGCACTTGCACGTGATCATCGAGCGCTTGAAGAACCGCTACAACGTAGGGCTGGAGACGAAGCAGCCCCGCATCCCGTACAAAGAGACGATCCGCAAGAAGGCCGAGGCCAAGTATCGGCACAAGAAGCAGACCGGAGGCCGGGGCCAGTTCGGAGAGGTCTACCTGCGACTGGAGCCGTTCAAGGGAGAAGGCGGGTTCAAGTTCGTCGATGAGATCAAGGGGGCCTCGATTCCCGGCCAGTACGTCCCCGGCGTCGAGAAGGGCGTAATGGAGGCCATGGAGGAAGGCAGCCTGGCCAAGTTCCCGGTGACAGGTGTGTTGGTGGCCGTGTTCGACGGCAGCTTCCACCCCGTCGACTCGTCCGAACTGGCGTTCAAGCTCGCGGCTCGCGGCGCGTTCCGCGAGGCGTTTGACAGTGCAGAACCATGCCTCCTGGAGCCCGTGATGAGCGTGCACGTGCGTGTCCCCGAGGAGTTCACCGGCGACATCATCAGCGACATGAACGGGCGGCGCGGCCGGATCATGGGCATGGACCCGGCCGGCAAGGTGACCATCATTCACGCCGAGGCGCCGCTGGCCGAGATGCAGAGCTATGCGCTCGACCTCAAGTCGCGCACTCAAGGACGGGCGACCTTCCAGATGGAGTTCGTACGCTACCAGCCGGTTCCTGGAAACATCCAGGAGAAGATCGTCGCGCAGGCTCAAGCCACAGAAGAATGAACGTTGGGCGCCACATGCAGCGGGATGCCGTGACCGCCCTGCCGTCGGCGACGGTGGGGACGATCAGGCGCGTGATGGAAGACCACGGGTTCGGACTCCTCTTGATTGCAGCGGAGGGCGGGCACCTGCTGGGCTTCGTGACGCGCGCCTCGCTGCGTGGCATTGCAGACAGCGAAGCGAAGGCGGGAGACGTGGCTCACCCGGTCCGCTTCGCTGTTCAGCCATCCGACACGCTGGAGAAGGCGGCGCTCATCATGCTGGAGAACCGCCTCGTCCTGTTGCCTGTCGTCGACGAGGAGCTGCTGGTCGGCGTGATCACGCAGAGCGAAGTCCTTCGGGGCCTAGCTAGCGGACTCGGCATCGGACTCGACGGGACGCGAGTCGAGATGAGGCTACGCAAGGATAGCGACGACCTCTTCCGCGCCTTCGACGTCCTGCGCCAGCACGGCGTCCACGTCGTAAGCCTCGCCAGCCTGCGCGAGAACGAGTCGCACCGCGATGTGATCCTTCGACTTCAGGGCATCGCCGACCGCGAAGCGCTGCGCGCGGCGCTCGAAGCCGCGCTGCGCGGGACCGACTGACGCCGGCTGCCGACACCGGGTCGAGTCCCAAGCTCCAGGTGCTGAGCAACGCCTTGATGAGCGTGCAGAGTGGCGCCGTACTCAAGGCCCGCCGGCAGCCGCGGACTCAGTGAACGCTGTTGCCACGACCAGCCGCGGAAGCCACGTCCCACGAGGACTTCCGCCCGAGCCGGTCGGCAACAGCTGCAGCCGACCGGCCAGCCACTTCGCCACCAGCCGCTCGGGGAGTCCATCGAATCGGGTCAGGGTGCTTACTGCTAGCCACGAAGCGCGATCGATGGGGTTCGGATGTGGGCGACGGGAGGGCTTGCGTTGGCTCAGAGCGTCTCCTTGAGTGGACCCAGAGACAAACGGAGCACGACACCAAGGTCATCGCACACTGCGACGACCTTCGCAGGGGGTCGTATCGGCGAGCTGATTCCGGTTGATCTTGTCGAACGTCGGATCATCGAGTTCCGAGGCCTGAAGGTCATTCTTGATAGCGATCTGGCTGCCCTCTATGGCGTAGAGACGAAGAGACTGAACGAGCAAGTGAAGCGGAATCGCGACCAGTTCCCGAGTGACTTCGTGTCCCAGCTCAGCTCAGAGGAAGTTGCCAGTTTGAGGGCGCAATCTGCGACCTCAAACGCGGGCCCGCAGGGGGCGCCGAAGCCTTCCATTCGCCAACACGGAGCATGGTGCCCTCTGATGGCCGGCTTCTCGCTGGACGACTACCTCGC
>CAYUSW010000028.1:0-6331 GCA_964447445.1 uncultured Thermotogae bacterium
CGAGAATCCTGTCGCTGTGCCGAACCCCGGCCCGCTCGATCCCGTTCAGGGCGCACGCCACGGGCTCAGCGAACGTCGCTGTGTTATCGGAGACCCCCGCGGGGACGAGGAATGTGCCCTGGGCAGCGATCTCGCGAGGCAGGATGAGGTACTCCTGAAGCGCTCCCGCGATGAACGACTTGTGTTCGCACAGCTCGCCAGCGCCGCTCAGGCAGGTCGGGCAGCCGCCGCACTCCACGTACGGCGCGCAGACCACGCGGCCGCCCTCGGCGAGACCGCGGACTTCCCGCCCGACGGCATCCACAATGCCGACGACCTCGTGGCCCAGCACGCACGGCGGCGGGAAGTAGGGGTGCCCGCGGCGGAATGCTTTCACGTCCGTTCCGCACAATCCCACGGCGCTCACGCGAATCCGCGCTTCGCTCGCCCCAGGCACCGGGAGCGGCGCTGAACGCACCTCAACGCGACCGAGTTCCACGAGTTCCGCCACCCGCATCTGTCGTCCTGTGTTGGCCATCGCGGTCTCGTCCACCACCTTCTCGCAAGCCCGTCTGGATTCCGACGGCCTGCAGCCGGAGGGAGGGAGACTCATCCCCCTCCCTCGGTTGAAGGCACAACTCGCCTAGTACTCGACGCGAATTCCGACCACGTACCACGCCCAGTTTTCTGGGCTGTACAGCGTTTCCACACCCTCGATCTGGTACGGGAACACCAACTTCAGTGGCCCGCCCGAGGTTGCCTTGATGACCTTGTCATTCGACGCGTACGCGATCATGATCGGGTACTGGCTCGCATCTGCGATCTGGACAACGAACTCCATCCCGTCCGATGCAACGAGGACGGCCTTCACCGCGTACAGATCCACGGCGATCCACTTGAGCAGATCGGCCAGCAGGATTCCGGTGTACTTCTTCTCTCCCAGCCACGGATCTGTGACCGTGTAGGTTGTGGCGGGCAAAGCCTTCAGCATGTCGATGTCGAAGTCGAACACGCCGCCCGCCGTCGCGTCCCACCGATTCATCAACACCATGGGTCCTGAGACCGTCAGGGCAACCTCCCCCGTCGGCACCATGCCAGTGGCCCACGCGGCGGCGCTCACAAGCGCGACCAGGAGCACACCGAGACAAAACGTTCGCTTCACGTGGTCCTCCTTCCCCCTCAAACACATCCCAGACATCCCCTTCCAGCCAGCCTATCCGGTCCTCCAACCACCTCCTCCGCTCCCCTACTACTGAAGTCCCATGCGGCGCAAGAACTCATTGCCGTTCTCCGTTGCCGCCCGCAGCGCGTCATCCAGGCTCTGCGCCCCAAGAAGGATGAGCTCGATCTGGGGGACGAACGACTGCCACTCCCAGTTATAGAAGCCAAACATGTGCGGCTTGACATCCTCGGCGTACGACAGCCACTGGTATGCGACGTCCCACTGGTCCTCCGCCGTCCGAAACTCGGGACGGGCCGCCGCCGTCTGGCGAACGGGGAAGAGTCCGTCGGCGTGCGCCAGGCGCGCTTGGTTCTCGGTGTTTGTGTAGTAGAGCAGGAATTCAGCCGCCTGATCCTTGTGCCGCGAGCCGGCGTAGATCGAGATCCCCTGAGGACCCGCCTCGGTCACGGTGCGAACGGGGCCCTTGACCTGCAACATGCCCCACTCGATGCTGGTTCCGATCAGCCGTCCGATCCAGTTCCGAACCCAGCAGCCGAAGCTGAACATCGCGTACTTGCCCGACTTGAAGCCCTGGAACAGGCTCATGAAGTCGTAGCTCAGGACTTCCTTGGGCATGACCTGGTCCACCGTGACAAGGTCCGTGTAGAACCCGATCGCCTGCCGGCCGGCCTCATCGATCTCGACGTGCCATGTCCCGTCTGGGTACTTGACGAGGACTTGGCCGCCGTTCTGAGCGACGAGACACCACCACAGCCGCTGCTCGAGCGGCGCGAGCAGGCCCCACGTCGTGGTCTCACCGTTCGCATTGCGGCGGGTGAGGCGTTGCGCGTAGTCGCGCAGCTCGGCCCACGTGATCATGCCGTCCGTCGGCGGCGTGATTCCGGCATCGACGAGCATCGCCTTGTTGTAGAAGATGACGAGAGTCTCCTGTAGGAAGGGTATGCCGTAGATGTTGCCGTCATCGTCGCTGACGCCGTCCCAGCTCTTCTGCGGCGTGTCGGCCAGAGTCCCGGCATCGAGATAGCGGTTGAGCGGCTCGGCGTACCCTTGCAGGCCGTACTCGTAGCACATGACCGACTCCTCGTGGAACAGATCGGGCCCTTCCCCGACCTGGAAGCCTGTGGAGAGGAAGTCGTTGATGTTCTCCAGCAGCTGGTAGATGATCTGCACCTGGATGTCGGGCCGAGCTGCATTCCACTCCTCGACAATCGCCTCGACCTGTTCTACCTCCTCCTCTTGCCACGCGAACGTCAGGAACTGCAGCGTGACGGCTCCGACAGCGACCGCGACGAGAGCCGAGAACAGGACTGCCATGGCCAGGGCCCAGATGTGTCGCCTCATTGCATGACCTCCCTCCCCACGACCTACTCCTCCAGCTTGACGCTGAAGATGAGGTCGAATGACTTGATCGGATCAGCGCTCGTCGGTCGATACATGCCAACCAGCGCGATGTGGTCTCCCTTCGCGACAGTGAGGGGGAACTTGCTTACGATGATCGTCTTCGTCCCGTCCGTCGCGGAGATGTCCGTGCCCATCACGGCGCGCACTTCAAGCGCAGTCGTCCCGACCATCTTCCCCTGGAACACCTCGGGGTGGCCGATGAAGTCGGCAAGCGCGAGTCCGGGGGCAAGGACGTAGAATGCCTGCTCGCCCACGATCGACGCCCCGCCGCTCATCGAGAATGTGAGCTTGAGCGTGTGAATCCCGGGCACGAGCGTTGTGACGTTCAGATTGCCCGCCGCTGTGCTCCAGAGGCCGTGCGCCGAGACCCGCACCGCGATCTCGTCGCCGTCATCCCATCGGTACTTCGCCGCGGTCGCCTCTCCCCACACGGTCGCCACGAGGCGGTCCGTCCACGTGAGGGCCGCGACCGCCGGGGAAGAAAACGACACGACGTTCGCACCTACGGTGCGCCAGGTGCTCGCGAGCCGGCCACGGGACATCTCGACCACGCGGTATCCGAACCGAGTCCCGTCCGGATTCGGACCTTCCCACCATGAGCCGCAGACCGCGCCCGACGTGAGCTCGTAGAAGGGCTCCTCCCGCAGGACGAAGTTCGTGTGCCAGTGGCCGTTCAGGAGCGCCGTGATGTTCGCACCAGCGAGGAGATCCCACAGCGCCTGGTTCTCGGCCGTCTGCGCCCAATCCGTCGTCGGCTCGTGGCAGAAGACGAGGATCGGCGCACTCGATTCGACGAGCGCGAGATCGCGGCGCAGCCACTCAAGCTGCGCCGCGCTCACCGTGTAGATCTGCTTCGTGTCGGAAAGCTGGTGCGGATCGAGGACGACGCAGTGCGTTCCCTTCATGTTGAACGAGTAGTAGGTGGGGCCGAAGTGCTCCTCGTACACCGTCTTGTCCACAGACGGATCGCGCACCTCATCGTGGTTCCCCATCGTCTCGTAGACGGGCGCCGCGAACCGCGACACGAACCCGTCGTCGATCGCCGCGAACCAAACCTTCACCTCGTCGAGTTCGGGGCCCTTCGCATTCGCGATGATGTCGCCGGTCAGGATGATGAAGTCCGGCTTGAGGGCGTTCAGCTCGGAGACGATTCCATTGAGCGTGTCGCTCGGAAGGAACGCCATCTCACGGTCTGCGAACGCGCGAGAGAAGGCGTCCGGGTCTGGGGCGTAGTGGATGTCGGACAGCTGAGCGAAGACGAGCGGGCCGGCCTCATCGCGAGTCCCGACCGGGAAGGAGTACGACGCACCCACAACAACGGCGCGATACCAGCCCGCCGTCGGCCTCATCCCGTTGGGAGTGGAGAGGAAGACGAATCGAGATCCTTCGTTCTGTGGAAGCGAGAACCGACCCGCATCGTCTGTGCGCACTACGCTGATCCCATCGCTCACGACAGCGCCCGTGACGCCGACTTCCCCAGCATCCAGAGTGCCGTTGCGGTTGCCGTCGAGGAACACAACCCCCTCGGCCCCAACCGCGGAGCAGACCGCTCCGCCGATTCCGACCGCCATGAGGGCCACTGCCATCGCCAGGCGCCACATCCTAGCCTCCCTTCTTATGGACGACCTCCACGAGTGCGCGGACCGTCTGCGTCGGGTTCTCCGCCCCAAACACGGTACGCCCGAACGCAATACCGGCCGCGCCGCGCTTCACGGCCTGACGCGCCATTTCCACCGGGTCCTCCGACTTTGCGCCCCCGGCAACAAGAACGGGAACGGGGCAGCTCCGCGGGATGTCGGCAAACGTCGACTCGCCTCCCCCGTACGCCTTCACGACGTCGGCACCCAACTCATAGGCCACGCGAGCCCCCAGAGCAATCGACGGAACGTCGTGGAACTTCTTCGGATCCGCGATCAGCATCTCGGCAATGAGCGGCATTCCCCACCGCCCGCACGCCTCGGCGATCTCCGCCAGGAGGGCAAGCGACGGCCCCTCGCCGGCCCCGCCGACGAAGCCCATGGCAATCACGGCATCGGCACCCAGACCCACGGCGCGCTCCACGGAGAGGATTTGGCGGTGGTAGTCGAAAGATGGGTTCGCGTCTGTGCTCGCGCCCGTCACGCGGAGGATGATAGCGCAGCGCCCAACGCATGCCGCTGTCGCGCGTTCCAGCGCGCCTGGATTGAGGATGATCGCGTCCGCTCCGCCGTCCACAACGCGCTGCAAAGTGCTGGACAAGTTCTCGATGCCGCGCATCGTCCCCTTGAACTGCCCGTGGTCGAGAGCCACGACGACCGACCGGCCGTCGTCTCGGAACAGCCTCGCCAAGCGAACTCTCTTGCCTGTCATGTCGAGTCTCCCCCCAGCCGGCGGCACGTTCCGCCGAGGATCAGCCGCGTCGGCATCCGCGTGCCGCGCGCGGCCCCGTCGAGCAATCGCGCCGCCGCCTCGCGCCCCATCTCGTACGCCGGCACCTCGACCGTCGTGAGTGCAGGACGAGCAAACGTCGCATAGGGAACGTGGGGAACGTGGTCGAATCCCGCGACCCCCAGATCCCGAGGAACCGCCAGTCTTCTCTCCTCAGCCGCACGCAGGACGCCGAACGCCATCAAGTCGTTGGCAGCAACGATGACCTCGACGTCTTCCGTCGCGAGCATTTCCAGGGCACGGTCGTAGCCCGACTCAAACGTGAACGCGCCACGCCGCACGGCGACGAAGTCGCTCCCGATCCCAAGAAGTGCATCGCGAAATCCCTTGAGCCGATCCTCCGCGGAGCTGACGTCCGGGGGCCCCCCAATGTAGCCAACCCGCCGATACCCGAGCCCCAGGACGTGCTCCGCCAGCTCGCGACTCGCTCTGCGGTTGTCCGCTTCCACGACCGGAAACCCATCGACGCGGCGATCGGCAAGCATCACGCGCACGTCGCGATCCTTGAGCCGCCGCAGTGCCTTCGCGTCCGGACGACCCGCCGGAACGAGCAGCACGCCTTCGACATCCTCGGCAAGGAGCATTTCGAGGTACCGCGCCTCGCGAGCCTGTTCGTTGTCACAGTCGCAGATCAGACTCGTGTATCCGCGTTCGGAAGCGACCGACTCCACGCCCCGAGTCAAGAGTGCGAAGTAGAGGTTGGTGATGTCGGGGACGAGGATGCCGAGTGCATGAGTCCGCTGGCGACGTAGACGCTGTGCCGCTTTCACGGGGGTGTAGTCGAGCGCGCGCATGGAAGCAAGCACGCGCTCCTTCGTCTCGGGCCGCATGTGCTCGGCGTCGTGGCCGTTGAGAACCCGGGAAACGGTACATGGGGCGACTCCCGCGTGTTCCGCCACTTCCCGAATCGTAGCTCGCATGGCTGAGGAAATCGTTTTCCGAAATCGTTACACCACTCTAGTCGCCAGGTCATGATCTGTCAAATGGGAGCCCCTCGCCGGCACGGTGGGCGTCTTGAGCTAAGGGCTAGTGCTTGCTCTGTCTACTGAACGCGCCCCGTCGCGATCCACGTGGCCCAGTCGGCAAAGCCGTTAGCCAACGCTTCGGCGGCCGCTCCCGCGGCGGCGTAGCGCACAGCAGCCAACTCGGCGGAGAACTCTCCCGCACGCTCGAAAACGACCGCGAAGCGCGCCAGCGGCGACCCGTTCTCCACGACGTGTGGCTCAGGCGAGTCCTCTACATAGGCAGGGCAGCCGACGCTTCCCGGATTCACGAGGAGCAGCGTCTTCCGCCGGACGATTCGCGGCGTGTGGTCATGCCCGCAGAGGACGAGGCTTTGGG
>CAYUSW010000029.1:0-2307 GCA_964447445.1 uncultured Thermotogae bacterium
CTACGGGTTCCGCCACACTGTGCCGACGCACCAGGGGCGCGCTGCGGAGCACATCACGTCGCAGCTCCGCATCAAGCCCGGGCAGGTCGTCCCGATGAACATGTACTTCACGACGACCCGTGAGCACGTCGAGCGGGCCGCGGGCGTCTTCTTCGATTGCATCATCGACGAGGCCCACGATCCACAGAATCCTCATCCGTTCAAAGGCAACGTCGATCTCGGGAAGCTGCAGAAGCTCGTGGACGAGAAGGGGAGCGAGGCGATTGCCTACCTATCGATCGCCCCGTGCGTAAACATGGCCGGCGGCCAGCCGTTCTCGATGGCCAACCTGCGTGAGGTGGCCGCGTGGGCGAAGAAGTACAAGCTGCCCATCATTTTCGACGCCACGCGAGCCCTGGAGAACGCCTACTTCATCCAGCAGCGCGAGAAGGGGTACGCCGCGAAGTCCGTGCGCGAGATTCTGCTCGAGATGATGAGCTACGGCGAAGGCTGCACGATGTCATCGAAGAAGGACAACCTCGTCAACATCGGCGGTTTCTTGGCCACGAACAACGAGGACTTCTTCACCAAAGCCAAGGAGATGGTCGTCGTCTTCGAAGGGCTCCACACGTACGGCGGGCTGGCGGGGCGCGACATGGAAGCCGTGGCCCGCGGCATCGAGGAGATGGTCGACGACGCGTACATCGCGAGTCGCGTGCGCCAGGTGGAGTACCTCGGGAACCGTCTGCTCAAGGCGGGGATTCCGATCGTGCAGCCGGTGGGCGGGCACGCCGTGTTTCTCGACGCCAAGAGATTCCTGCCCAAGATGCCTCAGGATCACTTCCCGTCGCAGGCGCTGGCTGCAGCGCTCTACGTCGACAGCGGCGTGCGCAGCATGGAGCGCGGCATTGTCAGCGCCGGCCGCGATGCGAAGACGGGCGACCACCGTCGCCCGAAACTCGAACTCGTGCGTCTGACGATTCCGCGGCGCGTCTACACGAACCTCCACATGGACGTCGTCGCCGAGAGCTGCCAGGCGCTGTTCGAAGAGCGCGAAACGATCAAGGGCCTGAAGATGGTCTACGAGCCGGAGAGCCTGCGCTTCTTCCAGGCGCGATTCGAGCCGCTTCGGTAGCCGCCGAAGGCGGAGCCGGCGGGGCATCCTCAGCGGCGGGGAGGAGCGTTCCGCCGGCATCCGCGCGGCAGAGTGTGGCTGTCCAGCTTGTCCGTTGCCCTTACAGCCACCCGTTGGGAATGACGACCGCAAACAGGCAGGAGTCTTTCCCTTCGAGCATCGTCTCGACGAGGCGCACCTCGGGCGTCTCGCCAAACACGATGGCCCACTCCTGCGCGTACCAACCGCCCGAGCAGTGGCAGAACGTGCGTGAGATCTCGCGTCCGTCGCGGATCGCGTCGCGGACGAGGGGACAGAAACACGCCTCGTACCGTTTCTCCGCCGGCGTCGCCGCCTTCTCGTATTCCTCGGGCCTCGCGGGTCGCCGCTGGATCATGATCAATGGCTGGGAGCCAGAGTCGTCGATCCAGTACCTGCTCCCCAGAAGCTTCTCATCCGTGATTCTCGCCACGAGCTTGCGGAGGTCTTTTCCGCTGGCCTTCCACGCCGCCTCGATGACCATTCCGCTCTGCACGATGTAGTGGTGGGCACACGCGTTCATGATGCACGCGCGCGCCCCCTAGTCTTCAACCTCTCGATCGAGGCGCTCCATGGCGCCGGGTATCCAGGCTGCCGCCCGCTTCCCGTCCAGTGCTTCGGCCAATCCCTCACTGCCGGCCATGACGCGGTGCGCTGCGTCGGGCCCCGCGAGCCGGACGGTCCCCTCGTCCAGCGCCTTGAGCCACATCGGCATGTGGTACGAGTACTGCGTCTCCGTCACGTAAAGCTCCGTGCAGTCGCCGTGCGTCTCCTCTCCCTCGTGGTAGACAAAGCGCTCCGGATCATCGCCGACCAGTACGTCCCGCTCGTTCACGAACTGAACCAGTTTTTTTCTCGTATCGATCAGGTTCGTTCCCTCGGGGCCTCCGACGACCGGCCCAACGTGGGTCACGGAGAACATGGGCAAAGCTGGAAGTACCTTCAGCACGAAGCCCTCGCGCTTCACCGCCCGTGCGACGGGGAACGCCAACTCCACGTCTACCTTGCCGTCGCGGGGAAATCCAAGGCGAAGCGCCATCGGCGGGCCGGCGAGGACGTCGCTCACGCGCGGTCGCAGCTCGGCAATCGCCTTCAGGATCTCCTCCTGGCCCGTCACCTGACGCAATGCCGCCAGAACGCGCAGGGGTGCAACGTGTTTCACCTCTATGCCAGCT
>CAYUSW010000030.1:0-4676 GCA_964447445.1 uncultured Thermotogae bacterium
CTGCGCACCCCGCACCGCGAACTCAGGTTTCCGAACCGTGCCCTCGGCCCCCACCGCGAACAGCGCACTGGCCTATCAGCTTGCGCTCCCGCATCGCCAAGGCCGACGTGCGATTCCAGGAAGTGGAGCGCGAGGCGGAGGGGTAGATCCCATAGTCCATCGCCCGGTGCGATGGCGAGGCCCGGAGTGGATAGCAGACGGGTCGCGCGAGTGGGAGGCGTAGGGCAAGATGAACGAATACGGTCTGGCGCTGCTTCGCGAGCTTGCTTGGTGCAGAGCTCGCGCGGAGGCAGCTCTCAAGCGCGCGGCGACGGGGTCAGATCTTGCTTCTTGACATTCGGCGCTGCGGCGACAGCCTGCGCGAGAGGGTGTTAAGCGCCCGGCACGAGGATATGGGAGTGTTTCTTTGCCGGAACTGGATGGCGACCCTTGACTCGGCCTGACTGAGCAGCCGCGCGTCGGCGACGAGCGAGCAAAGGACAGGCGGTTGAAGTCTCTTCATCTCGTCTGCGGTGGCTAGGCTCCGCCTCGTCGCGCAGGCCTCCGGTACGCGGGGCGGAGTCCCTTGATCATCGGGTAGTGCCGAGTGTTGAGCGTCGCCAGCTGGGCTTCCTCACTCGCTGCCGTAGCAGCGAGCAGCGCATCGGCGAGGCCGACGCCGTGCGACGTGCCGTAGTCGCGCCGGAGGAGGCCGCCGGCCCGGGCAATCTCCGCGGTGATGCCGACAACCCGGAAGAGGCTGATGAGATCGCCCAGTGCAGCCTCCTCCGCGTCGCCTCTCACGCCAGAGTAGAGCTCCGCCACAACGACTGCGGACAGCACGACCCGGTCGGCGTTCTCGGTGACGAAGTCCACTGCCTGCTTGTGCCCGCGGAGGAAGTCGACGAGGACATCCGTGTCGAGAAGAAGTGGGCGTTCCATCGCTACTTCCGATCCCACTCGGCTCGCAGCGTCGTCAGGTCCGGCAGATCCGCGCGATCCCGCCACATGCCAGCGGCCTGGGTAAGCGCAGCCTTGCGGCCGCCGGGTCCGTCCCGGTCCAGCAAGCGCTCTACGGCCTCACGAATGAGCTGACTCTGGTTCTTCCCGGCGCGACGCGCGAGTGCCGCGAGTTCGTCACGCTGGCGCTCCGTTAGGTAGATCTGCGTCCGCTGCATCGGTCACCTCCGTGGGTGTATACACC
Source organism: uncultured Thermotogae bacterium (assembly GCA_964447445.1). Classification (GTDB taxonomy): domain Bacteria; phylum Bipolaricaulota; class Bipolaricaulia; order UBA7950; family UBA9294; genus CAIOGO01. The sequence continues at coordinate 1,184 of CAYUSW010000030.1, forward strand.
AACAGTATACACCACCCTACCCTCAGACCTGGTCCTAGGGCGGCCGCAGATCGGCGCCCATTCCGGTCTCGGGGGGAGCGCTCACACGGACTTGCCAGGTGTCCAGCTCCTCATCGGCCACGCGACGGGACTCAAAGGACTGACACATCCTGCCCACGCCGGCCACACCTCGGGCGGGCACTCTCTGGCTCACGCAGTCAATCGAAGGAGTGATCTGTGGGAATGCGCACGAGAATCGTGATTGGGATGGCCGTAGCGAGTCTGGCGGTTGCTGGTCTGGTGGTCGCCGTGACGGCGCGAGGCGGGATGATGGGTGGCAGGAACTCCCGCGCGGCAGAGAACGCGGCAGCGTGCAACCCGGGAGTTGCCTGCGCAAGGTCGCAGGCAGGCTGTAGCGGGTCTGCGGTTGACGACTCCACGGGCGGGACCTGCTCGGAGGCAAGCGGCGCTCTGAGCGCCGCGGCCTCGTGCCCGAAGGCCTCCTCGGCCTCCGGCGCAGGCGCTGAGAGCAAGGGGACTTGCAGGGCCGCGAAGGCGAGCGGTACGTGCAGGATGAGTCGAGAAACCTCGTCGGCTACGTGCCCGATGGCGAGACGAGCTGCCGGCGCATAGCGGATGCTAGAACGTCTATAGAGTTGCGATGCCGAGGCGGATGGGGAGCCCTATCCGCCTCTTCTTTTCGGCGTCGCGGAGCACAACGATCCTGCCGCCGTCGGCCCGCGGTTCGGACGCTTCTGCGAGGAGTACATCCTGTCGAAGGGGCTCTCGATCGACGCCGTGCGTCCCACGTACGAACTCCACTACGAGAGGGCGATGGAGCCCTGCGTCCCGATTCTCTACGTGCGTTAGCGCTTCGCAAGCTTGCGTGCTTCGTCGAGGAGACGGTCGAGCGCGGCTCGATCGAAGCGCTGCCCGCGCAGGAACACGGTCTCGATCTCCCTGGCGTTCCGAACGTCGTCGAGCGGGTTGGCGCGAACGAGGACCATGGACGCGGTCTTGCCCTCGGCGATCGTTCCGAGGCGGTCGTCGAGCCTGAGCCACTGTGCGGGGACGAGCGTTGCGCTGCGCAGAACGTCCGCGGCGGGAATCCCCGCGTCCTGCCAGATCTGCATCTCATCGTGGACGGAGAAGCCAGGGAGGATGCCCGGGACCGAGAGATCGGTGCCAACCATGAGCGGGATCCCGGCCTTGTGGAGCTCGACGACGAGCCCGGCCCACGTCTTCCAGACGAAGTCCGGAAGATCGTCCTGCCCTGCCCACAGCGTCTGCCACGTGGTGAGCACGGCCTGCGAGATGTACTCGCTCCCCGGGAACGCGCCCGACTGAAACGCCTTCGTCTGCATCCCCGCTTTGAACGTGATGACAGTAGGGCAGACGGTGAGGCCGCTCGTGCGTAGTCCGTCGAACGTGGCTCGGAGCGCGTTCGGGTCCACTTCGCTGAGACGCAGGAAGAAGGCGACGTCGGCGCCCATTCCGGCGTACGTGTAGCGTACGGGGGCCCCGAGGAGCTTCCCGACGAGCTTGTCGAAGCCGAAGAAGTGCTCGCTCGAATCGAGGCCTGCTGCTGCGGCGGCGTCGATCGTGACCGAGTCGGGCACGTGGCCGGCGACTTTGAGTCCCAACGCATGCGTCTCGTCAACGATGGCGAGGAACACATCGGCGTCGAGACGGGAGTAGACCTTGATGAAGTCGACGCCCGCAGCCGCTTGACTGCGAACGGCCTCTCTTGCCTCGTCCGGAGTTGCAGCTCCACGAGCGATGACGGGAATGAGCGGCGGGACACCGTCGAGGATCGTGCCCGCGGTTCGCAGCTCGGGGCCAAGGAGCCCTCCGCTCTCGAGGTCTGCGCGGATCGGGAGGACGAGTTCGTTGGTCATCCCTGTGTCACGGACGAGGGTCACTCCGCTTGCGACGAAGAGCCTGCCGAAGGTCTCGCGATCGAAGTAGTGGGCGTGGGCGTCGACAAGACCCGGCATCAGGAAGAGTCCGTGGCCGTCGATGATCGTTGCATCCTCTGGAGCGGCGACCTCTGCGGCGGGGCCGATGCGTTCGATCCTGTCGCCTCGCACAAGGACCGTCTGAGAAGGGATCGCGGTACCGCCAGCAACGTCGACGACGGTGACATCGAGGATCGCTTGCGTAGCCACCGACGGCACGGTGTCCGAGTGCGCGGCCTCAGCGGGCGCGGCGCCGACCACGAGCAGCGCAAGCAGTGGCGGGAGAACTGAGTGTGCCATGGAACCTCCGAAGGTAAGTGTATCCGGGGCGCGTCGGGGCTGCGTCACGACGCCCGCGCGTAGCGAAGCGCTTTCACGCTAGGTCGTTGAGCGTGACGGGCTCGTGACCGCCGGCTATAGTGTCTGGCACGACGAGGGATGCGATGGAGGCGGCAGTGCAAATGAAGCAAGAGAAGAAGGCGAAGAGGCCGGCGCTCATCGTCCGACTGGCGTGGAAGCTCGGCTGGAAGCCGGGGCGAGCGATGCAGATCACGCTGGAGTGGATCGAGACTCTCGTGGTGGCGGGCGCGCTTGCGGCAGTGATCATGACGTTCGTTACCGTACGAATGCACGTTCCGACGGGCTCGATGATTCCGACGATCGATCCGAAGGACTCGTTCTTTGTCGATCGCATCACCTACTACTTCCGCTCGCCGAAGCCAGGCGACATCATGGTCTTTCGCCACGGCGAGGTCATGATTCGCGCGATCGAGGCAAACACGCCGGCCGCGACGACCCGCATGTCGGCCGGGGCCAGACTCGTCTACGTGAACGGGACGGTCATTCGTTCTGTGAAGGAAGCCGACGACCGGCTGGCAGCGCTTGCGGACGGAATGGCGATCCGCCTCGAAACGTCGGACGGCGCGGGCTACAGCTTGGGGATGAAGAGCGCTTCGACGACGTCACTCTCGAGTCTCGGCGTGATCGCTCGGGACGCATCGACGCGATACGTGAAACGCCTCATCGCTACCGGAGGACAGACGGTCCAAATCCGCGAGGGAGCCATCTACGTCGACGGCACGAAACTGACTGGCGAGCGTTTCGATCGCCACTACGTCTCGACGGGCGGGCGGCTGCAGTACGGCGTCGAACCGACGCTCGTTCCGGAGGGGATGCTCTTCGTCCTCGGCGACAACTCGGGCAACTCGTTCGACTCTCGCTACTGGGGCTTCGTCGACGAGAAGGCCGTGATCGGAGTCCCGTATCTGCGTGTCTGGCCTGTCTCGCGGTTCGGCCCCATGTAGGGCGACTCTCTTCGCAGGATCGAGGCCGCTGGCTGCCTCTTTCGCAGAATCAGGCAGCTAGGGGGATTCCGGGTGGGTGGATGAATCCCAGGCTGTCTCTTTCACAGAATCAGGCAGCTAGGGGGATTCCGGGTGGGTGGATGAATCCCAGGCTGCCTCTTTCACAGAGGCAGACAGCTAGGGGATTCGGCGGAGGCCGCCGAATCCCTCTGGTGGTGCTAGGGTATGGAACTGGCAACCGAGGCGGGGATC
>CAYUSW010000031.1:0-42914 GCA_964447445.1 uncultured Thermotogae bacterium
CGGCAGTGGACGCTTGCGGCAACAGCACTTCTGCTTTCCAGACGATCACGGTCGCCGATGCGACTCCTCCTCTGCTCCTCGTGCCCGCCGACATCGCCCTGGAGTGCGGGCACTCGACCCTTCCCGACGCGACCGGCCAAGTCACGGCCACCGACTCGTGCACGACTCCGACGATCACATACACCGACCGCACGCTCGTCTCAGGCTGTAGCGGGACCGGCGTGATCGAGCGCACGTGGATCGCTGCAGACGCGTGTGGCAACGAGACGACGGGAATCCAAAGGATCACGATCGCCGACAGAGGGGCCCCGACTCTGAGCCTGCCGGCCGACGTCACCGTCGACTGCGGTCATGCCACGGAACCCGCAGCCACGGGTCAAGCGACGGCCACGGACGGCTGCTCGCCGCCAACCGTCACACATGAGGATGCGACGAGTACGACGGGGTGCAGTGGATCGGGGGTCATCATGCGAACGTGGCGTGCCACCGACGCTTGTGGACACGCGGCCACCGGCACGCAGACGATCACGATCGCGGACACGGCTCCTCCTCAATTGACGGCGCCCGCCGACGTGACCGTGGAGTGCGGACATTCCACGGCGCCTGCGGCTACGGGGCAGGCCGCGGCGAGCGACAACTGCTCGACACCCTTTGTGACCTACGAGGATGATCCCGACCTCAGCGGGTGCGGTGGGACAGGCGCGATCTACCGCACGTGGACGGCCGCGGATGCCTGCGGCCACACGGCGACCGTCATGCAAACGATCCTGGTCGTCGATCTGCAGGCTCCTCTCCTCACAGTGCCGACGGACGTCATGGTAGAGGCCGGCCAATCTACGTTGCCGAGCGCGACAGGGCAGGCTGTGGCGACAGACACGTGCTCCGCCACCATCGTTACGTACAACGATCAGACCGCCCTGACGTCCGACGGAACGGGAACGATCACACGGTCGTGGACGGCGGTGGATGCTTGTGGAAACACCACATCGGGGATTCAGAGCATCGAGCTCGTCAGCGCCCCACCGCCGGTGACGCTGACTCTCACGATTCCGGGCGACGTCGCCGTGGCGACCGGCGATCCGACGGACCCGTCGGCCACAGGCGAAGCCGTCGCCGTGAGCACGTGTGCGACGCCGCCTACCCTGACGTACTCGGATGCGGAGTCTCTCACGGGCTGCGACGGAACCGGAAGGATCCTGCGCACCTGGGCGGCCACCGACGGCTGTGGCAACGCGACGAGCGCTGTCCAGACGATCACCGTCATCGATGAGGGGCGCGTGCTCCTCACTGTCCCCGCAGATACGACGGTCGAGGCCGGTGAGCCCACCGACCCCAGCGCCACGGGGTGGGCCTCGGCCAGTGATCCCGATGCCGTGGACGAGCCGCCGATCGTGACGTACAGCGATGCAGCAGAGCTCACAGGCTGCGACGGGACCGGCACGATCTTGCGCACTTGGACGGCCACCGACGACTGCGGCAACGCGACGAGCGCTGTTCAGATGATCGCCGTCGTCGACAGCGGGCACATCGAGCTCACCGTGCCAGCCGACGTCACCCTCGAACTGGGAAGCGCTACAGATCCAGCTGCTGCGGGCTGGGCTTCGGCGAGTGACCCCGATGCGGTCGACGAGCCGCCGATGCTGACCTACGCAGACATCGCAGAGCTCACAGGCTGCGGCGGCACGGGAAGGATTCTCCGCACTTGGACCGCAACCGACGAGTGCGGAAACAGCACCAGCGCTGTCCAAACGCTTCTCGTCGTCGACACGCTTGCGCCCGCTCTCACCGTGCCCCCCGACATGGAGATCGAAACGATCGAGTCCGCCGATCCCGCGGCCACAGGATGGGCGACGGCAAGCCACCACGACGCCCATGTGCCGGTCGCCGTATCCTACAGCGATCTTGCGGATCTCACGGGCTGCGATGGAACCGGGACGATTCTGCGCACCTGGACCGCGGCCGACGAGTGCGGAAACGCTGTCAGCGAGGTGCAGACGATCCGCGTGGTGGATACAGGCCACATCAGCCTGCTCCTTCCGCCCGACACGACCGTCGCCTGCGGGCACTCGTACCACCCCTCCGTGACGGGAGAGGCTACCGCCAGCGACCCGGACGCGGTCGACGAGGCTCCGGAAGTCATGTATGAGGACGCCGCCGATCTCGCGGGATGCGGCGGAACCGGCGTCGTTTTGCGCACGTGGACGGCCGCCGATGAGTGTGGAAACACCGTGTCGGCAGTCCAGACCATCACGCTGGCGGATGTCACACCGCCGGCTCTGAGCATTCCCGCCGGCGCCCTCGTCGAGTTCGGCGAGTCAACGGAGCCCGCCGCCACCGGCCGCGGGGAGGCGCTCGACCTCTGCTCTACGACGACTCTGGCACACTCCGACGTGGCGCTGCCAGGAGCCTGCGCCGGCCGCATCACGTTGCTTCGCACCTGGACGGCCGCCGATGAGTGCGGCAACAGCGCGAGCGCAGTTCAGACGATCCTCGTGGACGACACGACGGCGCCGGCGCTCGCTCTTCCGGCCGATGCCGTCGTGGAGTGCGGCCACTCCACGTCTCCAGCCGCCACGGGGCAAGCGGCAGCCAGCGATAGAGGCTCGACACCCACGATCACGCACAGCGACCGAACTAGCCCAGCGACGTGCGGCGGCACGAGGATCATCGAGCGGGTCTGGACGGCGGTCGACGCATGCGGCAACGCGGCCACCGGGGTGCAGACGATCGCCAACGTGGACTCCATGGCGCCTGAACTCACCGTCCCCGCAGATGACCTTGTGCAGGTCGGAGACTCGGTCCTTCCGACCTCGACGGGCCTCGCCGAGGCGACGGACGCGTGCTCGACGTTCGCCGTGACCTACACCGACGAGAGCCACCTGACTCTCGACGGGACGGGAACGATTACGAGGACCTGGACGGCCGTCGACACATGCGGTAACGCGGCGGCGGGCGCGCAAACGATCACTGTGAGCGCTGCCCCGCCCCCGCCGCACCTGTCGCTGGTCGTGCCAGGTGACCGAACAGTCGATGCCGGCCAGCCAACGGATCCGTCGGTCACGGGGATGGCGGTTGCCAGTGGCTCGTGCCCAACGCCAGCTACAGTAGGCTACACAGATCTCGCATCTCTCACTGGTTGCGACGGCACCGGCGTGATTCTGCGCACGTGGACGGCCTACGACGCCTGTGGCAACACGGCGGTCGGAGCCCAAACCATCACGGTCGTCGATGTAGGTCACGTGGCACTGCTTCTCCCGGCCGACCTCACCGTGCCGTGCGGCGACCCGACAAGCCCCGAGGCCACGGGATGGGCGTCAGCAAGCGACCCAGACGCCACGGACGAGCCCCCATCGGTAACGTATGACGACGTGGCGATTCTAGATCCGTGCACTGGAGCTGGCACGATCCTGCGCACGTGGGCAGCGACCGACGCGTGCGGCAACGCCGTGAGCGCAGTGCAGAGCATCACCGTGGGAGGGTCGTGTGTCGCTCGGGTCATCATTTCCGAGATCGCGTGGGCCGGCACAACCGCCAACTCACCGGACGAGTGGATCGAGCTGCGGAACATGTCAGACGAGAGCGTCGACCTCGAGGGGTGGACTCTGCGCTGGCGCCTGGCCAAACCCGCGACGCGAGAGGACGAGGCGTGGAAGACTCTCCGCCTTCACGGTGTCCTTGCACCCGCGCAACGACATCAAGGCCTCCTATTGCACACGTCCGCAAGCCGCCCCGCAACGTGGTGGCTTGATCTTGCGGACCTGCGCCCGGCGCCCGACTACCTCTTGGCGGAGAGGATCAGCGACGCCACGGTAAGCAACGTGCTCGCCGGTGTTGTTTACGACGATCGCCTGGAAGAAGAGCGAGCGCTGGAGCTGTCGGACGAGGGGGAGATCGTCGAGCTCATTGCGCCCGGGGGCTGCGTGGTCGACTCGGCGAACGCTGAGCGGATGGGCGTTGGCGGCTGGGCAGCGGGAAGCGCGGCGACGCACGGAACGATGGAGCGAACGGACGCTCTGCGCGGCGACGTTGAGGCAAACTGGCACACGAACCTCGGTCTCATCACGCACGGGATCGACGCCGACGGTTTGTCTCTCGTAGCTACGGCAGGGACCGACAATCAACCCCTCATCGAGCGGCTCCCCACTATGGAGTTTCTGGACCTGATCAGCGTACGCCGCGGCAACTCGATCGAGCTGCGCTTGCCGGCGAGAGCGTTCCTGGGCGACCCGCGGGTGCCGCGCGTTCTGGCGTTCGAGAGCGGAGACGCGGATCCCATTCCGCCGCCCGTCGACGTATCAATGGCCGACACCTCACTCGTCGTCGTCGCGTCGGAATCCGCCCGGACTGGAGACTACGATGTCTGGGTGCGAGCCGGGGAGGTCGTGGTTCCCGTTCCCCTGCGCGTGGACCCGTAGGTTGGCGGTACTCCCCGCCCACCGGATGCTGACAGGCGAGAGTTGCGGGGTCGGTCTTGAACCCAAGCCGCCCGCTCGTGCACTCATGCAGTGAACGAATGAGTTCGGGGAGCTGACGACGCGATGAAGGACTGCTCTTGAAGACAGACGAAGCACTGCTGCGCGCCGTCGGCCAGGCGGATCGGCAAGCGTTTCGCGAGCTGTACGAGCGACACGCCGAGCGAGTCTACAGATTCTCGATGTCACTCGTTCGCAACGCTCATCTCGCGGAGGAGGTGCTCCAGGAGACGATGCTTACCGTGTGGAAGAGCGCGGCCAGCTTCCGCGGGGCGTCCAAAGCCACAACATGGATCCTTGGCATCGCGAGGAATCAGGCCCACAGCCTCCTTCGGCGCGAGAAGAAGGGAGAGCGGCTCCCCGAAGACCCCAAGGGGGAGCCGGATCCGGCCGAGACGGCGGAGATCGACGTTCGCGTCACGCAGGCTCTGGCGACGTTGAGCGCGGAACACCAAGAAGTGCTTCACCTCGTGTTCTACGAAGAGATGAGCTTGGCCGACGCAGCCGCCGTGCTCGGCGTTCCCGAAGGCACCGTGAAGTCGCGCCTGTTCTATGCGCGCAAGGCACTCGCCAAGGAACTCCTATGACAAACTGCAGAGAAATAATCGAGATGGTGCCCTGGTACGTTACGGGGAAACTCGACGCCGCGCAGGCTGCGGCAGTGGCCACGCACATGCACGCTTGCGAAACCTGCCGTACGGAGTTGGCGGAGGTCGCGTGGATCCGCCACGCTGTGGGTACCAGGACCTCCAGCATGCCAGGAGTACGGCAACGCGTCTGGCACCGCGTTATGACCAAGGCAGGCCTCCGCGATACCGCAAACGTCGACATTGGATCGTTCATCGTAGGTTTCCGACTCGGCGTGAACGCGCGGCGTCCCGGTTCGCCGGTGCGCGCCAGTCTTCGCGTGATGGGACACAACGTTCGCGTTGTCGGAACGCATGGCAAGGGGACGCCCGAGACTCCGAAGGACGCGTCGTGAGAGCCGGCTCGCCGTCCGCCGACTCGGGCGCCGCAGTGCCTATCCTTCGAGCCGCCGGGATCGGCGAGGATCGGATCCGCGATCTTGTGGCTCGCAGCGGTCTCATGACCGTCGCTCGTGCCATGAGCCTCGCCGCGCTCTTCGAACGGCTCGTCGAGAAAGGTCTCTCGAGGGAAGAGGCGGGAACCCTGCTCGACCGCCTCAGCGAGGCCGACGTGCCTGCTCCGCGGGCTCACGCGGACGCCCTTGCCGACCTCGTTCGCCACCTGACGGAGCTTGGCGTCGCCCGGAGCCAGGCGTCGCGAGTACTCGAACGCGCCGCAGCTCAGGAGACAACAGTCGTCGCCGAGATCTCAAGGCAATCGGAGTCGGTCATCTGCGCGCGGCTGGGGGTACCGGAGCAGTCCACCGACGTGCCGGCGCACCGGTCCGGCGACAGCGAGGGGATCTGCCCTGGCCCAGCCGCCGACTCGCATTCTGCAGATTCACTTCACCGCGTGGGAGGAAGAGACATGGCTGATCAAGACAAGCGCAACGGCGCGGAGCTAGCCGAAAGGGTCGAGAGAGAAAGAGAGCGCCTCGAACGGGAGCGCCAGGCTCTCGAACGCGAAATGGAAAAGCTCGAACGAGAGCGCGAGAAGATCGACCGCATCCAAGAGGAGATGGAGACGCGGCTCGAGCGGCAAGAAGAGAGGCTGGAAAAGCTCGAGGAGGAGCTGGAAGCTCGTGAGGAGGAACTGGAGGAGGCCGAGGAGGAACTCGGAGACCTCGAGGTCGAGGGAGTCGAAGGCATCCGCGAGATGCTCGACGTCGTGTCGGATCGGATTCCCCACCTCATGCGCGGCATTCAGGAGAGCGTCTACTCCCCCGAGCGGCTGAAGGGAACGGCGGACGCCTTCGCGAGCTTCTACAAGACGCTCGTGGATGCAGGGATGCCGAGTCACACGGCCGCCGAGCTGACGCGCCAGCACTTCGAGAACCTCCAGGCACAGATGGGGATGCACACCGGCGCGCGAAGGACAAAGCGTCACCACCAGGACGTTCCGGGGCCGGACTTCGATCCCCTCGGACCCAACTTCGATCCGTTCCGTTGTTCGCGGCACGGACAACCGCCGGAACCAGCCGAGCCGGCGGAACCGGCGGAACCGGCCGAGCCTTCCGCCCGCCGCACCGAGTGACGAAGGGCAACGCCTGCGCGGGTAGCTGCCCGCCTCGACGGGGCGAGGCGGCGCCCGCGGGGAAGAGAACAGAGGCCGCGACGCAACCCGTCGGCTACTCTTACCCTGTGCAGGACATGCTGTTCACCCGGATCCGTCGACGTTGCCGAGACGTGGCCGCGCAGTCCAAGCGCGTTCGTATCGAAGAGCGAGCCCTACACGGCTATGCGCTTGGCCTATCAGCGCTGCCGCTCGAAGCACCGACCTACGACGATTCCCTGCACTTCCGCGGGCAGGCGGAAGACACTCTGGCGTATGTCATCGCGCTCGACGCAGTGAATTTCGGATCCGGTTACTTCCCGCATCTCGCGAAACGTCCCGGCCGTTCGGGCTACGCCACTGTCGCTCTGTCGCTCAAGGAACGATTCCACGCTGAGGGTCCTCTGACCGCGCGCGACCTGGCCGCGGCGACGCCCGCCGGATGCGCGCGGATCTTCCGTCAGAGCCTCACCAGTCCACCGATTGCTGACTTGATGGCCCTCTTCGCGCGATCGTGGAACGATCTTGGACGCGATCTCATGAACCGATTCGGCGCCTCCTTCTCCACCCTGGTCGAGGCTGCGGATGCGTCCGCAGCGTGCCTCGTCTCGCTCCTTGACCGCCAGCCCTTGTTTCACGACGTCGCCGTGTACGGGAGTGAGGAAGTGCCGTTTTACAAGAGGTCCCAGATCCTCGCTTCCGACCTCGCGCTCGCCTTCGAAGGCTCCGCTTGGGGGCGATTCACCGACCTCGATGCGCTCACGGTCTTCGCCGACAACCTCGTGCCTCACGTGCTCCGATTGGACGGCGTCCTCACGTACTCCGCCGACCTTGCCGATCGGATCGGACGAGGCGAGTTGATCGCTGCGGGGTCCGCCGACGAGGTGGAGATCCGAGCGTGTGCCGTGCACGCCGTGGAACGCATCGTCGAGGCCCTCCGCTCGACCGGGCGTGCCGTCACGGCGCGCGATGTCGACTTCGCTCTCTGGAACCGCGGCCAGGCACCTCACTACAAGGAAGCACCACGCCACCGTACTCGCACCACGGCCTACTAGCGGGCCTCAAGCCAGCAAGCGATCGGGCGGAGCCACGTCGCACTCCTCTTGCGGCACGGAGGGACCGCCGCTGGCGCCGGGCGCTGTTCACTCGCCGGCCGTAGCGACGTCCCGCAGCCGCTCGACTGTGGCCGCGCCGATGCCCTTGACGGCGGCGAGCTCATCCAAGGTGCGAAAGGATCCGTGGGCCTCCCGGTACTCAACGATGCGCGCAGCAAGCGCAGCACCGATGCCCGGAAGCTTCGCCAACTCCAGAGCGTCCGCCGTGTTCACGTCGATCTTCGTCGGAACAGCCAGCGCGGGGACGACAACCCGGACATCGGTGAGCACAATCGGCCGCACCCATCGGGCTGGGCCCCGCTCAGCCCTCGGCCAGAGAAGGACGACACCCCCGACGAGAAGCCCCAAGGCCACGAGAAGGATAAGCCCGCGCTCTTGCTGCCTGGTCACGCCGCCTCCGCGCCTACGCTTCCCTTTCATATCTCTTGGTGGGTGAAAAGACAACTCTCCACGCTGGAGGAGCGCTGCCGGAGTTAGGCGTCGCGGTCGAGTTCGCTCTCCCAGGGTCGAAGCTCCGTGAGCAGAGCATGCTCGGTCATGTCGAGGTGGATCGGCGTGATCGACACGTAGCCTTCGGCGACCGCCTCGATGTCGGTTCCTCGCCCCTCGGCGGCGTTTCCCGTCAGCGGATCGCCGGTGATCCAGTAGTACTCTCGCCCGTGAGGGTCCCTCCCCGTCACAAGGTAGTTCGAGTACGCCTCGCCGCCGAGGCGCGTCAGCCGGCTCCGCAGGGCTTGCCCACCCGGGACATAGGGAACGTTGACGTTGAGCAGAATGCCGGGCGGGAGGGCCGGGCGCCCGAGGAGAAAGCCCACAAGCCGGCGGACGAAGTCCGCCGCGCGACCGTAGTCGAGATCGTCGCTCGGCGCCTGAAGAGTGTCGTACGACACAGCCACCGCCGGAATCCCCGAGCGCGCGCCCTCCATCGCCGCGGCGACGGTTCCGGAGTACGACACGTCACGGCCCAGGTTGAGGCCGGCGTTGATCCCGGAAACGATGAGATCGGGGCGCCCGTCGAGAAGACCGAGGAGCGCGAGGGAGACACAGTCCGACGGCGTCCCGCTCGTCGCGTACCCGACGCTGCCGTCCAGCAGCGGGACCGAATCCACACGAAGTGGCTTGTGAAACGTACGCGTGCGGCTCGCTGCCGACCAGTTTCTGTCGGGCGCGTACACCTCCGTGCGGCCGAGCGATGCGAGAGCTTTGCGCAGGGCGAGAAGCCCCGGCGCTGTGATCCCGTCATCGTTCGTCAGCAGGAACAACCGCCCGGGTTTCGATGCGGCCATCATGCGTCACCCCTCCCCGCCGAGCCTTCGATGTCGGCGGCCGTCCGATAGAACCACAACTGATTGTCGCCGTAGCGCCGGTGATCCACGAGGGAGAGCCTCCCGAACGCGTCGTGGATCGACTCCGTGCTGTGAATCTCAGCCACGACGACCGGATCGTCGCAGAGCAGAGCGGCATCGCCGAGCCCCTCCAGCGCCCGTGGGGCAAGTTCCCGGTAGTACGGCGGCCCGACAAACACAAGGTCGAACCGCCGCCCGAGGTGCCGCAATCTGTCGAGCACATCGAGCGCTTCGCCCTGAATGACCTCCCCGCGAGGCAGGAAGTCGAGAGCATCGAGGTTCCGTCGGACAATGGCGCATGCGTCAGCCGATCGGTCGACGAACGTGCAGGACTGAGCGCCTCGCGACAGGGCCTCGAGGCCGACGCTGCCCGTCCCGCAGTAGAGGTCGAGGAAGGCCGCGCCGTCAACAAAGTCGGAGAGGATGTTGTAGAGAGCTGAACGTACGAAGTCGCGCATCGGCCGTATGGACGAGTCCTCCCACTCCACAAGCTTCCGGCCTCGCCGTTCTCCGCCGATGATCCGCATGAGCTCTCCTTGAAGGCGCGGAACCGCGTGGGCTATGATCGTCGTCTTCCCCACGGCATGGGAAGAGGATAAGAGAGGGGGCGTGGGCGATCAACTGATGCCAGGTCAACGAGAGTTCTCCCACATCCTCTTCGACCTCGATCACACGCTCTCGTACTACCCCATGTCGAGCGCCAACGTCGTGGCAGCGACCTGGAGCCGGCTGGGGCTTCCCATCGAGCCCTTCGGGGCCGCTGACGACCTCGCATCCCGTTACGACGCTCTGTGGGTCAGTTTGGAGCGGAGTGCAGGCTCGGCCGATGAGCTTCGCCTCGCCGTCTGGCAGAGGATTCTTGTCGAACGGGGATTCGTTGAAGACGGACTGGCCCACCGCATTGCCTCGGAGTACGGCGTCTTACGACGCGCAAACGGCGTCCGCTTGTTCGAGGGCGCGCGGGACTTCCTGGCCGACCTACGGGATGCAGGCTACAGGCTGGGTCTCCTTACGAACGGACTCTCCGACACCCAGTGGGAGAAGATCCACTCCTTGGGCATCAGGGCCACGTTCGATGCGATCGTCGTCGCGGGCGACGTCGGCGTCTACAAGCCTGATCCGCGGGCGTTCGCTTGTCTCGTCGATCGCCTCGTCGTCCGCCCGTCCGAGGCGCTGTTCGTCGGCGACTCGTATGATACGGACATTCTGGGTGCGCACGCTGCGGGAATGGCCACAGCGTGGGTCCGTCCGCAGAAGGCGGAGCCTCCGGGAGACGTCAGGCCGCGGTTCGCGTTTCCGAGGGCGACCGACCTCCGAGAGGTGCTACTGTGAATCGGTACCTGCTGCTCCGTCTGCTCGTTGCTGGGCTCGTCATTGTCGCGCTCTCAGGATGGCTGTCCGCGCACGCCGAATCTATCACGCTGCCTCGAACGATGCCGGCGTTCAATCAGATGTACACGAATGGGCCCGGCGCTTGGGGCGACTGCGCCCTGGGCACGGACGGCTGCCCCGACCGAATCCGCGGCACGGGCTGTCTGATCACCGCGTTCTCCGCCGTCCTCTCGTACTACGAGATCACGCTCGACATTCCCCCCGCGCTCTCCTCCACCGCCAGCCGGGAGCAAGGCATGGATCCCCGTATTCTCAATGATTGGCTTCGCGCCCGCCGCGGGTATGGCCGGTGTTCTCAGGACCCGGCGGGCTCATGCTGCCTCGAGTGGAAGAACCTACCCAAGGGTGTGGTGCTTGACTTCCACACGAACCGCAGCAACGTCGGGCTGAGTGCCGTGGCCGCCGTCATCATCGACCACGCGTTGCGACAGGGGCGTCCGATCGTTGCGGGTGTTCACTGGAGCTCCGCCTGTCGCAGTGGCTCGTCCCAGACCGAGGATTGCCATTGGGTTGTGCTAACGGGGAAGGTAGGAAGCACCTACTCGATCGTTGATCCCTACAATCCGGACACCACAAGTCCCGTAGGCCTTCGAACGACGCTCGACAAAGGATCGAGGGGCAGCTACGTCATCGACCGCTTCGTCGTCGTCTCGCGCACGCCGGGCGACCCATCCGTCTCGAACGCCCTATCCACTGTCACTACGCCCCCTTCCGTCGTTACGCCCGAACCTCCGGCACGCCCCAACCCCGCGTCCAGCGTCGCTGTGCTCTTCGTGGCCCTCCTCCTCGTAGTTGCTGCGGTCCTTGTCGTGATGGGATCGCCGTTCTAGACAGATCCACGCGTTGCGGCGAGGATGAACGAGGTGACGGCCAGCGCACCGCAGTAGACGGCAAACGGCCACAGCCGAGCCCGCGCCAGAAGAGCAAGAAGGGCTCGCAACGAGAGGAGCCCGATCGCGAACGCCACGGCCGACCCAAGAAGAATCCCCAGGACGTTCGCGTCCCGCGAAGCCGGGACGCCCGCCCCGTCCCACAGCACAAGCCCCGCAGCGCCCACCACCGCCGGGATGGAGAGCAGGAACGAGAATCGCGCCGCCCGATCGGGTCGAAGTCCCGCGAGAATGCCCACGCCGATCGTGAGCCCGCTTCGCGAAGCCCCTGGGACGAGCGCCACGGACTGCGCCACGCCGACCGCGAGAGCGCCGGGAACCGACAGCTCCCCGGCGGCCGACCGGCGAGCCCGATGGTCCGCAAGAAGGAGCACGGCCGCCGTGGCCAACCACCCGACGCCTACCACCCACAACGAGCGAAACCATGCGCCTGCCGATTCTCGTAGCAGGAGGCCGACGACGACGACAGGCACCGTGCCCAGAATCAGAAACCCGACCTCCTTGCGCCGTTCGAGGCAGCCGCGAGGCGTGAGCGCGCGGGCGAGCTCCACGAGGTCGGAGCGGAGAGCAACGAGGATCGCCGCCACGGTCGCGAGGTGAAGACAGGCCTCGAAGATGAGCCCCGGCGGCGCAAGACCGAGGAATCTCTCCGCGAGGATGAGGTGGCCTGAGCTCGAGACGGGCAGGAACTCGGTCAGGCCCTGAATCAGGCCAAGCACCAGGTACGGGATCACCGCTCTCTCCGCAGGCCGTACCGCAGCCGAAGCGACTCGGGCGCACAGGCATCCGCGCACGCGCCGCACTTGATGCAGTTGTGGCCGTCGTGCTCGCGGCGCGGGTCGATGCCCATCGGGCAGCTGCTGACACACGCGCCGCACGCCGTGCACTCGGCGCGATTCCACCATAGATGCAGCAAGCTCACCCGATTGAACAGGCTGAGGACGGCCCCCATGGGGCAGGCGTAGCGGCACCAGAAGCGGGCCACGAGGACCATGCCGAGGATCGAGGCCCCTAGCGTCGCCATGTGGACGAGGAACGGACCGTTCACCTTGGCGACGCCGAGAAATAGGTACGGCAGAGACGCCTCGATCGATGCCGCGGGGCAGAGCTTGCAGAAGATCGTGTCAGTGAGCGCCCACGCTCCGAGCAGCGTGCCCAATAGAACAAGAAACTTCCCGTACGAAAGACTGGATCGGATGCGCCGCCGCCGGAACGAAAGAAGATCGTTGAGCGTGCCAAATGGGCAGAACCAGCCGCAGAAGCCACGAGCGGCCGCAAGTCCGTAGACGACCATGGCACCGAGCCAGAAAAATGGCACGGTGCCGAAGATGACGAGATTCTGGGCGAGTCCGATCGGGCAGACCGTGACGGCCCACGGGCAGGCGTAGCAGTGCAGGCCAGGAAACAGGATGTGCGTCATCCCGATGCCCGTGGCGCCGAACAGCCCAAGGACGATGCCGAGCCCTTGCGTGATGCGTCGTCCGGTCGCGAGCTTCATGATGCCTCCTGCAACAGAGCGACAAGGCGATCCCCCAGATCCTCCGCTCCGAACAGAATCTTGCCCGTCTGGAGGCAAGCGATCGCGGGAACGACAGTTCGCCCGGCGCGCGTCACGCCGTGAAGCACGGCCAAGTCGCGCTCGACCTCGGCGTCGACGAGTCGGTAGCGGACGAGCGGATTTCGGGACGCCACGAGGTCCACGAGGGCCTCGGCGTAAGGACAGGAACGACACCACGTAGCGTGGAAGACGAGCAAGTCGACCGGCGCCGCGATGCGATCGACGGCCGCCGCTTGTGCCGCCGACAGCTCGGCTCTCGCCGTCTCCGCGGTCTCGATTCCCACGCACGACGTGCAGAGGACGGCGCCCACAGCTTGCGCCTGCCGGTGCTGACCGAGAGAGACGCCGAACCCGAGCGCCAGTCCTCCTGCGACGGCGAGCGACGCGTAGAGAGCAAGGCGTAGGCGCGGCGCACGCCAGACTGACCACGAGAAGGCAAGCAGGACGACGAGGAAGCCCAAACCCATGGACAGCCAGGACGATCGCCCGGGAGTCTCTCTTCCTGGCTCGGCCGTATCGCCGCGGGGCTCGTCGGTGGCAGGATCCGCGGGTGACACGACGCGAAGCGTGAGCTTCACGGGTTCGACAATCTCGTAGCAGAGATCGTCGATGCAGTACGTGTAGATGGCTTCGAGCAGGTCACCCCGCAGTTCCCCGAGAGGCGCCGACGCGGCGACCGTCACGGTCAACCGGATCGTGGCGGAGGCAAACGCCGCGAGAACACTGACGCTCGTCGGCTCAGACGAGAGGGAGATCCCTTCCGCGCCCACCCACGTCAGCTCGATGTCGTCGGCCTCTCGGATGCTCTCGTTCTCGATCCGGACCGCGATCGTCGCCGTCCCTTCGGGAGTCACCTCCGCCGACGCCGGATCCACCGAGAACACCAGGATTCCTTCTTGTCCCAGAGCCAACGCCGACGCGCCGGCGAGGAGCAGGAGCAGGACCTGAACCGCGCGAAGCCCGGGCCGCCGACTCACGATTCAGACTCCTCATCCAGAAGCGCGAGGACTACCGCCACGAGTTCGTCGCCCTGAAGGTTCCGCGCCCTGATGATGCCGCTGCGGTCGATGAGGTAGGTCATAGGGATGCCAACGATCCGATAGAGAGAAGCGATGGGGCCGTCGGGCCCGTCGTAGATCTGCGGGTACGTGAGTGGGCTCAGGGCGACGATCTCGTCGAAGGCCGCGCGCGATCGATCCAGGTTGATGCCCACGACTTCGACGCCCCGTTCGCGGAAGGCCTCCGCCAGCGCCGCGACATTCGGCAGCTCCGCCAGACAGGGCTGGCACCAACCGGCCCAGAAGTCGAGGAGCACGATCTTCCCGCGAAGCGAGTCCATCCCCATCGAGCCTGCCTGAGGGTCTCCAGACCTGAAGCCGGGAGCTGGGTATCCCACGAGGAGAGGGGGCTTCGGCTCCGCGGGCTCCGCAGCGATCTCGATCTCCGCCTGGGTCCCGTCCGCGGCGACAGACGTCGCGACGTACGTGATCCCGTCCAGCACGAACGGCTCGCTCAGGCGGAACCGTTCGTGGGAGTCCACGTCCGTGAGGAGCCGCCCGTCCCCGTCGACGTCGACAAACAGCGTCCCGCCTTCGTCGTCGAACGTCCCGTCGGTGTTGTCGTCAACGACAGCCAGCAACACGCTCCGCTTCGCGGCCTCAAACGTCCCGAGGCGGTAGTTGTCGCGGCAGTAGGTGACCATGCCCGGAACAAGCGGAGACCACATGAGGAAGACCCGGTAGGATGCAGTTTGGTTGTCTGTCGCCGCAAGGACGAACTCCGGCGCGCCGAGCAGCGCTCCGTCGGCAAGGGTGCCCTCCCAATCAATGGGCGAGGCCGTCCCGTCGCCGTCGAGGTCGGCGGCGAGCGCCACCGCACCATCCTCACGAGGAGCGACCCGGACCTCGTGCTCGACGCCTGCGAGCGTCAGCATCCCCGAGAGCACGCCGGCCCCGTCGTCGTGCACCTTGATCGCACGAAGAGCGCACCACGTCGTGAGAGGCGTGATGTCGTCCACGTACTGCAGAGGGACGCTCGCCGCGCTCGCTGCCCCCGCGGCAAGCAGCACTCCGAGGCAAGCCGCGATCATGCCGCTCATCCGCGCGGCCCCTCCGCCTGCGCGCGAAGGCGATCCGCGGTGATGGATGGGCCGACGGCAGACAGGATCTCGAATAGTCCCGGCCCGGCCTTTCGCCCTGTCACGGCTGCCCGGCATGCCTGCGCCACGTCCTTCAGCGTCGCTCCCTCGCCGGCAAGGATCGTGCGAAACGACTCCTCGAGTCCGGCGGCGTTCCACGGATCGAGCCGCTCGATTCCATCGGCAAGGATCCGCAACAGACGAGCCTGGGTCTCCGTCAGGGGTCCCGCGTCCTCGCGGTCGATGGAGATGGGAAACAGGATCTCCATGGTCGAAGCGAGGTCGGACAGAGTCTTGGCGCGATCGCGCAGCAGGTTCGCGCCGACGAAGAGCTGCTCGCGCCTTGCCTGAGACCACATCTGCGCACTCACGCGGCCGCGGGCGACGACCAGTGGCTCCAACAGGCCCACGAGGTGCTCGAGGTCGGCGCGCTTCATGTGCTGCTGGTTTAGCCACAGAAGCTTCGCGTCCTCGAACACGGCGGCGGACTTGTTCAGCCCTTCAAGCGTGAACAGCCGCACGAGATCGGCGCGCGAGAACACCTCTTCGTCCCCGTAAGCCCATCCGAGACGGACAAGGAAGTTGACGAGGGCGTCGGCCAGAATCCCGCGATCTCGGTAGTCGAGGACCGACGTCGCGCCGTGACGCTTCGACAGCTTGCCACGATCGGGGCCCAAGATCATCGGCAGGTGATAGAAGAGGGGCATGGCCTTCCCAAGCGCCTGATAGATGCGCATCTGCTTCGGCAGGTTGTTGAGGTGCTCGTCACCTCGGATGACGTGGGTGATGCCCATGTCGACATCGTCAATGACAACCACAAAGTTGTAGACAAACGTGCCATCCGAGCGCCGGATGACGAAGTCCTTCAGCTGCTCGTTGCCGAAGCGCACGTCGCCGACCAGTTCATCGTGAACGATCGTCACGCCGGAGTCGGGAACGCGGAACCACCACGCGCCATCCTTCTCGTAGGCCGCGCCGGAGCGAAGGAGCGATTCGGCGGCCTCGAGGTGCCGGTCGTGACGTTCGGTCTGGCGGTAGTACTCATCCCAGTCCAATCCCAACCACCGCATGGATGCGACGATCTGCTCAATCGCATCGTCGGTGGATCGCTCGCGATCCGTGTCCTCGATGCGCAGGATGAAGACACCGCCCGCGTGGCGCGCGAAGAGCCAATTGAACAAGGCTGTGCGCGCGCCTCCAACATGTAGATAGCCCGTCGGACTCGGCGCGAATCTGACTCGAACCATGGCCCGTAGCCCCCTCTCCTTCTCGCGGCATTGTACCTCGCCCGCGGTCGCCGCCCGAGCCGCTCTCAGCAGGGATCCGCGCGCGCCACGCGTCGACGCAACTCCGAACACAGAACGGCAGCAGCCGTCGCCACGTTGAGCGAGTCCCGCCCTGGACCGCTCTCGCGCCACGGGGGGATCATGAGACGCTGCGACGCAAGACGAAGGAGTCCCTCCGACAGGCCAAAGGACTCGTTCCCTAGGAGGATTACGCCCCGCGACTCAAGGTCCGCCTCGTAGATCGAGGTCCCCTGAAGCACCGCGCCGTATATTGGAAGTCCGCGGCTCTGCACGCCGACGAGGAACGGCTCGAGGTCGATCGAGTGAACGCGCACGTGAAAGAGGGCTCCCATGCTCGCTTGCACCACTTTGGGCTGGAACGCATCCGCGCAGTCCGGGGACGCCACGACGTCCTCGATGCCGAACCACGCAGCGACGCGTAGGAGACTGCCGAGGTTCCCAGGATCTCGCACCGCGTCGAGCGCCAACGTGAGGTTCGAGGCGCTCGCCGTCCACTCGAGGTCGGGTTGCGGCTTCCGAACGACGGCAAGCACTGCGTTCGGCGACTTCTGCGCGCTCATTCGCTGCAGCTCGTGGGGGGACACTTGGACGATCGGCTGGGGCGACGCCTCGGAGACTCTCTGAGCCCCCCGAATCCACTCGGCCACCGCGTAGACCGTCTCCACGTCGGCGCAAAGCGCGAGCGCCTCGCGGACCAGCTTGTCTCCTTCCACCACGTAGAGGCCAAGGCGATCGCGGTCCTTCTTGTCTTGTAGCGAGACAACGCGGCGAGACTGCGCTCTTGTCAGCATGATGTCCACCCATCTTCGCGCACGCGAGCCCTAAGGAAAAGAGACCCCCTGAAAAGCCTGGGAGAGGGACTCGTCGTCCCTCTCCCGGAGGGCTGGTATCGGGGGTGCGAGATGTCCAACTTTCGTTAGACAAGAGGAGGCTAGGCCGCCGGTGTGTGGGATCTGTGAAGCTCGGTTGAGGAATCCATGGGACGCCGCAAAGCAGCACGGTGCGTGAAGTGTCGCGAGGCTCTGCCCCTCGCGCGAAACGAACGGTCGACCTGGGGTGTTCGTAAGAGCAAGTTGACGGGCTCGTGAGAATCGACCAGAGTGACACAGACGAACGAGCACAGCACACGCGTTAGGGGGCAGTCATGAACGTGAGGTTGGCAAGAAGCGCTTCGAGAGTCCTCATTCTCCTGGCAGTTGTCGTCCTTGGGGTAGCAGCCTCGACATGGGCTGCCGCCGCTTCATCGAACGGTGCGGAGGTCGCCCCTCCGCGGATCGTTGAGACCTCGCCCTCGCGGGGCGAGGAAATGGCCGTGGACGCAGTCCTGCAACTTGTCTTCGACCGGGCGATGGACCACGCCTCCGTCGAGGATGCCGTCCTTGTCTCGCCTGAGACCGCGGGACGGTGGGAGTGGACGTCGGACACGACGATCCGGTTCACTCCGTCGGAGCCATGGAAACGCGATGCTGCGTACATCATCAGCGTTGCCGGAATGGCCCGTGACCTGAACGGGCTCCTGCTTGCCGATCCGTTCACGCTTCGTCTTCGTACCGTCGGCTACCTCGCAGTGACGCAGGTGATTCCCGTGGACGGCGCAATCGAGATCGCGGCTCAAAGCTCGATCACGGTGATGTTCAACCGCCCCGTCGTCGCGCTCTCGGCCGTATCCGCCCCGGACGCGCCCGTCTTGCCGGACCCGCTTGTCTTTCGGCCTGCGATCGCCGGGTCGGGGGAGTGGCTGAATACGTCGATCTACGTCTTCACTCCCAGCGAGCCGCTGCAAGGAGGGACGGAGTACACGGCGACGGTTCGGGCAGGTCTAACCGACACGACGGGCGGTCTTCTCGCCACCGATGTCGTGTGGCGTTTCACGACGGCGCGGCCCGAGATCGTGTGGACGTCCCCGAGCGACGGCGACGACCGAGTGTCCCTCGACGCGCCGGTGCGTCTCACGTTCAACATGCCGATGGACGTCGAGTCCGCGCGCAGCCGCTTCTCCCTGCGCGAGATTTCGGCGTTCGGACTGTGGACGTCGCGCGTCGACGGAACGCTATCCGCGAGCGGGGACACTCTCGTCTTCACTCCTGCCGCGCCGCTCGCGTTCAGCCGTCACTATGTCGCGACGCTCGAACCCGGCGCGGTTGCCAACGGAGGCGGACTGGGCACGAGCGAGTTCGTCCGGTTCCGATTCGAGACGGTTCCGGTGCTGCGAATTCTGGAGACATCACCTGAGCCTGGCGAGAGAGACGTCGCTCCCTACTCGCCCTTCATCATCCAGTTCACCGCGCCCGTGAACGAGAAGACCGTCCTCGACCATGTCGCGATCGAGCCGGCTCCCAAGCCCGAGGACATCCACGGGTACTTCAGTTCGTGGGACGATCGGTACGTGATCTACTTCTCCTCGGAGCCGAGTCGGGCGTACACCGTGACGATTCGTCCGGGGATTGAGGATCCCTACGGGAACAAGACAACCCAGACGCTGACCGTCCATTACACGACAGGGCCTCTCGATCCCGCGGCATGGCTGCAGGTCCCCGGGAGCGTCGGCACGTACAGCTCGTATGAACCTGCACGCATCGTCGTTGCGCACCGAAACACGAGGCAACTCATCCTCACGCTGACGCCGGTGGACCTCGCGGGCTACTTCGAGGCGATGCAGGCGTGGTACGACTTCACCCCGTCCGCGCGTGGCCGCGCGCGAACATGGTCCGTTGCCGCATCGTCGCCGCTCAACGAGGTTGCCTACACGCCGGTGAGCCTCGTCGAGGACGGCGGACCTCTCGCCCCGGGCGTCTACATCGTCGATCTCGAAGCCGACGGTGTGGAGTGGAACCCCTGGCAGGGTCGCCACGTGCTCATCTCCACCCCAACACATCTCGTCATGAAGGCGTCGGAGACGGAGACGCTCGTCTGGGCGACCGATCTCGAGACGGGCGCCCCGGTGTCCGGACTGATCTTGTCGGAGATGAATGCCGACGGAGAGACGATCGACGTCGACGTGAGCGACAGCCGCGGCCTGGCGCGCTTCCCGGGCACGGCGTCGCATGATTGGCGCGGCATCACGATTACGGCGAAGAGCCCGTTCGCCTTGTCAAGTTCCGAATGGAGCGACGGGATCTCCCCCTGGGACTTTGGCTTCTACAACGAGACGCCTCCTTCCGGCCGGGCGTACATCGATTCCGATCGGCCGATCTACCGGGCCGGCCAGACGGTCCACTTCCGCGCCCTTCTGCGACGCGAAGCAGACGCGCACTACACGCTGCCCGAGGCGGAGACAGCGCGCGTTAGGATCATGGACTCCACGTGGAATCTTGTCTACGAACAGCTCCTCTCTCTCGACGGGTTCGGCGCCGTTTCCGGCAGTTGTGCGCTTGCGGCGGACGCCGCGCTCGGAGACTACACCCTCGGCGTCGAGTACGGAGATCGCTCGGAGAGCTTCGAGTTTCAGGTTGCAGCGTACAAAGCCCCGGAGTTCCAGGTTGCAGTGACTGCCGACCGCGATGAGATCGTGAAGGGAGAGGTTGCCCACGCCAGGGTTCAGGCGTCCTACTTCTTCGGGGCTCCCGTGGCCGGCGCGCGCGTGGAGTGGCGAGTCCTGTCCGAACCGTACACGTTCTCGCCTCCGGCTCTTGGCCAGTACTCGTTCTCCGACGCCGACGATCCGTGGGTGTGTTTCGGGTGCTGGTGGCAGACACCGTCGCCCCCCATGACCGTGCTTGAGGGCAGCGGCACGACGGACGCTTCGGGCGCCTTGCTCGTCGAGCTCCCGAGCGATGTCACGACGCAAGCCCCTGAGACCGACGACGGAATCGCACGAGGAAGCAGGTCGTTGACCGTGGAGGCCACAACCTACGGGAACGACGGCTCGGCCATCTCGGGCCGCACCGCGGTGGTAGCCCATCAGGCGTCGTTCTACGCCGGGGTTGCTGCGACTCAGACCGTCGGCCAAGCGGGCCAGGAACTCCGACTAGACGCCGTGTCCGTGGACTGGAACGGCGAGCGTGTCGCGGGGCGCAGCATGCGGTACGTCGTCGTGCGCCGCGAGTGGAAGAATACGTACGAGTCCGACCCGACCGGCGGCGGCTCGTGGAAGTGGACGACGGAAGACGTCGAGATCGCCCGCGGAGCGTTTGCCACGGACGAGCGCGGTGACGGATCCTTCGCCTTCACGCCGGCGACGGGCGGGGTCTACAAGATCGCGGTTGAAGGCCTCGATGAGCTGGAGCGCGTCACGCGCTCGAGCGTCTTCGTCTGGGCAAGCGGACCGGACGCCGTGTCCTGGCGCCGCAGCAACGACGACCGTTTGACGCTCGTCAGCGACAAGACCAGCTACAAGGTTGGGGAGACCGCTCAGATCCTCGTTCCAAGCCCCTACCCCGGCGAGCAGTGGGCGCTCGTGACCGTCGAGCGCGGCAGCATCCTGTCGCAGCAGGTGCTCCTCCTGCCGTCGAACAGCTCGGTCCTCCCGATCTCGATTACCGAGGACGACATCCCAAACATCTACGTGAGCGTGGTTCTTGTCCAGGGACGGACGGCCGCACGCGCGGCCGGCGGACCCGAAACCGCCAGCATGAAGGTCGGATACGTGACTCTGTCTGTCGATCCAGAACCGCGCCTCCTCCGCGTGGCAGTCGACGGCCCCACGGCGAGCCTCCTGCCCGGTCAGACCGCGAGCTACACGCTCGTCGTCACCGACGCAGACGGGGAGCCCGTCCAGGGACAGTTCTCGTTCGACGTCGTGGACAAGGCCATTCTGACGCTGCGCCCACGCGAGACAGATCGTATTGTTTCGACGTTCTACGGGCCTCGCGGCGTGGGCGTGACGACGTCCAGTTCTCTCACGCTGTCGCTGTCCCAACTCGTGCTCGAACAGATGAAGGATCTCGGAGTCGGAGACGGCGACAAGTTCGCCGCCGACGGCCTGAACGGTCGAGTGGGCTCGCCGGCGCCGATGGCCTCCATGATGGCTGCTGAGTCCGAAGGGGCTGGAGGTCCGGCAGCCTCGCAGCTTCCAGCCGGAGTCACGCTTCGCGAGGAGTTCGCCGACACGGCTTACTGGAGCTCCAACCTGACGACCGACGCCGGCGGCCGCGCCGTCGTGAGCGTCCGGCTTCCGGACAACCTGACCACGTGGGTGGTCCGCGCCGTCGGCATGACCTCCGACACGAAGGTGGGCGAGGGGACAACCGAGACCCTCGTGACGAAGCCGCTACTTGTCCGCCCGGTCGCGACCCGCTTTTTCGTCGTAGGAGACCGCGTGCGACTGGCTGCGTCCGTGACGAACCAGACGTCGGGCGACCTCGACGTCGAGGTCATGCTCGCCTCTACGGGACTCGCTCTGGAAGGTCCGGCGAAGCAGACGCTGCGCGTGCCGGCTGGCTCCGAGAGCCAGGCCGTCTGGTGGGTCAACGTGCTCGACGTGGAGTACGTGGATGCCGCGTGGAGCGCCGTGTCCGGTGAGCTGTCGGATGCTGCTCGGCCTCGACTGACAACCGGGCCCGAAGGGACGATCCCCGTGTACCGGTACACGGCTCCGGAGATCGTCGGGACCGCGGGCGAGCTCCGCCAGGCTGGCAGCCGCACCGAGGCGATTTCCCTGCCTGCCGACTACGACCCGGACACGAGCCGGCTTGATGTCCGGCTGGATGCGTCGCTCGCTGCAGCGATGACCGAGGGTCTGACCTACCTCGAGCACTTCGAGTACGAGTGCACCGAGCAAGTGGTCAGCCGGTTCTTGCCGAACGTCCTCTCGTATCGCGCCCTGACCTTACTGGGCATCGACGATCCCGAGCTCGGCGAGCGCCTCCACGATCTGGTGCTTCAGGGTCTCGACAAGCTCTACGTCCGACAGAACGGCGATGGAGGCTGGGGATGGTGGACGAACGAGAGGTCGAATCCGTACCTCACGGCGTACGCCACCTATGCTCTCCTGCGACTCCAAGAGGCCGACATCGCCGTGCGTGGCGAGGTCCTCGACCGCGCAGCGCGGTACCTCGAGTCCACGCTCGTGTCGCAAGAGGACCTTGGGACGTACCGCGAGGCCAATCGCCAAGCCTGGGTGCTGTTTGTCCTTTCGCTGGCCGGCCGGCACGATCCGGCCGGAGTCTACGCCGACCAGCTGTTCGAACACCGGGCCAAGCTCAGCCACTACGGTGCAGCATATCTCGCCATGGCGCTCGACCGACTCGGCCGATCGAGATTGCAGATCGACACCCTCCTATCGGATCTGGTGAACGAGTCCATCCAGAGCGCCACCGGAATGCACTGGGAGGAAGACCACTACGATTGGTGGGCGATGAACACCGACACGCGGTCGACCGCGGTCATCCTCGATGCGTTCGTGGCTCTCGACCCGAAGAACGCGCTTCTTCCCAACGCCGTGCGCTGGCTCATGGTGGCCCGCAAGGGCGGCATCTGGGAGACGACCCAGGAGACAGCGTGGGCGCTCGTTTCGCTCACGGACTGGATGGTCGCAACGGGCGAGCTCGACGCGGACTACGCGTACGGCGTGCTCTGGGATGGCGCCGAGAAGCTTGCTGGCACCGCGACGAGCGAGACCGTGCGGGACTCCGCGGCCGTGAGCATACCGGGCAGCGATCTCGAAGCCCGAGCCCAGCATGCGCTCACGGTGTTTCGTGAGGAAGGCCCGGGAGCTCTCTACTACACGGCCCACCTCTACCTCCAGTTGCCGGCAGACAAGGTGCAGGCCCTGGCGCGCGGGATTATCGTTACGCGCCAGTACGCAGCGAGCGACTGCGGAGCAGACGAGAACTGCTCCGATGTACAGGAAGTGACCGTCGGTCAGACGTACGACGTTCGCCTGACGCTCGTCGCTCCGAACGACCTCTACTACGTCGTCGTCGAGGACCCGCTTCCGGCCGGCTGTGAGGCGGTGGACACGAGTCTGGACACGACGAGCGTCGTGGAGAGCGGGCCGAGCCTCACGCGCGAATCGTCCCGCGGCTACTCCTGGCGATACCCGTGGTGGTGGTGGCGCTGGTACTCGCGGAGCGAGCTGCGCGACGAGAAGGTGGCCTTGTTCGCGGACTACCTCCCGGCCGGCACGTACACCTATCGCTACACAGTTCGCGCCGTTCAGCCGGGGGAATTCAAGGTTCTCCCGGCCATCGCGCGGGAGTTCTACTTCCCCGAAGTGTTCGGGAGATCCGACGGCCGTGCGCTGACGGTGCTTCCGTCGGACTAGGCAGGATCCTTGGGAGGTCGCCCGCCGCGCTCGGCGGGCGGTCTCCTAACGCCCGCGCAAGAGCTGGAGGGCGTGGAGGTTGTTCGGGCAGCTGAAGACGACGAGACCGCTCGGCCCGTCTTCGGGCACCGTCGCGTAGAGTTCGGTGATCGTCAGGTCGCGGCGCGCGAGGGCTTCCGTGATTCGGCAGAGGAAGCCGGGGTGGTGGGGCAACTCCATCGCGATGACGTCCCTCTCTCGGACGGAGTACCCGGCATCGCGGAGCGCGTCACGGGCGTAGGACTGCGAGCTCGTGATGAGGTGGATGCGCACGGAGTCATTCACCACGCTCGCGAAGACCGCCGAGAGGTTGATCCCCATGTCCCCGAGCAGCCGGCTGATGTCGGCGACAACGCCGACACGGTCGACGTCGTCGATCACGATCTCCTGAACAAGCCTGGCCTCTCGCACGGAACTCCTCGCTTCCTTCTCCCTTCCAGGCTATTCAGGTCGAGCGCAGTGGATGTCCCGCGCGCCCTTGAGTAGAAGGACATTCGGGCGTTCCTTAGGCTTCCGCGTCCCCGCCGCGCCTCTGGAAAAGGCGCCGGTCCAGGGAGAACTAAGTCCCCTGTGTGCGAGCTTGTCTCATGCCGTCCGCAGCAACCGTCACGGGGCAGCGCATCTCAGGGTCTGGCACACCGAGCCGCCGCCTTCGACAGACACGACCGCGATGATGCCGCGGGGATGTCCCGGCAGAGCCGGCGGCCTGCGTCAGGTAGCGCATCCCTCCACCAGAGCCGGGCACCCACAGCAGCCGCCCGCGCCGACCGAGCCGCGGCCGCAAGCGCGGCAATCCGAGCCGCAAGGCGCCAAGGGGCCCTCGGCGCGGGTCGAACGCGTCGGCGCCTCTTCCGGGTAGCCGGGGCGCTCCGCGCGATAGACCGCCGCGCGCGAGAGGCCAAGCGCGACCTGCGGATGCTGCGCCACCAACTCGAGCCACCACCGCTTCGCCTCGGGCAGATACCAGACGCCTACGAGCATCGTCCCAAATGAGGCAATGAAGTGGACCTGCGGGCAATCCTTGTACTGGACTGCAATTCGCGCCGCGAAGTCGGCGCTGGGAGCTTCGCCGATCAACAGGTACGCAGCCACGCTCACACCAACTCGACGAACGAACGCTTCCCCACCTGGACGAGCGTCGGGGTCGCGAACCGAACGTCGGCCTCGGGAGAATCGATGCGCTCTTCGTTCACGCGGACCCCGCCTTGTTGGATGACGCGCTTCGCTTCGCTGCGGCTCCCCACGAGGCCCGAAGCCTGCAGGAGGTCGATGATCCAGATGGTCCCGTCCTCCTTCAGCTGGGTCCGGTCAAGCGTCACGCGCGGCACGTCGCTCGGCCGCTCGTGATGGATGTGAATCTTGTCGAACTCCGCTTCCGCGGCGGAGGCAGCCTCGTCCCCGTGATACATGCGGACGAGCGTTCTGGCGAGGCGGCGCTTCGCGTCGCGCGGACTCGACGCGATCTCTCGAGACGTCTCCTCCTGCGGCTCGTCCGTGAGGGAGGCATAGTAGGACCCGGTAAGAAGATCCGGGATCGACAGGATCTTCCCATACATGACCTGGGCAGCTTCGCCGATCCCGACGTAGTTACCGACGGTCTGACTCATCGCCCGCTCGCCGTCGATGCCAATGAGCAGCGGCACGGTCATGACGACCTGCGGCTCTTGGCCGTACTCGCGCTGGATGTCACGGCCAACGAGCAGGTTGAACAACTGGTCGGCACCGCCGAGTTCCACGTCGGCCTGGACGGCCACGGAGTCGTACGCCTGGGCCAGGGGGTAGAGGAACTCGAGCACGCTGATCGGCCGCCCCTCGGCGTAGCGCTTGGCGAAGTCATCGCGCTCAAGCATGCGAGCGACCGTGTACTTCGCCGTGAGGTGGATGACGTCGGCGAACGACATCGCGCCAAGCCACTCCGAGTTGAAGCGCACCTCGGTCTTCTCGGGGGCGAGGATCTTGAACACCTGATCCTTGTACGTCGCCATGTTGCGCTCGATGTCCGCCTGCGACATGAGGGCGCGCGTCGAGGACATTCCGGAAGGGTCGCCAATTCGCCGAGTGAAGTCACCGACAACGAGGACTCCCGTATGCCCGAGATCCTGGAACTGCCGCATCTTCCGCAGCGGCACCGAGTGCCCGAACGTGAGATGCGGCGCGGAGGGGTCGATGCCGAGCTTGACCCGCAAGGGCCGCCCCTCTCTTCCGGCCCGCTCGAGCTTCGCGACCAGTTCCTCCTGCGGAATCACCGTGTCCGTGCCGCGCAGGAGCCGGTCCACCAGCAACTCTCTCCCTTTCGCCATGCCCGACCTCACGCCTTCACGACCGACACGATGCGGTCGTCGTCCTCGAGTTGGATGAGCCGCACGCCCCGCGCGTAGCGGCGGTACACGTTGATGTCGCCGGCCAGGATTCGGATCACCTTCTGCTCGGTCGTAATGATGATCTCGTCTTGATCGGAGACGATGAGGACTGTCACCAGCGGCCCCGACTCGGCATCCAGCTTGATGCCCTGCACGCCTTTGCCGCCGCGTCCCTGAAGCGGGAACTCGTCAAGCGAGACACGCTTCCCGTACCCCTTCTCCGCGACCATGAGCAGCTTCTTCTCCATCGTAATCTCGCGGCCGAGACACGCCATGCCGATCACGTGGTCGTCTTCCTCGAGCCGGATGCCGATGACCCCGCGCGACGGGCGCTTGGTCAGGCGCACCTCCTCGTCGCGGAAGCGAATGGTCTGTCCTGAACGGGTCGCAAGGATGAGGTCGCCGTCGCCCACCGCGACGTCGACGAGCCGATCGTCATCGTCCGCGTTCAGGGCGATGATTCCCCCCGCGTGGACGTTCGAGTAGTCGACGAGGCGGTTCTTGTTCACGATCCCGTTGGCCGTGGCCATCAGGCAGAGGTCGTTCTCCACCAGACTGAAGTCGCGCACGGGGAGAATCGAGCGGACGAACTCGTCTTGTTCGACCGGAATGAAGCTGCGCACGTTCTTCCCCGACGCATCGCGGCCGAGCGACGGCAGCCTGTGTCCCTGCGTCCGGTAGACCTTGCGCCGGTCGCTGAACATGAGCAATTCGTCTCGGGCGTTCACGAGTGTCGTAACTTCGACGTAGTCGTCGTCCTTCGTCCGCTGGCCGATAACGCCCTTCCCCCCGCGTCCCTGGCTTCGAAACTCGTGTGCGCGCGGCGCGTTGATGTACCCGCGGTGGGTGACCGTGACCATCAAGTCGTAGTCGGGAATCAGATCGGCGGAGTCGACTCCACCTTCTCCGCTTTCGAACGTCGTGCGCCGCGCATCGGGGTAGCGATCGGCGATCTCGCGCAGCTCCCGCTTGATCGTCTCGTCAAGCACGACCTCGCTTCCAAGGATGTGCTCGTAGTCCGCGATGGCCCGCTTCTTCTCTTCATACTCGGCATCGATCTTCTCGCCCTCGAGCGACGTCAACTGCGACAGCCGCATCTTGAGGATCGCGTCGACCTGTTCGTCCGACAGGGCGAACTCCACGCCGAGGGCGCGCGCCGCCGCCGTCCCATCGACCGATCCGCGGATGACGACAATCACGCGGTCGATGTCGCGAAGCGCAATGCGGAACCCCTCGAGGAGGTGCGCGCGCTTCTTCGCGACGTCCAGCCGGTGCTCGGTTCGTCGGCGCACGACCTGGCGGCGGAAGTCGATGAAGGAGTTGAGGATCTCTTTCAGCGACAGCGTCCGAGGGTTCCCGTCAACGATCACGAGGAAGATGGCGGAGAAGGACCGCTCGAGCGGCGTGAACTTGTAGAGCTGGTTCAGGACGACGTTCGGGTTCGCCGAGCGCTTCAGGTCGACGACGACGCGCAGCCCTTCGCGGTCCGACTCGTCGCGAAGATCGGAGACGCCGTCGATCTCGCCCGACTGCACCTTCTCGGCGATGGTTTCGACGATCGTCGACTTTCTCACCTGGTAGGGAATCTCGTGAATGACGATTTGCTCACCCTCGATGGTCGCCTTTCCCCGCAAGGTGAACTTGCCGAGGCCTGTGCGGTACATCTCTTCGATGCCCGCGCGCCCCACAATGGTTCCCCCCGTCGGGAAATCAGGCCCTGGAACGTACTGCATCAAGTCCTTCGCCGACGCGAAAGGGTTGTCCATCAGCGCGATGACAGCGTCGATCAACTCGCCGAGATGGTGGGGCGGGATCTGCGTCGTCATCCCGACCGAGATGCCCCACGCCCCGTTCATCAGGAGGTGAGGAACGCGCGCCGGGAGCACGGAGGGTTCTTCAAGCGACTCGTCGAAGTTCGGCGACCATTTCACGGTCTTCTCGCCCAGCTCCTCGAGGAACTCCATCGCGATCGGCGTTAGCCGCGCCTCGGTGTAGCGCGTCGCGGCCGCGGAATCCCCGTCGATCGAGCCGAAGTTCCCTTGGCCGTCCACGAGCGGATACCGATACGAGAACTCCTGCGCCATGTTGACCATCGTGTCGTAGATGGCGAGGTCTCCGTGGGGGTGAAGCTTTCCCATCACTTCTCCGACGACGCGCGCCGACTTGCGGTGCGGCTTCCCCGGGACGACGCCGAGTTCGCTCATGCCGTAGAGGATGCGGCGCTGGACCGGTTTGAGGCCGTCGCGCACGTCGGGGATCGCACGACCGCGGATCACGCTCATCGCGTAGTTGATGTACGACTGCTGCATCTCCTCTTCGATGAACGCGCGTTCGATTTGCTCCATGGCTCCCCCTCTCTCCCCAGCACTCTACCGCAACGCGCGCCAGAAATGGACTTCCTGTCGCGCAAGCCTGAAGGTTCGCATCTCGGCCCTTCGGCCAGAAAAGAATACGGGGCCCGCGTGAGAGATTGTCCCTCGGGGGCCCCGCGTCTCAAACCTCAAACGAAGAGTGGCGGACGCCGAGCGACGCCTCGGAAGTCCGCGCCGCGGCGCCACGCTGCTCAATATCCTGGTGCCGGCGGCATGCCACCATGTGCCCGCCGCCGATGTCTTCCAGCGTCGGCTCCACTTCCTCCCAACACTCCGGCACGGCGAAGAGGCAACGGGGGTGGAACCGACAGCCGGGAGGGACGTTCGTCGCGGCGGGGATCTCGCCCTTGATCGGGACGTCCTTCACCTGGTTCACCCGGCCCGACACCGGCTCGCACACCGCGCCGATGAGTGCCTGCGTGTAGGGATGCAAGCAGCGGTCGATCACGAGTCCCGCCGGCCCCATTTCGATGATCTTGCCGAGGTACATGACGGCCAGTCGATCCGCGAAGTAGCGGGCCGTCGACAGGTCATGCGTGATGTAGACATACGTCAGCCCGAGCTCGCGCTGGAGCTGTCGCATCATGTGGAGGATCTCGGCCCGCGTCGACAGGTCGATCATCGACACCGGCTCGTCGGCGACAATCACGCTGGGCGACAACATCAGCGTCCGAGCCGTGGCCGCACGCTGCCGCTGCCCGCCGCTCAGCATGTGGGGATGGCGCACGAGGAACTCGTCCGGCGGCGAGAGCTTCACCTCGTTCAGGATTTCGCGGACCCACGTCTCTTTTTCGTTCACATCCTGACCCACCTTGTGGATCTCGAGCGGTTCCATCAGTACGTCGCGCACGGTGAAGCGCGGATTCATCGAGGAATACGGGTCCTGGAAGATCATCTGCACTTCTCGGCGATGCTTCTGCAGGGCGGCGCCTTGGGCGTGGGTGACATCCTCGCCCTTCATGTACAGGCGGCCATCCGTGATGTCGAGGAGCTTCATGATCAGCTTGCCGGTCGTCGTCTTCCCGCAGCCGGATTCGCCAACGAGGCCGAAAATCTCGCCCTTGTTGATCGAGAACGACACGCCGTCAACGGCTCGCACCCAGGTCCGATGCCCCTGCGCGATCTGGGTGAACGTCCTCTTGACCGGGAACCACTTCGTCAGGCTCTCGGCAACGAGAATCGGCTCAGTCATTGAAGCACCTCCAGCAGGCGACCATGTGGTCGGGCTCGATCTCCCGCAGATCGACATCATCGCGCGAGCATCGTTCCATCACGACGTGACAGCGAGGATGGAAGCGGCAACCCTGCGGCGGGTCCACGAGATCGGGAGGAGTCCCCGGAATGAACGCAAGCTCTGCGACCTCCTCGTGCAGCCGCGGCGTCGCCCCCAGCAGTCGTTGGGTGTAGGGATGCGCCGGGCCCTGAGGGCCGTAAATCTGCTCGTTGGTTCCCAACTCGGCGATCCGACCGGCGTACATGACCATGATTCGATCGGCGACTTCGGCCTCGATCGACAGGTCGTGCGTGATGAAGATGAACGCAAGGTGCAGCGCCTCTTTTAGGTCCTTCAGGAGGTTGATGATTTGAGCTTGGACGACCACGTCAAGCGCCGTGGTCGGCTCGTCGCAGATCACGATCTTCGGCTCGAGGAAGAGGGCCATCGCGATGACGACTCTCTGCTTCATGCCTCCCGACAGCTCGTGAGGGTACCGCCGCAAGACGTCTTCCGGCAGCCCGACGAGGTTCAGGTACTTCTTCATCCTGGCCTGAGTCTCGTCCCCCGACATCTGGCGATGCTGGAGCAGCGTTTCCTTCATCTGCTTCTTGATGGTGTAGACGGGAGTCAGGCAGTTCATGGCCCCCTGGAACACCATCGAGATGCTCTCCCAACGCACCCTCCGCCGGATCTCCGTCTCGGACAGCTTCAGCACGTCGTGCCCATCGAGAAGGATCTGCCCTCCGATAATCCGTCCGGGCGGCGTCGGCATGTTGAGGAGTGCCGTACCCATCGTCGTCTTGCCGCAGCCGGACTCTCCCACGACGCCCAACGTCTCGCCCTGCCGGAGGTCGAACGTGAGCTTGTCGACCGCCTTCACCACGCCTTTGCGGGTGAAGTAGTGCAGCTCGAGATCCCTGACCTCCAGAACTCGTTCCTTCGCCATTTTCTCTACCTCGTCCTGAGCCTCGGGTTGAGGATTGTATCCATTGCGAACCCGATAAACGCAAACGTCATCCCCATGAGGGCGATAGCCAATCCGGGCGGCACGATCCACCACCAGACGCCCTGAAGCACGGCCCCGCTGGTAAACGCGTCGCGCAGCACTTGTCCCCAGCTCACGATCGTCGGATCGCCGAGCCCGATGAGGCTGATGGTGGCCTCGTACACGATGGCCCCCGGCACGGCGAGCGCCATGGAAGCAAACGAGTACGGGACGAGTTGCGGGATCATGTGCCGGAACAGAATCCGGCCGTGAGAGGCCCCCAGGGCCTTCGCCGCTTCGATGTAGCTCTGCTCCTTGATCTGGAGTGCAATCGAACGGACCGTCTTCACGGGCCCGACCCAGAAGAAGATACACATCATCAGGATGACGACCCAAATGCTCGGAACGAACACGGCGCTCATCACGATCAGGATCGGAAGCAGCGGGATGCTGAGCACGATTTCGAAGATGCGGTTCATCAGAGCGTCGATCCAGCCGCCAAAGTACCCGGCAGCCACCCCGTAGATGACGCCGACAACGACCGAGATGAGCGACGTCAGGAGTCCGATGAGGAGCGCCCACTTGGTCCCGGCGAGGAATCCGCACCACAGGTCGCGACGGTCACCGTCCGTACCGAGGATGCCGGACACGCCCCCCAAGATCAGGAACTCCGCCTTCTCGAGTCGCGACTCGGCGCTGACCAGCGCCACCTGGATCTTCATGTTGTACGTGCCCTTCAGCGTCTCGGGCCTCGTGAAGAGACCGGGCTTGGCCTCGCCGAACAAGACGCCCATCGTATCGATCATGCGTGGGTTTCGGCTCTTCGCGACCTCCGGAGCCTCGAACTTGGCTCCCATGGCGTAGATGCGCTCCTGCAGCGTTTCCACGACGGAGAGCCTCAGAACTTGCGCTCCATCGACGGCCGTGGACCGGCGCAACTCGAGCTTCTGCCCGTCCGGACGCGTGATCTCGAACGCGATCGAAGCTCGCCCGACGAGGGAGAGCTTGTAGTACATGTCGGCCGGTGGATGCCCGGCCTTGAACTCATACGGGGTTTCGATCGTGACGATCCGAAGTGCCCCCGTGGTCGTCTCCTGCCGCACTGCCTCTGGGAGGGTCTCCGTCCTCGGGAAGTCGTTCGACGTGAACCAGTTCACCCACAGGGGAAGCGCCAGGCGAGGGCTGTCCTGCCAGTAGTTGACGTCGCGCCATCGCGTGTTGGCCTCTCTGTACGGCAGGATCGCCGGCTCCAAGAGCACGATGAGGATGAAGAATACGAGGAGTCCGACCCCAAGGAGTCCGGACTTGACCCGACGGTACTCATCCCAGAACCGCAAAAAACCGGAGAAGCGCGCGCCCTTCATGCCTTACCGCCTACTTTCACGCGCGGGTCAAGGAACCCGTAGATGAGGTCGAGAAATGCCAGTCCGCCGATGTAGAGCGCGGTGGTGATCGTCAGGTCGCCCATCAGGACTGGAATGTCGTTCTGCTGCACGGCGACCCAGTACAGGTTGCCGAGGCCGGGCCAACTGAAGATGCCCTCGAAGACGAGCGCTCCTCCGACACTTGCCAAGAGCGCCAGGAGCGACATCGTCACGATCGGCGGTGCCGCCGCGCGCAACGTGTGTCCGAACAGGATCCGCCGCTCGCTCAGCCCTCGCGCCCTGGCCGACATGATGAAATCCTCTTGCAGCGTGCTCAGGACGATGTTCCGCGTGATGTAGGCTCGTCCCCAGAAGCCCAGGATGACGAGCGTGAACACGGGGAGCACCAGGTGATAGAGGAGATCGAGGAAGTACCCGAGTGCCGATGCCGGCGGAGGTGAGGAGTGCATGGCGCCCGACGGGAAGATCGGAATCGCAAACGCAAACAGCATGATCAGGAGCATGCCAAGCCACCACGTGGGAAGCCCGAACACGACCATGGTCACGATGTCCGTCGACCGATCCATGACCTTCCCCGCTTTCCTCGCCTTCCGCAGGCCGAGCCAGACTCCCGCGACGATGTCGATTGCGGCGACGACCCCGAACAGGAGCAGCGTGCGGGGGATCCGCTCGCCGATGATGACAATCACGTCGGTTTCGCCGGCCGAGGACTTGATCTGGGTGGACCGGCCGAGCTGGAGCGTCAGGGCGTCGAACGTGCGCTTCATGACCCGTGCGAACATCGGCTGATCGAGGCTGTGACGGCGAATCAGCTGTTGTGTCCGCAGTTCCCGGTACGCGGAGATCGCAGCAGGATCGCGTGCGCCTTGCGCCCCGCGCTGAAGCGCGACCATCTCGGCCTGCACTTGCTCTATGATTTGCGCCCGCAACACCTGCTCGGCGACCGTACTGAAGAGCGCGGAAAAGATGAACACGGTGATCGCCAGGATCATCACCGCATAGAGGATGCGGCGTACGGCGAACTTCCAGTACATGTGCTCGCCTCCTTTCCTCATTCCTCCGTTGCGCGGAGGCACTCCACACAGCGATGCGGGCGGCGTCGGCGCAGTGCGCACCCAACACCGCCCGCTATCTAGAGGCAAACCTCATCACGCCTACGGGGCCCGGTCGTCGACCGGACCCCGCAAGCTCCGTGTTTACTGAATGAGCAGCGTCGCGCCGAGGGAGACGGCCAAGCCGTCCTTCGGGGTCGCAACGCCAACGATGACGTATCCGCCGGCCGGCAGACCCTTGGTCATGCTGCCCGGGAGGACTGCCTGGTACTCCCCAGGCGCCACCAGGGTGGCGGCAATCGACTTCTCGCCGCTCGGCCCAACGAAGATCAGGGCGACGTCAATCTCCGTCCCGGGTTCGAACTGGTCGAACGGGAAGATCGCCTGGTCGGCCTTGATGGTGATCGTCGCGTCCTGCCCTGCGACGGCCACGAACGGAGGCGTCACCTCGTTGATCCGGGCCTCGCCGACCGAGAACAGGTCGTACCAGGTCTGGGTCGTGAAGCCGTAGCTCGGATCGCGGTTCGCCTTCACCGTGATCTGATTGTTCGCCGGATCGAACTTCGTGATGATGTATCCACCGTTCGACAGGTACGCATGTCCGTACGTGTCGATGAAGTTGATCGCCGATTGGTAGCCAGCAACGACGAAGTCCACCGTCTTACCGGCCGCCGCGAGGAGCGGGGTGATGTACGCGGGAACGTACTTCTCCGCGACCATCTTCACCAGCTCAGCACGGATGTCGGCGACGCACGACGGCGTGAGGACGTCAGGCTCGACCACGCCGGGATTCAGCGTGAACGAGTAGACGATTCCCGACGCGCTCGTGCCCGTGGCAACGATGCGGCCGAGGGCTTCGTAGATCGGGTACTTCACGCCCTGGCCGAAGTTCGCCGAGCGCGACCACAGGGACGGGAAGCCCGAGCTTCCGAGCCTGTTCAGGTCCGGGTGGTTGTAGTCGTAGTAGCTCGTGATCGAGCCCTCGCTCCAGTTGTAGACGGTCCCGTGCGAGAACGCGAATCCCGGCACTACCTGGGCGGAGTATCCCGAGTCGAACTCAGGATCGCCCTCGGAGTCGAGGACGGCCCAGTTCGTGACAAATCCCTCTGCGAACGCGAAGTCAAGCAGCGAGAACTCGCTCCCGTCCTGCCACTTCGGCATGTCCATGACGTACGTCGCCACAGCCCACGCCGCCTCGTCGCCCACGGACTCCCACTGCTGGGTGCCCGAGTTCCACTCGGTCGCCGCGGTGGGGACATCGATCAGGCCGACCGGCGTCGCGCCGCTGAAGTCGACGTTCGCCTTCACGTCTTTCCACTGGCAGAGAAGCCCTGTCTCAACGGCCGATCCCATGGCGTTCTGCGCCATCATGTCGGTTGCGCAGTTCGAGATTGTCGACGCGTAGAGGTCGTTAAACCCTTCCGTGCCGACCGGATCCCACGGGTTGAGGAAGAGCGAGCCGATCGACGAGAACTGTGTGACGCGAACCGGGCGGGTGTTGTCGACCGGGATCATCGAGTACTCCGACGACCAGTTGAGGCCGACGCCAAGCCCGTAGAGGAAGCGGCTCTCGAACGCGGCCTTGTTCACCGCGTAGTAGCCGAGCTGCCCGGCGAGGTAGACGCGCATGGAATCCTTCAAGCCCTCGCGCGTCGCGGTCGTCATGAGATTCCAGTACTCATCCAATGTTGCGAACTGCCCGTAGATCAGCTTCTTCGTGGCCTCTTCGGACACGGGGTTGGTGTACGTCCAGTAGTTGCCCGGATCGTTCCAGCCGGGATACGCGCCAGAGTACCAACCCGAGTAGTACTGAGCGATCGAGCCTTCCCACCAGCGGTTGACACCGCCGCCGCCCCAGCCTTCGGTGTACATATGCCAGCGCAACTCGGCGGGGTTCGTCTGGTACTCCGGTACGCAGAAGGAGCGGTTCCGGAGGATGCGCTCGACCTTGATATGGCACGTCTCGAGGTCGGCCGCAATGAGCTGCCCCAGCGGGAGTCGGATGTTCGGGTCGTCGACGCGGATCAAGAACTTGACCGTGACCGGCTGGCCGTCGAACGTCCACCACCAGCCGCCGTCGTTCTTGCCGACCGCGTCATCAGCGTTCTGCTTCACGAGACGGTTGCCCATCGCAGGCAGGGCCGCCGCGGCCTCAATGGCCTTCAAGATCTCGGTGCGGGCAAGGTCCTTGTTGCCGAGATCCGTGATCCCGAGCTTGCTCGCCTCGAGGTACAGCTTGAACGCGCCGGCCGAACTCGGGGTGACCGAGATGATGGCCGTCTCGCCCGCGCCGAGGAGGATCTCATCGACGAGCTGCCGGCGGCTCACCAGGTTGTGCATCTGGAAGCGGACGGCCTGGATCGCGAACGGGTTGAAGGACTGCACGTTGTCGTTGATGTCCGTCGCGATGTAGGGCGCCTCGTTCGGATACGGGTTGAACGGGAGCGAGTACGACGTTCCCGGCGATACGTACAGCTCGAGCTTATCGAGCGTCGCCTGGTCCACGCCGCTGATGGTCCTGCCGGACACGGCGTAGAAGAAGACGTCGCTGTTCCCGGCAGCCACGTCCTGGATCGCGATCTCTTCCTGCATGCGAACGTCGAAGACGATCGAATCCGCGAACGGGCCCTGCTCGGCTACAGCGACGAGACCCATGAAGGTTCCAAGAATCAGAACCAGACTGAGCATTCCGCGAAGCCTCATGTACTTCCCTCCTTGTTGAACTCCCCGCCGGGCATCTCACTTCTCCGCAGCGGAAGCTCACACTCAACTGCCCAACTCGCCTCCTCGACGCTTGCAGCGCCGAAGGGGAACTTCTATTCCTGACGGTAGCCGTCTACCGAGGAATCAGAGTCCCCAGCTGCGCGTCGAAGATGGCCGGCGCAACACCCGTGCCGACGAACTTCACAACGACGTACTCGTGCGGCTGGAGATCGACCGGCAGCCAGAAGCGCTGGATTCCGCCGTCGTAGTTCGTCGCCACGTCCCAGAAACGAGCATCGTCATCCGTCAACGCCAGGCCGATCCGAACCCCATCCAACGTATACACGTAGGAATCTGCGAGATCGGCGTTGATGAGAGGATTGTAGTCAGAGTCGAATCCCGGGTTGGCGATGTTGACGTACAGCTGGTTGGTCGTAACATCGCTCGTATTCACGACCAACACCCACACGGTCAGACCGTCCACACTGGCCGAGATAACAACGTTCGGCGTCATGTAGACGTCTGCCGCAGAGGCCACCCCGGCAACCAGAATCATGGAAGCGAGGAGAAGACCAACCGCTAGTCTCTTCATCACTACGGAGCCTCCTTACTTGTGTTTGAACGCACAACGCATCGCGCCGCCGATAAAGCGTGTCGCGCTGCCTGTGCTTGCCTAGTGGAGAGTCTCGCCATTATACCTCTGGCAGGCAAGCGAGGCAAGTAGAGACGAGAGATTGCGCCGTCTCCTCCGGCCGTTGCCTCAGGTCCAGGTACCGCATCCGCGCCGGGGGTCGGACGAGCCCGGACTCTCCGAGGACTTCATGATACCACACCCTCGTACCTGGAGCCTGTGGTACATCGGTCACCCTGAGCGATCTTGCCCCGTCGACGGTCCTCCGCCCTCGGTCGGGCAAGTCCGCACATTGACCGCGCCCCTGGGCGCCCGCTACACTTCGCGTCGTTCGGGAGCAGGCTTCGGGTGTGACGGATCGCGTGGGGGTGCCCGGCCATGGATGTCCTGAAGGTCGCGTCCCGCTCCAATCCGAATTCCGTTTCCGGAGCGATCGTCGGGGCGCTCGAACGCGACGGGGTCGTCGAACTCCACGCGATCGGCGCCGGAGCGGTGAACCAGACTGTGAAAGCCATCGCCATCGCCCGCCGACTGGTTGAGAAGCTCGGTGAGCCTCCGCTGAAGGTCATCCCGGGGTTCATGAACGTCGTGATCGACGGGGAGACGAGGACCGGGATGCGCTTCATCGTCGAGAGATAGCGATGCAGCGAGTACCATGCCCTCATGCCCACGTACGTGAGGACGTATCTCAAAGACCTCGTCGCGGATGCGCTTCTCGAAGCCTATCGCAGCCTTCGAGGCGCAGAGCCGACGGTCTCGTGGGACCTCCGCGTGAGTGACCGGGCGGAGTTCGGGGACTACGCGGCTAACCTGGCAATACTCGAGGCAAAGGCCGGCGGACTTGCCCCGAGGAAGCTCGCCAGCGACCTGAACGAGGAGCTTGCTCGAACGGCCGGATCCGGCGGTCTGCGCGCGGAGGTCGCCGACCCCGGCTTCATCAACGTCTTTCTCGAACCGTCGCGGATCCAAGCCACACTGAGAAGGATCCTCGTGGACGGAGACGCGTACGGCACGTGGTCCGTCGGCCGGGGGCGATCTCTCCAGGTGGAGTTCGTCAGTTCGAATCCTACCGGCCCGCTGACGGTTGGGCACGGCCGGCAGGCAGTTCTCGGCGACGTCCTGGCCGCGCTCTACGCCCGCCTCGGCTACAGCGTGGAACGCGAGTACTACTTCAATGACGAGGGGCGGCAGGTGGATCTCTTGGCGGAGTCCCTCTGGATTCGATACCGCGAGCTCTTCGGCGAGACTCGCGAGATCCCAGAAGGTGGCTACCAGGGTGACTACCTGAAGGGCATCGCCTCCGATGTGCGCGACGTCATCGGCGACAGATTCGGCACGTTGGACGACGATGCCAAGCTCCGCTTCCGCACGGAGGCCGTGTCGCGGATCAGCCGCGACATCCGGACAGATCTTCAGGATCTCGGCATACGTTTCGACGTCTACTTCAGCGAGGCCTCGCTCCACCGCGAGGGAAAGGTCGACGCCACGCTCGCCCTTCTGCGCGACAAGAAAGCCGCCTACGATCAAGATGGAGCCGTGTGGCTTCGCGCCGATCACGTGCCCGGCGGCAAAGACTCCGTCCTAGTCCGCAGCGACGGGCGGCCGACCTATCTCATGGTCGACATCGCGTACCACATGGACAAGAAGGCGCGGGGATTTGACCGCGTCATCGACGTGCAGGGCGCGGACCACGTCGTTGAGCAAGCGTGCGTCAAGGCCGCGCTTGGCGCCCTCAGCTTCCCTCCCGACTTCCTCGACTACGCCGTACACCAGTTCGTCAGTTTGAAGCAGAAAGGCGAAGTGCAGCGCATGTCGACCCGAGCCGGCCGCTTCGTCACGCTCCGCGACCTGCTTGACGAGATCGGGGCTGACGTTGTCCGCTACTTCATGATTTCGCGCAAGCCGGAGGCCCACCTGGAGTTCGACCTCGACTTGGCGAAGAGCCAATCGCTGGACAACCCCGCGACGTACATCCAGTATGCGCACACACGAATCGCCTCCCTCTTCCGCAAGGCAGGCCCGTTGGCGGCGGATCTCGCGGGCATCGATCTTGCGCCGCTCGCCTCAGAAGATGACCTCTCCCTCATCAAGAGAATCGACCTCTTTCCGGAGATCGTGAGGACGGCAGCCCAGTCGTTTGCGCCCCATCTCCTGGCGGGATACGCCCTCGAGGTCGCGCGCGCGTTCCACGCGTACTACGACAAGCACCGCGTCTTGGGCGAGGCGAACGAGGTAGCGCGGGCGCGGTTGGCACTCCTTGCCGGAGTGCGCACCGTGCTCGCTGAGTCGTTGCGAGCCTTCGGAATGTCGGCCCCCGAGGAGATGTGATGGCCTGGCTCGATCGACTGAAGTCGGGCCTGAGGCGCACGCGCGACTCGCTGAGCGAGTCCGTGTCGAACATTCTCCGCGGACGGTCGAGTCTCGACGCGGCTCAGATGGAGGAACTCGAGGAACTGCTCATCGCCGGTGATGTCGGCGGGCGCCTTGCCGCGGACATGGTGGCTGAGCTTGCCGAGACGTGTCGGCGGGAGAGGACGGACGCCATGGAGGCGCTGCGCCGGACGCTCCTCGCTCGACTTACGGACAGCGAGCGCGTCCTTGCGTTGCGGACGGACGGTTCCCCCACCGTGGTCCTCGTGGCGGGCGTCAACGGAGCCGGGAAGACGACGACGATTGCCAAAGTGGCCGCTCATCTCCGCGAGGAGAATCCCCGTCTCGCGATCACGTTCGCCGCGGCCGACACGTTCCGCGCCGCGGCTGTCGAGCAACTCGCCATCTGGGCGGAACGGATCGGAGCCGACCTCGTGCGCCAGCAGCAGGGCGCCGACCCGGCCGCGGTCGTCTTCGACGCCCTCGACCACGCGACGCGTGCGGGCGGCGTTCTCTTCATCGACACGGCCGGACGCCTTCAGACCAAGCACAACCTCATGGAGGAACTGAAGAAGATCGAGCGCACCGTGGCGAAGAAGCTCGGACGCGGATCGGACGAGCGGCTCCTTGTGCTCGACGCGACCACAGGGCAGAATGGAATTGCGCAGGCGCAGCGGTTTCATGACGCGATCGGGTTGACCGGTCTTATCCTGACGAAGCTCGACTCGACGGCAAAGGGCGGCGTCGTTCTCGCCATCCGCGAGACGCTGGAGCTACCTATCTTGTTCGTCGGCGTCGGCGAGACCGCAGAGGACCTACACGCGTTTTCGGCGAGCGAGTTTGTGGACGCGCTGTTCCCCTGAGGAGCTTGCCCTGAGGAGTCTGCCGCACACGGAGGTGCACGTAGGGATGAAGAACGTCTACTTCTTCAGCAAGGAAGAGACAGACGGTGACGCGACAATGAAGACCTTGCTCGGCGGCAAGGGCGCCAACTTGGCCGACATGGCCAAGCTGGGGATTCCCGTCCCGCCGGGGTTCACGATCACAACCGAGGTCTGCGCCCACTATCAGGATCACGAGGGCGCGACTCCCAAAGAGCTCGAGGCCGAGGTCGAGGCGAGTCTGAAGAAGATCGAGAAGATCGCCGGCAAGCGGTTCGGTGACACGAAGGATCCTCTTCTCGTCTCCGTCCGTTCCGGGGCCGCTTCGTCGATGCCCGGGATGATGGACACGATCCTCAACCTCGGGTTGACGGACCAGTCGGTGCGCGGCCTCGCCGCGGCGTCGGGCAACGAGCGGTTCGCCTACGACTCGTACCGTCGGCTCGTTCAGATGTACGGCGACGTCGTCATGGGCCTCAAGCCGGAGACCGAGACCGACCTCGATCCGTTCGAGGAGATCCTCGAAGAGCTGAAGAAGGAGCGGAAGGCAAAGCTCGACACCGACCTCTCGGCAGAGGACCTGAAGGCGCTCGTCGAGCGGTTCAAGGCTGCAATCCAAAAGAAGACGGGCAAGGCGTTCCCGCAAGATCCAAAGGAACAGCTCTGGGGCGCCATTTTCGCCGTGTTCCGGTCGTGGAACAATCCCCGCGCGGTCAAGTACCGCGAGTTGTACGGAATCAAGGGACTCCTCGGCACGGCCGTCAACGTCCAGGCGATGGTGTTCGGCAACATGGGCGACGGCTGCGGCACGGGAGTCGCGTTCACGCGCAACCCGGCGACCGGCGAGAACCTATTCTACGGCGAGTACCTGATGAACGCCCAAGGCGAGGACGTCGTCGCCGGAATCCGCACCCCGCATCCGATCACCGAACTCGAGAAAGAGATGCCCGAGTGTTACCGCGAGCTCGTCGCCATCCGTCAGAAGCT
Source organism: uncultured Thermotogae bacterium (assembly GCA_964447445.1). GTDB lineage: Bacteria > Bipolaricaulota > Bipolaricaulia > UBA7950 > UBA9294 > CAIOGO01. Next base: position 40,581 of record CAYUSW010000031.1, read on the forward strand.
CGAGTCGCACTACCGCGACATGCAAGACATCGAGTTCACCATTGAGCGCGGCACGCTCTACATGCTGCAGACACGGAACGGGAAGCGCACCGCTGCAGCCGCCGTGCGGGTCGCTGTGGAGATGGCGAACGACAAGATGATCGATAGGAAAGAAGCTCTGCGGCGGGTCACGCCCGAGCAGATCGATCAGCTCCTCCACCCGACGTTCGACACGAAGGAGGAGAAGAGAGCCGTCGTGCTGACGAAAGGCCTCCCGGCAAGCCCCGGCGCTGCGAGTGGAGCCGTCGTCTTCTCCGCCGAGGCCGCCGAAGCGGCCGCTGCCGCGGGCAAGCGCGTCATCCTGGTGCGCATCGAGACCTCGCCGGAGGACATCGGCGGGATGAACGCGGCGCAGGGGATTCTCACCGCGCGGGGCGGGATGACCAGTCACGCCGCGGTCGTGGCGCGCGGGATGGGGCGCTGCTGCGTCGCCGGAGCCGGCGACCTCTCGATTCACTACGCCAAGGGGTACCTGACGGCCGGGAACCTGACGGTCAAGGCCGGCGAGTGGATCAGCCTCAACGGCACGACGGGCGTCGTGTACAAGGGAGAGATCCCGACCGTGGAGCCGGAGTTGTCCGGCACGTTCGGGACGCTCCTCGGGTGGGCCGACGAGGTTCGACGTCTCGGCGTGCGCACGAACGCCGACACGCCGAACGATGCTGCCACTGCCGTGCGCTTCGGCGCAGAGGGCATCGGCCTCTGCCGCACCGAACACATGTTCTTCGAGGGCGACCGCATCATCGCGGTGCGCGAGATGATTCTCGCCGACGACGAGAAGGGCCGCCGCGCCGCCCTCGCCAAACTCCTGCCGATGCAGCGCGGCGACTTCGAGGGCATCTTCCGCGCCCTCGGCGGTCGCCCGGCGACGATCCGCCTCCTCGATCCGCCGCTGCACGAGTTCCTGCCCCACGATGTCGCGGGGCAGGAGGAGGTTGCCGAAGTCATGCGCGTCCCCGTCGACGTGATCCGGCGCAAGGTCGAGTCGCTGCATGAGTTCAACCCGATGCTCGGGCACCGCGGCTGTCGCCTGGGGATCACGTTCCCCGAGATCTCGGAAACGCAGGTTCAGGCGATCATGGAAGCGGCGTGCGCGGTGTACAAATCGGGTGTCAAGGTCCATCCGGAGATCATGATTCCGCTCGTCGGGCACGTCAGGGAGCTAAAGCTCCAGCGCGACATCGCCGAGAAGGTCGCCGAAGACGTCCTGAAGAGGAACAAGCTCTCGAAGACAGAGATCCCGTACCTGATCGGAACGATGATCGAAGTGCCGCGAGCCGCGGTGACAGCGGACGAGATCGCCTCCGAGGCCGAGTTCTTTAGCTTCGGGACGAACGACTTGACGCAGATGGGGTGCGGCTTCTCGCGCGACGATTCCGGACGCTTCCTCAAGGAGTACGTGGCCAAGGGCATCTACGAGAAGGACCCGTTCCAGACGCTCGATCAGGGCGGAGTGGGCAAACTCATTGCCATGGCGTGCGAGCTGGGCAAGAAGACGCGGCCGACGATCAAGCTCGGCATTTGCGGCGAGCACGGCGGAGATCCGGCGTCGATCCACTTCTGCCACAGGGCGGGGCTCAACTACGTGAGCTGTAGCCCGTATCGCGTTCCTGTGGCGCGCCTGGCTGCGGCGCAAGCGGCGCTGAACGGCTGATCGTCTCGTTCCGATGCGGGAACGGTCCGCGGGCTCGGCGACTCGAAACAAGGAGTGCCGAGCCCGCGGAGCCGTTCGTCTGTCCGAACGAGGGGCTAGACCTCCTCGTACATCTTCCGGATCGCCTTTCGGTCGATCTTCCCCGTTTCCGAACGCGGGACGCTGTCAACGATGACGATCTTGCGTGGCTTCTTGTAGGAGGCCAGGCTCTTGCCTACGTACTCGACGATCTCCTCCTCCGTGAGGGTCCGACCGGGCTTCGGGACGATGATCGCCTTGGGCGTCTGGCCCCACTGAGGGTGCCGGCCGCGCACGACCACGACGTCGGCAACCTTCTCGTGACCGAAGATGACCTTTTCGACCTCCGAGGGATAGATGTTCTCGCCGCCGCTGATAATCATGTCGTCGGTGCGTCCAACAACGTAGAAGAATCCTTCCGCGTCGCGCTTCCCGAGATCGCCGGTGTAGATCCAGTCCCCGCGGAACTTCTTCGCTTCGTCCTCGGGACGATTCCAGTAGCCCGCCGCGCCTGTCGGCTCGCGTCGGATGATGATCTCGCCGTACTCGTCCGCTTGGGTCTCCTGGCCCGCCTCATCGACGATCTTCACCTCGACGAAAGCGGGCGGCTTCCCCATGCACTC
>CAYUSW010000032.1:0-2604 GCA_964447445.1 uncultured Thermotogae bacterium
CGTGACCGTCTGATGTCCGCGTCGCAGGGTTGCGGGCCAACCGCTGCGGGATGATGCGGACGGCTTTCGGCGTCGGGCCGAAGCTGGAAGCGCCGTACACGGTGTCTGCGTCATCGGCTGTTGACACGCGGGACGTGGTCAGCAGCTAGGGAGTTCGGCAAGCTGATCGGTGCCGAACTTGTGGCTGCCGCCTCCTATTGGCGTGGCCCAACCTGCAGAGCCGTCGGCTCCCTGTCGACAGATGAGACGTCATAGACGGTATCGATGTCGGCAGCCGTGAGCCCCCAAGGGTCAACGCCGAGGGCGAGGTAGCCGCCTTCGACGGCCGTCTCGGCGAAGGCGTAGGTCTTGCCCTGATACTGCCAGAAGCTGCGGTCCGGGTGCTGGTCGACGAACGTCTGCTCGACGGGAACCCAGGCGACCATGTGGTCAGCGTTTCCATCGCCGCTCGTATCGACGGAGACCATCAGAGCTCCGTAGCCGAGGGTACGGACGAGGCTCGTGTAGAGAATGGCCGTGTCCTCGCAGTCGCCGATCTCGTCGACAAGCACTTCGATCGGATAGCGCGGGTACTCGTACCAACGAGGGTCGTTGACGTACTCGACGCAGTTCTGCACAAAGAAGAGGGCGTTCTCGAGCGCCGCGTGGCGGTCGCCCGCGGACGTGCCGAGGATCTCCTGCGTGACGGTTTCCAGGTAGTCGTCATCGAGCGGATCGAGGACATACTCATCGTAGTCTCTTTGGAAGAACGCGATTCGAGGCTGCGACTTGTAGTAGTTGTACAAGTCCCGCGGGATCTTGAGATCGCAGCTCTGCTCTGTTGCATCGTAGGTCCACTCGTAGTGTCGCGACACGGTCCCCGAGATGTCGATCGATGTCGTGATCTGGAGCGAGGCGGTAGCCGTCCGCTCGCCGCCGTCGTTGTCGAGAAGCGCCAGCTCGATCGTGTACGTCCCCTGGACGCCGTAGGAGTGAGTGGCTTCCGCACCGGTCGCCGTCGAGCCGTCGCCGAAATCCCACGCGTACGACTGGATCTCTCCGTCGGGGTCGTAGGAGGCGTCGGCGTCGAATCGCACCGCCTGCCGAGGATAGGCGGGAGAGGGGGAGACGGAGAAGGCTGCGACAGGAAGGGCGTTCGATGCCCGCACGTGGATTTCGATCGATGCCGTGGCGCGGCCTCCGCGTTGGTCCACGACGGTCAGAGTCGCCTCGAACGTTCCGGCTCGCGAGTAGGTGTGCAGGACCTGCGCACCCACAAGCTCGTCTCCATCGCCGAAGTCCCACTCGTACCGCCGGACTACGCCATCGGGGTCAAACGAACCCGTTCCGTCGAAGTGAACGACAAGCGGCATGACTCCCTCGATCCGATCGACCTCCGCATCGGCGATCGGGAGGACGTTCGGGACGAGGAAGCAGCCCGAGAGTGAGAGCGCGACCAGGACTGAAAGAAGGGTCAGAGCCGCCACGTGAGACCACTGCCGGCGGCGATCGGCTGACTCGCGTCGAATTCGCTGTGACATATCGTTGAAAGGATCACCGACACGGCCCTCTTTGCCAAACCGCGCACCTCTGCAGCGTCGGAGCTTGCCTCCCGGCTTGGCGCTGCCGGGAGGCGCTTCCGACGATCTCCGACCTCAGGACGTACCAGGGAGACGTCGCACGAGGAACGTCGCACAGGGAAACGTCGCACAGCAAGACGTCGCAGCAAGCTGCGACGCTACAGCCTCACGGCGGCGGGGCAGCAGCACCATCGCTCGCGTTCGTGTCACAGCTGGGCAGGACGTGCGCTGCGGTGGCTGCCGATGGGGACACCGTGGTCCTCGCGGAGGGGCCTCGACTGGTGGTGCCCGACGTCGCGGACCAAGGCGGCGAGCTCTACGTATTCAGGATCGTCGACCGCCCGGAGGACGGCCGGTAGTCCGCAGAGGTGGCTCGCCAGGAGGGCCGGCCGTCAGCGCGGAGTCAGGGCACGACGCCCGTCGACCGGCTGTCTGCAGACGTGAACCCGATGAGATGACGTCGCGGAACCGGCGGAAGAGCCAACTGCCGAATCGCCTGCACGATCGCACGGAGCTCGGCGTCCTGCTTGCTGACCTTCACGTCGAGTTCGTCGAGCCGCCGGGTGAGTTCGATGTGCGAGGCATAGATGCTGCGCAGGCGGACGAAGGCGCGAACGATGAACACGCTCATCTCGATCGCCTGCTCAGACCGCAGAACCGTCGCAGCCATCAGGACGCCGTGCTCTGTGAACGCAAGCGGGGGATACCGGCGGCCTCCCCAACTTGAGATCACAGACTGTGATCTCAAGTTGCTGAGCTCTGCAGCCGACAGCCGAAACACGAACTCCTCGGGGAATCGCTTTGCGTTCCTATGCACAGCCTGATTGAGGACGGCCGTACCCACTCCGAGCATCCGCGCAAGATCCTCATCGAGCATGACGCGAACGCCACGCACCTCCGCGATGCGATGGACAACAGATCCGAGTGTGACGCGGTCCTCCATCTCCCCTCCTACGTCGCGATATGTGGTACTGAGTTCTCCGTTTTTCTCACCCTTCTGATTCTAGTTCGCTCCACGGAGCAATCCAAGTGAGCGGCTCGACTC
>CAYUSW010000033.1:0-7695 GCA_964447445.1 uncultured Thermotogae bacterium
GTGCGTGCGCGCCGGGAACGGTGTCGCGGCCCAGCGCTCGGCTCGCTCTGCCAGCGCGGCAACGAGGCGCCGGAGCTGCGGCAGCTGCTCTCGGTCGCGGTAGCGGGAGAGGAGGAGGCCGTAGGCGAGGTTCGTCACATCCTCGGACGTGAGGCCGAAGTGAATCAGGTTCGGGTGCTCGAGGCCGAGCTTCTCGCGCAGGAAGAGCTCGCAGGCCTTGACGTCGTGTTGCGTCGTCTGCTCGATCGCCTTGATCCGCGCGAACTCCTCGTCCGTGAGCGTTCCCATCGCACCTTGCACGCGGGAACGCTCGGCCTTCGACAGGCGCGGCAGGAGCTTCGTCTCGTCGAGCGCGAGGAGATAGGCAAGTTCGACCTCGCAACGGGCCTGCATCAGAGCGTGCTCGGAAAAGATGTCTCCCAGGTGCCCTACCGTCCCGGCGTACCGTCCGTCGAGCGGCGAGATCTCGTGCATCGCGCCTCCTAGGAACTCCAGCTCGAGAGCGAGTCGACCTCGCCGCCGAGCTGCAGAATGTCGTGCACCTTGCCCTCGCGGATCGCGAGGGCCGAGACAAGTTCAAGCTCAGCGTTCGCGTGGAGTTCGGCGATCGTGCGGCAGCCGCACGACGACAGCGCCGACTTCACTTTCGTCACGAGAAGCGGCAGGTTGTCGCGCAGTTTCCCGGCGTACTCCACGAAGCCCTCGACGCCCTCGACGAACGCCGCCTGCCGGTAGCGGGCGGGACTCCATTCGCGCGCGCGGGCTGAGCCTTCGCCCCAGTACGGTTTCATCACGCGGTCGTTGATCCGCACGGTCTCCGTCGGCGACTCCTCCAATCGCGCGAAGAAGCGGCCCATCATCACGATGTCCGCTCCAAGCGCGAGGGCGATCACGACGTCCTTGGAGTTGACAATGCCGCCGTCGGCAATGACGGGCACGTGGATTCCCGTCTTTGCGTGATAGCGATCGCGGGCCTCAGCGACCTTCAGGACAGCCGTGGCGAGCCCGCGGCCGGTGCCCTTCTGCTCCTGAGTGATACAGATCGAGCCGCCGCCCATCCCGACCTTTACCGCGCCGGCTCCGGATTCCACGAGATAGTCGAACCCCTCGCCGGTGATGACGTTCCCGCCGACGATGGGGAGGGCGGGGGCACGCCTGCGAACCCACTCGATCGTCTCGCGCTGGAAGATCGTGTGCCCGTCCGAGGAGTCCACGACCAGGACGTCAACTCCCGCCTCGACGAGCGCCGGGACTCGCTCGTGGTAGTCGTGGGTGTTGATTGCTGCGACGGCGAGGAGGCGCTTCTTCTCGTCGACGACCTGATCCGGATTGTCCAGGTGATCCTCGATGTCCTTGCGGAAGACGAGCGACAAGAGCCGGTCCTCGGAATCGACGATCGGGAGGACCGAGCGATGGCCCTCGACGAGGAGGGCGTTGGCCTTCTCGAGGTCGGTGATTCCGACTCCGACGTTGAGTTGCGAGCGAGGGACCATCCGCTCCCTGGCGGGGACGTTGGCGTGGATGCGAGCGTCGTAGTCACGACGGGTGATGAGGCCGAGAAGGCGGCCGCCCTCGTCGACGACGGGGAACGTCGAGAACCCCTCCCGTCGGCGCAGTGCCTCGACCTCGCGCAACGGGGCCTCCGGTCGGACCGTCCGCGGTTCGACGAAGCCGGCCTTGTGGGCCTTGATCTTCGCCACCATGCCCGCTTCATCCTCGACCGACTGCGAGCAGTAGACGACCGCCACTCCCCCCAGCCTCGCCAGCTCGATGCCCATGCGCGAGCCGGAAACGGACTGCATCGCCGCGGCGAGGACGGGTGTCTTGAGCGCGATGGCGCTTCCGTCTGGACGGAGCACGAGGGGACTCGCGAGCGTGACGGCATCGATGGAAGTCTCTCTCGTCGTGAGGCCCGGCAAGAGTCGGAACTCGGTCAGCGTCCGCGAAGGCTCCATGTGTACGCGACGTGCCATCGACCCTCCCTGCATCCCTTGCGTCCCTTTGTACTCAGATGCCGACGGCGCTGCAAGAGACAGCGCCGTCGCGGAGACAAGAGGGGCCGGCGGAGGATAGAGTCAGTCCCGTCGTCGGCTTGCTGCGCGAGCGCTCCTACATTCCTGCGCTACAGGGTTTGGCCAAGCGAGCCTCGAACTCCTTGCGGAACGTGTCGATCGCGGTCTTCACCGGGAGAATGGGAGATTGCCCGAGCGGGCACAGCGACGTGGCCTGCATCGTTGTCGCCAGATTCACGAGTTGATCGAGATCATCCGCAGTACCGCAGCCCGATTGGATCCTCTCCGAAAGTGCCACGAGAGCGGTTGTCCCACTGCGGCACGGCGTGCACTGGCCGCACGACTCGTGATGGAAGAAGTGGAGGAGGTTGTCGAGGAGATCGACGATGGACGCGCTCTCATCGAGGACAAGGACGGAGCCCGAACCAAGGACCGCGCCGTACGCCTTTGGAGCGTCGAAGTCAAGCGCCATGTCGAGGGCATCGGCTGCAACGATCGTTCCTGCGGCTCCGCCAAGCAGGGCAGCCTTGAACCGCTTGCCGTTCCGGACCCCGCCCGCGAAGTGCTCAAGGAGCGTCCTCAGTGTCGTGCCCATCGGGACTTCGACTGCCTTGGGCTGAGCGACGGCGCCGATCAGGAGGAAGATCTTGGTTCCGGGGCTCTTCTCGCTGCCGAGGCCGCGGAACCACTTCGCGCCGCGCAGGAGAATGAGCGGCACGTTGGCGAGCGTCTCGACGTTGTTCACGACCGTGGGCTTGTCCCAGAACCCCACGGTTCCGGGATACGGCGGCTTGAGCCGCGGATAGCCGCGCTTCCCCTCCATCGATTCGAGAAGCGCGGTCTCGTCGCCGCATACGTACGCGCCGGCGCCTTTCCTTAGCTCGATGTCAAACGAGAATTCTGAGCCAAGGACGCGGCAGCCCAGATACCCTGCGGCGCGGGCATCGGCGATGGCCTTGCGGATGCAGACAATAGACTGCTCGTACTCGCCGCGGATGTACACGTACCCCTTCGATGCTCCGACCGCGTATCCGGCGATCATCATGCCCTCGAGAACCCGGTGCGGATCGCCTTCGAGGATCAGCCGATCCTTGAACGTCCCCGGCTCCCCCTCGTCCGCATTGCAGACGATGTACTTGGTCGTTCCTGGAGCGGTGAACGACCACTTGAGCCCCGTAGGGAAACCCGCGCCTCCGCGGCCGCGCAGGCCTGACTCCTTTACCTTGGACGTCACCTCGGCGGGCGTCGTGCCATCCTTGAGCACGGCTTCGATGGCCTGATACGCGCCCGCACTCACGGCCTGCTCCAGGCTTTCCGGATCGATGCGGCCGCAGTTCTCGAGAACGACCCGCGTCTCGCGCTCGACGGCATCACGACTTCGCTGCATCGCGCCTCCTCGTCTCGGCGATCAAGTCGAGCGCCTTCTCCTTCGTCACGCTGTGATGGATTCGTTCGTCGAGCATCAAGGCTGGCGCTTCGGCGCAGGCTCCAAGGCAGCTCGTCGTCTCGAGCGTAAACGCGCCATCGGACGTCGTCTCGCCTGGCTGGATGCCCAGGTGGCCGGAGAGGACTCGGAGCAGGCTCTCCGAGCCCAGGAGGTAGCACGGCGCCGATTCGCAGACCCTCAGAACATGTCGCCCGCGAGGTCGGCGGCTGTACATGCTGTAGAAGGTCGCCGTGCTCACAACATCGGACAGCGGGGCGTTCAAGTACTCCGCGACGGCCCGAAGTGCGTCGTCCGAGAGGTGGTGCTGCGAGTCGGCATCCTGCAGCTCGTGCAGAATATCGAGCAGCGACTCCATCGAACGGGGATGCTTCTCCAAGAGCTTCTTCACTTATCCTCCTCGTCCAGCTCACCTAGAGCGCGCTGGGCGAGCCAAGCCAGCGCCGCCTCGCGCGCGAGCGGCAGCGCGCTCTCAGTCTCGGGACTGAGCTTCTCGCCGAAGTGAAACGACCGCGCCGGAACGGACAGGAGCCACGCCCTTGGGCAAGCGCCTCGTTCGAACGCTGTCCAGCCGAGGAGCTGTTCGGGCGAAAGCGCGTGCCCGAGCTGCGCCCCCGCTTTGGACGGACGGAGCGGCGCCAGCCTGACCGCGTCGTTGGCTGCATCCGCGTCGATGAACAGAACACGGTTCGCCCTTGACAGAGGCTCCGCCAGCTCCGGCGTGAGCTGATGCACGGTCAGCGTCTCTGCGTCTTGTTGGGGAGAGAGCGACTCGACGACGCGGACCCCGACTCCGTCGTCCGCCCGAAGGGTATTGCCGATCCCCACCACAAGGTCCATCACTTCCCCCATTCCCTAGTCGCGCGTCAACGTCTCGAGCACGTCGCCGTCGGCGCCGACGATCTCTACTCGGAGCGGCATGCGCCCGACCGCGTGGACCGAGCAGGACAGGCACGGGTCGTAGGCACGGATTCCGCCCTCGATGCGGTTGAGGACTCCTTCGCTTGCCTTGCCCTTCTTGATGTACGCCTTAGCGATGTTCGTGACTGCGCGGTTCATCGCGAGATTGTTATGGCCCGTGGACACGATGAGGTTGATCTTCTCGATCACGCCGTTCCTGTCGACCCAGTAGTGGTGAATCAGCGTGCCGCGCGGCGCCTCGTGGACTCCGACTCCCTCCCCCGCGTTGACTCCGGCCTCGGCGCGAATGTCGGGCGACGTGATCCGATCGTCGGCCAGGAGTTGGCCGATCTCCTCAAGTGCTGCGAGGATCTCGATGAGCCGAGTGTAGTGGTAGTCGAAGACGCGTCCCGACCGGCCCCCCGATCGCTCGCGGAACTCCTCGAGCTCCGCCTGGGCGAGAGGCGTCGCGATGTAATCGCACGCGTTCAGGCGACCCAGCGGCCCGACGCGGTACATGCCGTTCGGGTAGCCCTTCGGCTCATAGTACGGGAACTTGAGGTACGACCACGGCTCCGAGGCCTCTTGGATGATCTCGAAGTACCGGGACGGCTCGTGTCCTCGGACGACGACCTCGCCCCGCGCGTCGACGATGCGCAGGACGCCGGAGTAGTGCTCCCATGCGCCGTCCGAGCGGACGAGCCCCATGTACATGCTGGGGAATTCGCTCAGCACATTGCGGTTCTCCGCGTCTCCGAACGCTTCCTTGAACAGGCAGAGCGTCTCCTCAATCGTCGCGAGAGCTTCGGGCAGCTGCTCGAGCGTCCAGGCTCGATTCTCGGCCGACAGTGCCTGATTCACTCCGCCGGGGACCGCCCACGCAGGATGGATCCGCTTTCCCCCGAGTCGATCGATGATCTCCTGACCGAACGAGCGCAGCCGGATGCCCTTTCTGGCAAGCTCGGGCTTGGCGCCGACGAGCCCGACGACATTGCGGGTTGCTGGGTCCGAATCCCACCCGAGCAAGAAGTCCGGCGCCGATAGATAGAAGAAGCTGAGCGCGTGCGACTGCACCAACTGCGCTGCGTTCATCAGTCGGCGCAGGAGTGTGGCCGTGGGCGGGATCTGAACGGCGAGGATCGCGTCGCACGCTTTCGCCGACGCGAGGATGTGGCTCACCGGGCAAATACCGCAGATGCGTGCGGTCAGCCCAGGCATCTCCCACAACGTCCGCCCGACGCAGAACTGCTCGAAGCCCCGAAGCTCGGTCACGTGGAACTGCGCGTCGCGCACGTCGCCCCTGTCGTCGAGGAACACCGTGATCTTGCCATGGCCCTCGATGCGCGTGACCGGTTCGATGTGGATCTGCCTTTCCATCTCTCCATCCCTCCGACTTATCCGAACCTCAGGTCCGCGCCGACCAACTCCGGGGCCTTCCCATCGACCAGCGCGAGGACCGCTTTGGCGATCAGTCCGGCCGGCGGTGGGCAGCCGTGCAAGAAGTAGTCCACCCGAATGACCTCGGCGAGCGGCGAGACCCGCGGCAGCAATCGCGGGACCGCCTCGTAGGGAAGCGCACCGTTCGACGTGGCTGACTTGCCGTAGATCCTCTCGATCATGCGATCTGTGTCGAGCCCGTTGCGCAACGCCGGAACGTTTCCGGTGACCGCGCAATCGCCGAGGGCGATCACGATCTTGGATTTGGCGCGCGCCGTGCGCGCCAGGTGAAGGTGCTCCTCATTGGCGACCGCGCCTTCGATCAGCGTCACGTCCACGCCGTCCTCGGGGAACACCTTGAGGTCGGTGAGCGGGCTGTTTCGAAGGTCGATGCGGCCGGCGAGGTCGATGAGGGCCTCGTCGACATCGAGGAGCGACATGTGGCAGCCTGCACAGCCGCTGAACCACATGGTGGCGACGCGCACCTTAGCCATGACCTCTCCTCTCGACGAGTCCGGCGACGACTTCGGGCTTCTTCCTCATCTCCGCGTTGCTGGCTCCCTTGCGAGCGATGGCTCCTGTCGGGCACACCTCGACGCATTTCCCGCATCCCGTGCACGTCTCTGCCTTGCCCCAGTCGACGTCGAGGTCTGCGATGACTCGCACGGCGCTTCCGCGCTCGGCGAAATCCCACGTGTGCGCGCCTTCGACCTCGGCACAGGCGCGGACGCAGCGGCCGCAGAGGACACAACGATCCCTATCGATGAGAAAGCGCGGGTGGCTTGCATCCACTCGGTTACGCGGGAACACGTACGGAACGCGCACGGAGTCCATGCCCACGTCGCACGCGAGATCCTGCAGCTCGCAGTCCCCGTTCGAAACGCAGAATGCGCAGACATGGCTCCCCTCTGCGAACAAGAGCTCGACGATCGAGCGGCGGTAGGCCAGGACCGTGTCTGTGCTGGTCTGTATCTCCATTCCATCGGCGACGACCGTCGTGCACGCGGGCACCAGCTGGCCGTACACGTCGACGATGCACACCCGACACACCCCTACGTCGGTCAATCCCTTGAGGTGGCACAGCGACGGGATCTCGATCCCATTCTCCTCTGCGACGTCGAGGATCGTCTTCCCAAGGCTCGCCTGGCAGCTTCGCCCGTCGATCTTCAATCGCACCGTTTCCACAATCCGCCTCCAGCCTCGTACGCGCCCACAGGCGTCGACCTCACATGCGCCAAGGCCTCTCCCGCAGCCGAGTGCGGCAGACTCATGGCGCGACAGAACCTGCAGAGGCAGATGCTACCCGGAGGCTCGTCTCTCTTCACGTCGTGCGAGGGCAATCGGGCCGAGGTACCTCGTCCACAGAGACGTGGAGGGCGCCTCCTACGATCCGTACTTCGGGCACTTGTCGGCGAGGCTCATGAGCATCGGCAGGACCTGCCCACTCCATCGAAGAAGGCCACCACGCGCTGCGGCTCGCTCGTCGAACGTCGCAACGTCATCGCGACGTACGTTGGGGCCGACGAACAGCACGGGGACGGGGTCCGCCGTGTGGTCGCCGTAGTCGACGGCCGTCGTGTGATCGCCTGTGAACGCGAGGTGCGTGGCGCTCCAATCGAGGCGCGAGGCAAGGATGCCGAAGAACTCGGCGTCGATCCGCTCGATGAATGACCTCTTGCCGGCGGCGTCGTGATCGTGCGCCGCGTTGTCTGCGCCCTTGATGTGCACGAACACAAGGTCGTAGGTCGCGAGCGCTGCGAGCGTCGCCTCGGCCTTGGCGCGCAAGTCCGTGTCAAGGCCTCCCGTCGCCCCGGGAACATCGATCGGCTCGAGCCCACATGCGAGCGCCACGCCGCGATAGAGGGCGCCCCCAGCAATGACCGCGCCACGGATCCCATAGAT
>CAYUSW010000034.1:0-27999 GCA_964447445.1 uncultured Thermotogae bacterium
AACTCGTGGAACTCGGTCGCGTTGAGGTGCGTTCAGCGCCGCTCCCGGTGCCTGGGGCGAGCGAAGCGCGGATTCGCGTGAGCGCCGTGGGATTGTGCGGAACGGACGTGAAGGCATTCCGCCGCGGGCACCCCTACTTCCCGCCGCCGTGCGTGCTGGGCCACGAGGTGGTCGGCATTGTGGATGCCGTCGGGAGGGAAGTCCGCGGTCTCGCCGAGGGCGGCCGCGTGGTCTGCGCGCCGTACGTGGAGTGCGGCGGCTGCCCGACCTGCCTGAGCGGCGCCGGCGAGCTGTGCGAACACAAGTCGTTCATCGCGGGAGCGCTTCAGGAGTACCTCATCCTGCCTCGCGAGATCGCTGCCCAGGGCACATTCCTCGTCCCCGCGGGGGTCTCTGATAACACAGCGACGTTCGCTGAGCCCGTGGCGTGCGCCCTGAACGGGATCGAGCGGGCCGGGGTTCGTCACAGCGACAGGATTCTCGTGGTCGGCGGCGGGCCGATGGGCGTGCTGCTCGCGCTCGTGGCGCGGACCCTGTCCTCTCGGGTTCTCGTCAGCGAGGTGAGGTCCGCCCGGAGAGAGCACTTGCGGCGGCTTGGGCTCTCTGTCGCCAACCCGGCGGAGACCCCGATGGCCGACGCATTGATCGCCGCGTTCGGCGCGCCGGAAGCGGACCGCGTCTTGATCGCGGTGGGCGATCGCGCCGTCGCTGAGGAGTCCGTGGGATGGACGGCGGCGGGAGGGACCGCGCTTCTGTTCGGCGGCCTGCCGAAGGGCGATCGGCTGTCCCTGGACGCGTTTGCGATTCACTACCGCGAGGTGACGGTCGCGGGCAGTTTCGGGTTCCAGCTTCGCCACTTTCGGGACGCCGTCCGCTGGATCGAGCAGCATCCGCACACGCTCGACGGGATGGTCACGACCTCGATGCCGCTTGCGGAGGCGGCACGAGCGTTCGCGGAGGCGGAGCGGCTCGATGGTCTGAAGACGGTGATCCGATTCGATGACGACACGTAGAGAAACGAAGGCGCCGCGATCCTTCCTCGAAGAGAAGCGAGCGTTGCCCTTCGTCCTGCCCTCTCTCATCGTTCTCTGTTTCGTCAGCCTGTACCCGCTGATCCAGGGAATCTCGCGTGTTGTCTACTCGTACCGCGCGCTGACGCGGAAGACCGTGTACTCCGGCGCCGAGAACCTCGCTGTTCTGTTTCGCGACCCTGTCTTCGTTCGCGCACTGCTCAACAGTCTCGTCTGGACCGTCGTGAGCGTCGCAGCGATGTTCTTCATTTCGTACATCCTGGCCACGATGCTCAATTCCCGGTACCTGCGCTTCCGTCGATTCTTTCGAGCAGCTACGCTGATTCCCTGGGCACTTCCCGGCGTCGTCGTGTCCCTGATCTGGCGCTACATTTTCCTCTCGGACGGACCCCTCAACAGGGTGCTCATGGCGCTGGGTGTCGCCCATCCTCCGGCGTGGGTGACCGACACGCACCTGGCCCTGTGGACGTGCATCATCGCCAACATCTGGATGGGGATTCCCTTCGTGACGATCATGATCCTCGCCGGCCTCCAGTCTCTGGAGGGCGACATCCTCGAGGCGGCGGCCATCGACGGGGCGAACTACCTTCAGACCCAACTGCGCATCGTCATCCCGAGTGTCAAAAAGGTCATCCTCATCGTTCTCACTCTGGAGACGATCTGGACGTTCAACTCGTTCGACATTGTCTACGTTCTGACCAAGGGCGGGCCCGGCAGCGCGTCGATGACCCTGCCTCTCTACGCGTATCAGAACATGTACTACCAGGCAGGCTACAGCGCGGCGATTGGCATCGTCATTCTTCTCATCCTGCTGAGCGTTGTCGTGCTCTATATCCGCGAGGTGTTGCGATGAAGATGCGCAGAACCCAGCAGATCCTCTTGCACATCGTCGTCATCATCATGCTTCTCTTCCTCGCGTTTCCGGTCTTGCTCCTCGTGTTCAACTCGCTGAAGACGGAGCAGCAGATCTTCGCCTCGCCGATGGGGCCGCCCCGACCCGCGACGTGGGCCAACTTCCGGCTTGTGGTCGAAGGGACGACGTTCCTCACCAATCTCCGCAACTCAGCCATCGTCGCGTTCTCCACGGTCTTTCTGGCGATCCTCGTCACCGCCCCGGCCGGCTACGCCCTGTCGCGATTCAGATTCCGCGGGAGAACGATCTTCTCGATGTGGCTTCTGGCGACGCAGGCATTCCCCGGAATCATCATGGTGCTGGGACTGTTCACGGTGCTAAACGCATACGGACTGATCGATCGGCTGCCGGGGCTCATCATCATGCACACGAGTTTTGCTCTGCCATTCAGCATCTGGCTTCTCAAAGGCTACTTCGACAAGATTCCCATCGATCTGGAAGAAGCGGCGCGAATCGACGGCTGTACGCGGTTGCGCGCCCTGGTGAAGATCATCCTGCCGCTGTCCGTGCCCGGGCTCCTCGCCGTTGCCACGTTCTCTCTTCTTCTCTCCTGGAACGAGTTCTTCTTCGCTCTCGTCATCATGCGGACGAACGAGACCTGGACCCTGCCGGTGTATCTCGCCCGATTCCTTGGCTCGGGGGGCGTAGTGCAGTGGGGGCCGCTGTCGGCTGCCGCTCTCCTGGTCACGATCCCGGTGTTCCTGTTGTTCCTGCTTGGGCAGCGCTACCTCGTGTCCGGGCTGACGGGAGGGGCGATCAAGTGATCGATTGCGAGGGCCTGGGGCGGATCGGCGTGATCGCCAATCCAAGTGCAGGGGCCGGACCCACCGCGCTCCGCGCTGTCCTCGCACAACTCCTACCCGAGCTGCGAGGTTCGGACGTCGTCGTGTGTGCGGGCACGTCGGAGGCGGAGGCCGCGGACGCATGCGGGATCCGCTGCCGTAGGGTCAAGGGGCCGGCAGGCTCGGCGACCGGTCTGACCAGGGCGCTCCTCGACGCCGGCATCGACACAGTCATTGGCATAGGAGGGGACGGGACGCTCGGGGAGATCGGTTCCACCCTCTCGGCGACGGGCTCGGAGGTGCGCCTGCTCGGAGTCGGCGTCGGCTCGTCCAACGTGGGGCCCCTTGTTGCGACCGCGGCGGCGGATCTTGGGGTATTCCTCGCTTCGGCGTGGGTTGCGGTCCGTGTCCACGCTCTCGACGTTCGGGCGGACGGTCGGGGTGCCGGGCTGGCGTTTCACGACGTGACGGTCGCGAACACGTTCTTTGCCACTCGCGATGGCCGTCGCGTGGATGTGGATGCGGGGGCGGCGCTCCGCGGCGAGGATCGCGTGGCCGATCCCGTCTCGGCGTGTGGGCCTGAGACTTGGGTGGCCAAGAACGGGCGGCGGCGGCTCCGGGGGGCGGACCTCGAGGGCGGACAGGTCATCGCCTCGCCGCTCAACGACACGGGGGCGTGTCGCGGAAAGGCAGTGAGCGGCTTTCTCTGCTGGGGACCCTACGTCGGCTGCCTCGGAGTCGTCGCGGCGACGAGCTCGCTCATGATTCGCACGCGGCTCGAGCGAGGCGATCTCGAGAAGGCCGAGCCTCTGCGCATCTTCCATCTTGGTCTCGCCCCCGAGGATGTCGTCGAGATGGGCGGCTTCTTGGCCGGAGCCGCGTTGGTTGTGGATGGAACGCCGCGGTGCGTCGTGACGCCCGCGGTCGCCGTGTCGCTGCGCACGGTCGGGGACGCCGTGGTGTCGATCCGGCGGGCAGACGACTCGGCAGGGACGTCTCGAGGAGAGGGGAAGGGATGAGATACCGAGGGATTACGATCGAGGACACGTTCTGCGAGTGCGCGGATCTCTACACGGCTCGCCTGATTCTCACGGCGGCGACGGAAGACATCGCTCGGGCGCAGGCGAGCTACCTGTGTGGGTTCGGGATCATCACCGCCGCGCCGATTCAGGGGTGCATCGACGCGTTTCTCGGGGCGTCGATGACGCCGGACGGGCGCAGCGGCGTCGCGTTTCAGCTCAACGCTCCGACGGCCGTCGGCCTAGAGTCCTTCAAGAAGGCGCTGCTCGACCGCCTGTTCATCTTTCCTCACTTCCCGACATGCTCGCTGTTCGACGGCGGCGCCGATGGGCCGGTGCAATGGATCGTCGATCTCGGCGCCCGCGTGTCGCGGTGGGGCGACGGCCACGAGGCGCTCGACCGCGTCGGCGAGCGCGAGGTCGTCCGTATCCCGATCATGACGGGCGACCAGTACATCGAGCGGCGCGTCCACGTCGTCGCCGGAACTGACGGAGTTCTTGAGGTGTTTGGCCAGCATGAGGCAGCCTGCATGTTGGGGGCGATGGAAGCGGCGGCGTCCGTCGTGCGAGAGGCGGCGGGCGTGGCCGTATTCAACTACCCCATCGGAGGGATCAGCGGAGCGAAGGTAGGCGGGACCCGGTACCGAGGCCAGGGCGTAACGATCAACGAGCCGTTCTGCCCCTCGCTGCGGGATCAGGTGCGGACGAAGATCCCTTCGGGTGCCGACTGCGTCATCGAGTTCCCGCTCGTCGCGACGTCCGTCGACGCGATGCGAAACGGCCTTCGTGTGGCCATCAATGCGTTCGCGCGCACGGCGGGCATCGTGGCGATTACGGCCCCGTCTTTTGGAGGCGCATGGGGCGGCCGCAAACTCGCCCTGCGCGACGTTGTTCCTGTTGAGAGTGGTTGAGTCAAGGAGCGCATGACGGACTGGAATCGCCAGGAGCTCAAGTGGGCTGAAGCGCGGACTTCTGCGCTCGTCCGATCGCTGATCGACGACGCTCCGGTCCTCGAGACTGAGGTGCGGCCAGGACCGGCTGGCGCACTCCTCATCGACTGCGGGGTTGTCGCGCGAGGGTCGTGGGAAGCAGGGCGACGCGTCGCGGAGCTCTCTCAGGCGGGCATGATGCGGGCGACGATGGGCATGACGGAAGTAGCCGAGTTCCCGCTTCCTGAACTGATCGGCGACTCGCGGCGCCCGTTCCTGTCGATCCACGGCCTGCAGGTCTCCTTCGCCCTCGACGACGTGGACGCGGCGATTCGAGTCTCCGGCCCGGTACGGGCGGCCATCGACCGGCAACACCGCCGGGCCGGGAAGGCGGTGAGAGGAGTCTGCCCGTGGGGGGTAGCCGTTGTCGAAACGACACGCCTTCCGGATCTCGCGACCTTGAGAGCGATTGCACGGCGAGCCTCGCTCCCGGCAGAGGATCTCACGCTCGTGCTCGTCCCGGCGAACAGCCTGGCCGGCGTCACCCAGCTTGCGGGTCGGCTGAACGAGTGCGTCCTGTTCACGCTCGACCAGTCGCTGGAGCTCGATCCGCGCTGCGTAACGAGCCTTCTCGGCGCCGTCCCGGTGGCTCCTTGCGGCGGCGCCGGCATTGCGGCAGTGACACAAGACGACATGATCCACTACGCGGGGCGAGTCACGATGACTGTCGAGGCTCCGCCGAGTTGGGACCTCGCCGCGGTGGCGGAAGCGTTGGTCTTCCAGTCTTCCCCCGCTCACGGCCGCCTCTTCTCGGAGCTCCTGGCCGAGGCGGGAGGCGTGTTCGAAGCCGTCCCGGGCCTTGCGGATCTGAACAAGGTTGCCTGCATCACGGTGGTGGATCGGATGACGGGCCGGGTCGCCGCGGCAGGAGCCGTGGACGACGACATCCTCGGGTCCGCTCTCAGGCGAGCCGCAGGAGGGCATCGTGGGCCGTGACTTCCTTCCGCGCCGCGTGATCGCGATCGACCTGACCAGCGGAAAGGTGCGCGAGGAAGTCTGGGACGACGCGTCGCGGCGGACGTACTTCGGCGGACGCGGCGCCGCGGTAGTTCTCCTCGATCAGTGGCAGTTCTGGCGACACGATCCGCTCGACCCCGCGAGCCCGTTTGTCATCGCCGCGGGGCTCCTGAACGGCAGCCCATGGCCGGCGTCGTCGCGCGTCCACATGGCTTTTCGCTCGCCGCTGACGGGGTTGTACGGATACGCCAACGCCGGAGGGTCGCTCGGGCCTCGCCTGACAGCGCACGGGATCGTCGCCCTCGTCTTGGAAGGGAAGGCCGAGAAGCCGAGTGTGCTCAGAGTGGACGAGGCCGGCATACGCATCGAAGCTGCGGGTGACCTTTGGGGAGCCACCGTGCCCGAGGCGACGGAGGCTCTGCGTGCCGGCGGGATGCCCGCCGTGGCCTGCATTGGGCCCGCTGGCGAGCGCGGCGTGGCGCTCGCGGCCGTCATGGTCGACGTCGGGCGGGCGGCGGCGCGCTGCGGTGGGGGCGCGGTGCTCGGGTCGAAGAACGTGAAGGCCGTCGTGGTCGCCGGAGGTCGATGGAAGCGATTCCCGTCCGAGTTCACGGCGCGATCTCGATCCGCGACGGAACGGATCCTTGCGACGCCTGGCGTGCAGGAGTTGGCGCGTTGGGGAACGCCGTTCCTCGTCGGGATCAAGAACGCCCGCGGGGACCTGCCGGCGAGGAATCATCGCCGCGGCCAGGTCCCATTCGTCGACGCCATCGACGCCGACGCACTCGAGCCGTACCGCATCGAGTCGAAGGGCTGTCACGGGTGCCCCATCCGGTGCGGCCGGATCTCGGAGGTCCGCTCGGGCGCTCACCGCTCTCGCAGCGCCGGGCCGGAGTACGAAAGCCTTGCCGCGCTCGGTGCGAACTGCTGGTGCGGCGATCTCGAGGCGATCTTGCACGCCAACGCTCTCTGCAACGAGTTGGGCCTGGATTCGATCTCCGTCGGCGCAACGATTGCGTTTGCGATGGAGTGCCACGAGCGGGGGCTTCTGAAGACCGCATCGCATGACCTCTCCTGGGGGCGAGGCGACACGATCGTCGAGCTGATCGAGTCGCTTGCGCGCCGAGAGGGAATCGGGGAGCTCCTCGCGGGCGGGGTCCGTGCCGCCGCAGCCGCGCTCGGCCCGGCGGCGGCCCCCTATGCTCTCCACGTCAAGGGACTCGAGATCCCCGGTCAGGAGCCGCGAGTGGCGAAGGCGTTCGGCCTCGGGCACGCGACGTCAAATCGGGGTGCCGATCACCTGTACGCGTTGCCGACGATCGACGTTGCGAATCTCGAGCAAGCGGCGAGGAATCTCCTGCCCGACGCGTACCCTCAGGTTTTGGACCCCGCCGACGAGGCGACCAAGCCGGCGCTCGTGCGGCTCGGCGAGGACTACTGCGCGGTCTCGGACGCGCTTGGCGTCTGCAAGTTCACGACAGCGGAGGTCTACGCGCTCGAGCCCGCGCACCTGGCCGAGGCCCTCACGGCGGCGGGGCTTCCGTTCGATGCAGACGAGCTCCTCGAGGTCGGAGAGCGCATCGTGAACCTCGAGCGGGTGCTCAACGCCCGGTTCGGCATCGACGCGAGCGCGGACGTTCTGCCGGCGAGGTTCACCGAGGAGCCTCTGCCTGTGGAGCGCGGCGCCGCCCGAGAAGAACGGCGGATCGACTCGCTGCCGAAGATGCTGGCCGAGTACTACCGACTCCGCGGATGGGGAAAGGATGGGCTGCCGACAGCGGCAACGCTCCGACGGCTCGGTCTCCCGGGGAGGAGGTTGCCTTGACCCGCATCCGTGGCGGCTACGTCGGGCGGGTACTCGACGTCGATCTCTCGCGAAGACGTACCGAGATACGGCCTCTGGACCCGGGGCTTGCGCGCGCGTACCTCGGCGGGAGCGGGCTCGGCGCGAGAGTGTTGTGGGACGAGGTGGGACCAGCCGTGGACCCGCTCTCGCCCGACGCTGTCCTCATCGTCGCGACAGGCCCCTTGACGGGGACCGCGTGGCCGTGCTCGGGCCGCACCGAGGCGATCGCGCGGTCGCCGCTGACGGGGATCTACGGGGACTCCAACGCAGGCGGGACTTTCGGTCCGGGGCTCAAGTTCGCCGGCGTGGACGCTCTGATCGTGCGCGGCGCAGCGGACCACCCCGCGCTGCTTCGCATTGTGGACGGGGCGGCGACGATCGAAGACGCGGGCGACGTTTGGGGGCTCGACACGATCCAGACGGAAGCGGCGCTGCGGGGCCGGTTCCGCGAACCCTCGCTTCAAGTAGCCTGCATCGGACCGGCGGGGGAGCAGGGAGTGCGCTTCGCTTCGATCCAGGCGACGCCGAATCGCAGCTTCGGGCGCTGCGGCCTCGGCGCGGTGATGGGATCGAAGCGGCTGAAGGCGATCGCTGCGTCAGGAACCGGGCGGGTCCCGATCGCGGATCCGGGGCCGTTTGGCGCCTTGGCCAAGGAGATGCACGCTCGCATTCGCGCCAACGTCATGTTCCCGGCCTGCTCGCGCTTCGGCACGCCCGGCCTCGTGCGAGTCGTGAACGAGATCGGCCGCTTCCCGACGCGCAATTTCCAGGACGGCGAGTTCGCGGAGGTGGAGGCGATCAGCGGCGAGACCCTGCGCGAGCGCTACTTCGTCCGCGACACAGGCTGTTACGCATGCCCCGTGCGCTGCGACAAGGTGTACCGGATCGAGGCGGGTCGCTTCGCGGGCCTCGAGACGTCGAGCGTCGAGTACGAGACACTCAATGCGTTGGGCGCGGGCCTCGGGAACGCGGACCTGGAGGCGATCCTTTTCGCCGGCGACCGCTGCGATCGCCTTGGAATGGACACGATCTCCACCGGACGTGCCATTGGGTTCGTGATGGAACTCGTTCAGCGGGGGATCCTGACGCGGGGCGATCTCGACGGACTCGACGGAACCTGGGGCGACGTGGCGACCCTCCTCGGGCTCATCGAGCGCATCGCGGCGCGCCAGGGCATCGGCGACGTGCTGGCCGGCGGGGTTCGGCGAGCCGCCGCGACGCTCGGTCCTGCGGCGCAGCCCTATGCCATGGAGGTCAAGGGGATGGAGATCCCGGCCCAGGACGGGCGGGCGCAGCAGTCCATGGGACTCGCTCACGTGACGTCGAATCGTGGCGCCGACCACCTGAAGGCGTTCCCGACGATTGACGAGACGGGGAGTCCCGCGGAGGTGCTGCGCCGCTACGGCTCCGCTTTCCTCCCTGAGATGGCGGACCCGCACAGCGTGAAGCACAAGCCTTTCCTGGTCAAGGATGGCGAGGATTTCGGCGCGGTCGTGGACTCGGTGGGCGTGTGCAAATCGGGCGGGACCTTCGTGATGGCCGAGATCTACTGGCCCGATATCGCTGCCGGGGTGAGTCGAGCCACCGGCCTGGAGCTTGATCAGGACGAGTTGCGCGAGATCGGCGAGCGCATCGTCAACCTGGCGCGGGCCTACAACGCTCGCCTTGGCGTGGGACGGCGCGACGACCGCCTGCCGGAGCGGATGACCGCGGTGCCTTCTCCGGCCCGCGGCGCGCGAGGAGAGGTCGCTCGCGCGCCGGAGATGCTCGACGAGTACTACGCCCTGCGAGGCTGGGATGAGGCGACGGGGTGGCCGACGAAGGATACGCTCAGCCGACTGGGGCTCGACGACGTCGGACGGGTCCTGTGGGAGGATGTTGATGGGTAGACGCGTCGTGCTCGGTGGAGCGGTCCTGGCGAGCGCGGAGTCCGCGCTGGAAGAAGGTTGGGGGCTGGCTATCGAGAACGACCTTGTCGCCTCGCTTGGGCCCAATGACGCTCTGCTTGCTGCCGCCGGAGACGCGGCGATCACGGACGCAAGGAACCTCCTTCTCTGTCCGGGATTCGTGAATGCGCACCAGCACGCGTACGGCGTCCTCGCGCACGGGATGCCGGTCGGCGATGTGCCTCCGCGGGGGTTCGACCGCTTCCTGGCGGAATACTGGTGGCCCAGGGTCGAGGATTGCCTCGACGCTCCGATGATCGAAGCTGCGATGGCTCTGGCATGTGTCGAGATGATCCGATGCGGGGTCACGACTTTCTGCGATGTGCTGGAGGCGCCGCTCTCCGAGAACGGCATCCTCGAGCGCGAGGCCGAGGTCGTCGAGCGATCCGGGCTCCGCGCCGTGCTGTGCCTCGAGGCATCGGAGCGCCACGGGGCAGCGGCGGCTCGCCGGGCTCTAGACGAGAACGAGCAATTCGCCCGAGCGCGGAGAAGCGACGGCGCGGTTCGCGGTATGCAGTGTCTGCACACGAGCTTCACGTGTTCGGAGAGCCTCGTCCGGGCGGCGAAGGAGAGCGCGGCCCGGGCCGGGTCCAGCCTGCACCTGCACCTCTCGGAGAGCTCCTACGAACCGGAGGAGTGTCTCCGCCGCTATGGCTTGCGCCCTGTCTTCTGGTACGACCGGCTGGGGATGTGGGACGAGACAGTCCTTGCGTCGCAGGGCGTCGCGTTGTCGGACGACGAGATCGCGCGGTTGGCAGAGCAGCGCGTTCGCGTGGCCCACATGCCGCTCTCCAATTGCGAGGTCGGAGGCGGGATTGCGCCTGTGCCGCACATGATCGAACGCGGGATCCATGCAGGGCTGGGAACAGACGGCTACATCAACGATCCGTTCGAGGTGATGCGCGCTGCGTTTCTCCTTCACAAGGGAGCGCTACGCGATCCCACGGTCATGCCGGCCCGGGTTGTCGTCGCGATGGCGACCGCGTGGGGTGCCGCGGCTGTGGGGCGGCCCGAGACGGGCCGGCTTGCCCCCGGGCAAGCCGCTGACGTCATCGGCATCAGCCTTGCCGCCGACACGCCGATCATTCCCGAAAACGTACTGGACCAACTGGTGTTGTTCCGAGGTCGGGGCGACGTGCGGCTGTCGATCGTGGCCGGGCGCGACGTGCTGAGAGACGGCGTCGTTCAGACGATGGACGAGGACGAAGCTCGCGCGGCCGCCCGCCGCGAAGCGGTGCGGCTCTGGGAAGGAGGACGCCGTGGCTGACCTCCGCGTCGACATCGGCGGGCTCGAACTTGCGCACCCGCTCCTCCTAGCGTCCGGCCCGCTCTCGTGGAACGGACAGGCCATTGCGCGCGCGCATCGAGCCGACGCGGCCGCGGTGGTTACGAAGACGATCAGCCGCCGAGCAGCGAAACAGCCGTCTCCCCACCTCGTTTGCCTCGATGGCGGAGTGCTCAACGCAGAGCGCTGGTCGGACCTCGAGCCCGGCCAGTGGATCGGCACGGAGATCCCGCTTGCGAAGGGTGCGGGCGCGCGGGTGATCGCCAGCGTCGGGCTCACCCCTGCCGACGTAGAGGCGCTGGCCCCCTCGCTGGAGAAAGCGGGCGCGGACGCGCTCGAAGTGGTTTCCTACAATGAAGGCACGCTTCCCCAGCTTGTCGAGGCGGCGGTCCGCCGGGTCCGAGTCCCGGTGTTTGCCAAGCTGTCTCTGAGCGGCCGCAACATCGAACGAACAGCGCGGGCATGCGTCGAACGGGGTGCGAGCGCGCTCACCGTCGCCGACTCGGCGGGCCCGGCGCTGCGGGTCGATGTGCGATCGCGCCGGCCGCTCCTGGGTGCCTCGCCGGGATGGTTATCCGGTCCATCGATTCTGCCGCTGGCCCTCTACGCAGTCGCCACCGTGCACAGGGCTGTGGCGATCCCCGTGATCGGGACCGGCGGCGTGGAAACGGCCGACGCGGCCGTCGAGATGCTGCTCGCGGGCGCGAGTGCGGTGGGGATGTGCAGTGGACCGCTCGTGCACGGCCTCGATATCTTCGGCCGAGTCCTCCAGGAACTTTCCCGCCGCTTGGACGAGCTCGGCTTCGGGTCGGCTGCCGATGCTGTGGGTGCTGTCCGAGGGGAGGCGTCAGGGCCCGCTCGGATGCAGCTGGACGCATCGATCTGCACGGGGTGCGGTACGTGCGTCGGTGTCTGTCCATACGAAGCGCGGCGCAGCCCCGATGGGGTCGGCGAGGCGTGCCGCGGGTGCGGCCTCTGCGTCTCGGTTTGCCCGACGGGCGCGCTTGCCTGGGAAGGGAGAGGACCTTGATTCTCGTTCGTGGGGTTTCGTATCTCGTGCGGGACGCAGACCGCATCGAGCGCGACGTCGACGTCCTGATCGAGGGGACGCGGATTGCGCGGATCGGTCGGGTCGATCCACTCCAACTCGGAGCGGGGGCGACCGTGCTTGAAGGTCGAGGACGCGCGCTGGTGCCTGGGTTCGTGAACGCGCACACGCACTTGTACCAATCCATGCTCAAAGGCCGGCGCGACGATCTCCCGCTCGTCGAGTGGTGCGATACGGTGACGTTCCCGTTCGTGCGGCGCGTGCTGGACGACGCCTGGCATCGCGGACGGACGGAGGTCGGCCGGTTGTGGTCCGCGCTCGGGGCGATCGAGATGATCCGCAGCGGGATCACGTCGTTCGTCGACATGGACATGGATCTGGACGGCGTGATCTCAACGTGGGTCGAGATCGGAATCCGTGGCGTCGCGGCCATGGAACTGGTCGATCGGTGGGTGCCGCAGGACCTCATGCTGTCTCTCGAGGAGACGAAGGACGATGCCCTGCGCCTGATCGAAACATGGCACGGCGTTCCGAAGGAAAGCCCGCTCGTCACGGTGTTCCTGGCACCTTCGGCTCCGTTCACGTCGAGCGAAGAGCTGCTCAGATTCATTCGCGAGCAGGCCGACGCGCACGACCTTGGGATCCAAACACACGTTTCGGAGACCGCATGGGAGGTCGAGGAGTCGCTCCGCCTAACTGGCAGGACGCCGCTCGCGTACCTCGAGTCGGTCGGCTTCCTCACGAGACCGATCACGGCCGCCCACTGCGTGCACCTAACGAAGGAAGAGGTCGACCTCGCCGCGCGGCGAGACGTCGCCGTCATCTACAACCCGAAGAGCAATATGAAGCTTGGGAGTGGCGTCGCTCCCGTCGTCGCGTTGCGCCGCGCGGGGGTGCGCATCGGCCTCGGGACGGATGGGGCGGCGTCGAACGATCTTCTTGACCCGTTCGAGGAAATGCGCGCGGCCGCCCTGCTGCAGAAGGCGGCTGCTCAGGATCCGACGGTCCTCGGTGCGCGCGACGTGTTCCGGTTTGCCACAGAAGGCGGCGCGCTCGCGTGCCGCCTCGATGCGGGCACGATCGACGAGGGGCGGCTGGCCGACGTCGCGCTCATCGGCCTCGGCGGGGCGCACCTCTTTCGGCTGACGGACGAGATCGTGCCCGCGCTCGTCTACTGCGCCCGCGCTGACGACGTCGAAAGTGTCGTCATCAATGGGCGCGTCGTGATGAGAGATCGGGAGATTCTGACCCTCGACGAGTCGGCCGTGCTCGAAGAGGCCAAGAGAGTGGGTGAACGATATGCGTGAGAGCGTAACTGCCGCGATGGGCGCCATCGTCGGCTTCGAGCATGTGTCCGATCGTCTCGTGGACCGTCTCTGCTACTCGCGGGACTGCGGGCCGGATAAGGCAGGCATCCCGAGCGTCATCGTCCGTCCGGCGACGACGGAGGAGGTGTCGGCGATCGTTCGCTGGGCGAACGATCACGGTCATCCTCTCTACACGCGCGGGCGGGCGACGACGTTCCTCGGAAGCGGCGTGAAGGACGGCGTGATCCTTCTGGAGACGACGCGCATGAACCGCGTCGAGCAGATCGATCCCGCAGCGCGCCTCGTGGTCGCGCAAGCCGGCGCAATCTGGCACGGGGTCGACGCCGACCTGCACCGAGAGGGCTGGGAGTTGGGTGTGCCGGGCGGCGGCGGGTTGTTCTCCTGCACGATCGGCGGGACCGTGGCCGTGAACGCGACGCCTCACGGGGCGACGGAGTACGGGATGACCGGCGACCACGTCCTCGCGCTCGAGGTCGTCCTCCCAACCGGCGAGATCGTGCGAACGGGATCGTGGGCAAACCCGGCATCCGAGCCGATCGAGCGCAACGCCAACGGAGCTGACCTGGCCGGGCTGTTCATTGGGTCGTACGGCATCCTCGGGATCATCACGCGCGTGGTCTACCGCATTCAGCGCGTCCCCGAGTGCGAACTCTTCCGCTTCTACGCGTTCGATGACTACCACCGCGCGATCGAAGCTGCGACGGGCATCCAGGGCCGCGGGGCGGCGACGTTCGTGGTCGGGCTGTTTGGCGGCCCGAACCCGACGGGCGAGGAGGGCGACGGCTTCCTGCACGTGGTCGTGCGCGATCGCGCGGTGGCGGCCGAAGCGCGGGTTCGCGAAGCCGAGGCGATCTGCGAGTCGCACCGCGGGCGGCCGCGGCCGGCGGAAGGGACCCGGCATTACTGGCAGGAACACATGTATTCTTGGCTGCGCAACAGCGGGCCCAGCGCGTACTACAGCGATCGGCCGTTCTTCTGCCCCGAGGTGGCCGGGTTCGTGTCGTCGCGCGGGCTGGCCGATGCGATCGCGCTCTTCCGCGCAATGAAGGCAGAGCGAGAGACGGAGTTCGAGGCGCACGGGATCCGCGTCAAGGGCGTGGACGCCTACTTCTCACGTCACGGCGCCTACCTCTGGATCGACACGCTCTATGACGAACGCCGTCCTGATGCGTGGGCTTACGGCATGCAGCTCCGAAGCGAGATCGCGGAGCGCATGTTCACCGACGGGCGGATGAGTCCCGGGGGGCTGGGTGCGGGCATCTCGCCCCACATCATGCCCAAGCTGGGGACGGCGTACGAGCTCCTGCGTTCGATCAAGCGGACGCTCGATCCGAACGGAATTCTGAACCCCGGACTCCTGGTCGGCGAGGAGGGGCAATGAAGCTTGCTCAGTACACGAATCAGATCTACAGCTGCCTGCGGTGCGGCTTCTGCTTCGACCACGCCGTGGGAGGGCAGGAGAAGATCTGTCCGTCCTACGTCACGTGCGGCATGGAGTCCTACGGGGCGCGCGGGAAGATGGCGATCGCTCGCGCGCTCGTGGACGGCGCCCTAGACTACGATGCCGATGTCGCGAGCCGCGTCTACGCATGCACGGAGTGCGGCGCCTGCGAGGAGCAGTGCTTCAAGTACCTCTCCCTGCTCGAGATCTATCGCGCGATGAAGTCCGATCTCGCCGAGCGCCGGCTCGTGCCGCAGGGACTCGCTGACGCGTGCCGCGCGACGGTCGAGACCGGGAACCCGTACGGGCAGGCGCGCGTGAAGAGGCTGCAGTGGGCGCCGGGGACGGCTCGCGTTGGGAAGAGGGCCGGAACCCTGTTCTTTGTCGGGTGCACCCCGAGCTATGTCCGCCGCGGCATCGCGAAGGGTGCGTACGAAGTTCTGGAGGCGGCTGGGATCGACTTTGCGCTTCTGGAGGATGAGGTCTGCTGTGGCCATCCCGATCTTGCTGCCGGCGACGTCGCGGCGGCACGAGAGGCCGCCGCGCGCAACGTTGCGGCGATCGAAGCGTCCGGAGCGACGGAGGTCGTGTTCGCCTGTCCTGGCTGCTTGCAGGTCTTCCGCGAGCAAGCGCCCGACTTGCTTGCGCGGCCGCTTCCGTTCCGGGCCGTGCACGTCACGGAGCTTCTCGGCGAGCGCGTGGCGGCCGGCACCCTCCGCTTCCGGAGGCAACCCAGGGTCGTTGCCTACCACGATCCGTGCAACTTAGGACGCGGGCTTGGAATCTACGCCGCGCCGCGCGGCGTCATCGACGCCGTGCCGGGCGCGCGGCGCGTGGAAATGCGGAGGACAAGCGCTGCGTCCTACTGCTGCGGAAACGGGGACTTCGTGCGCCTCGGCTACGAGCCGATGGCGGTGGAGAACGAGAGCGCCCGGTGGGCCGAGGCCGTTGCCACGGGCGCGGATCTCCTTCTCTCCGCCTGCCCTGCCTGTCAGATCGCGTTCCTCGACGCGAAGCGGCGGACGAAGTCGGCGCTGGAGGTCCTCGACGTGGTCGAGTGGTTGGCGACGGCGATCTAGGCGGGGGAGGGAGCGGAGCGTGGACGAGAGTCGAGCCAAGGCCATCGGGTCGATGTGGAGAACGAGGACGGCGTCCGGGGTGACGGTCGACCCGACGCGTGCCGCCGTGGGCGCGATGGAGAACCTCGGCGTGGACATGAGCGTCGCGGCGGACCTGCTGCGCGAGGCCGAGGCTCTGTATGCCGGGCAGTCGTGGGGTCGCCTCGCCATGCTGCTGGCGCGCATCAACTCGATCGTGGCCGCAGCCATTCCTTCGGTTCGCCAGGGCGAACCGGCGACGTGGGGCGAGTACTGCTCCCGCATTCAAGGCCCAGTAACGCGGGGAGCCAAGGCACTGTCGCCCGAACAGACTGCGGACCGGGTGCGCGGAGCGTGGGTCGGTCAATGCATTGGGACGGCCCTCGGCGACCCCGTTGAGGGGTGGACGAGCGACGAAATCGCGGCGCGGCACGCGCCCGTCACCGGGTACCTCACCCCGCCGAAAGTGGAGAACGACGACACGGCGTACCCGATCCTCGTCCTCCACGCGCTGGATGAGTACGGACCCTCCTTCACGAGCACGGACCTGGCGCTGGAGTGGGTCGCCCATCTTCCGTTGGCCTACACCGCGGAATGGGCGGCCATCGAGAACATCAAGAGCGGCATCTTGCCGCCGGAGAGCCGCTGGGCCCGCAATCCGTGCGGTGCCTGGGTCGGCGGGCAGATGCGAACCGCGATCCACGGACTCCTGGCGCCGCTGGCTCCCCAACGCGCGGCGGAACTCGCGTTTCGCGACGCCGTGATCTCCCACTTCCGCGAGGGGATGGACGGCGCGATCTACGCCGCCGTGCTGGCCAGCCTGGCCGCCGCGGGGCGACCGGCCGAGGATCTTCTCCGCGAGGCGCTTCGGTTCGTGCCGAGTCAAGGCGCGTTCGCCGGCATGGTCGAACAGAGCGTGGACGTCTGCCGCCGGCAGGGCGAGTGGCGGGGTGCGATGGAGGAGCTGCGGCCGGAACTCCTGCGCTACCACTGGATCCACACGATTCCCAACATCGCCTGCGTCGTCGTCGGACTCCTTCTCGGGGACGGGGACTTCGAGCGCGCGATCCTCACGACGCTCCAATGCGGCTACGACACCGATTGCACGACCGGGCAGGTCGGGGCCATCATGGGCGGCCTGCTCGGCTTCGAGGCGATTCCGGCGCGCTGGAGCGACCCGATCGGTGGGGCGCTCCGCTCGTACGTCGACGGATTCGAGGAGATCGGGTTCGACGAACTCGTCGCTTGGACCCTACGCTGGGGCACTCGGCTTGCGACCGGAGAAGGACTCCGGTGCCGCAACCCGCGACCCGAGGGGCTGATCTCTAAGGAGGGCGCTCTGTGATCGTCGTGCTGGGAAGCGCCAACATGGACGTGGTCACGGAAGTGACTCGGATTCCGCGGCCCGGTGAGACCGTCCCTGGGAAGAGGATGTGCTACTACCCAGGCGGGAAGGGCGCGAACCAGGCTGTGGCTGCCGCGAGACTGGGCGCGTCGGTCTCGTTCCTCGGCATGGTGGGCGGCGACTCCTTCGGCGAGCGCTTGCTCGACGGCCTGCGAGCAGACGGAGTCGACGTGTCGGGGGTGGAGGTGGCAAGAGAGGAGACGACAGGGACAGCATCGATCTGGGTCGAGGAGAGCGGGGAGAACGCGATTGCCTGCGTCCCGGGAGCCAACGGGAGAGTGGACGAGCGCTACGTGGACCGTGTCTTGGCCCGCGTGGTTGCAGCCGACGTTCTGCTTCTCCAGCTGGAAATCTCGCTTGGCGCCGTCGCCCATCTGCTGGGACGCCTGAAACGGCCACGGCCGCTCGTCATCCTCGATCCTGCGCCGGCGCAGGATCTGTCGGGGCTGCCGCTCTCGCGGATCGACATCCTGACGCCGAACCGCACCGAACTTAGGACGCTGGCAAAGACGGACGACATGGAATCGGCAGCGCGCAGCCTGCTCCGCTCCGGTGTCGGCGGTGTCATCTGCAAGGCCGGCGCCGACGGTGCGTTCTGGTTTGGCGAGACGGTCTCCCACATCCCCGCGCTGCCCGTGCGGGTCGTCGATACGACGGCGGCAGGCGACGCGTTCAACGGGGCGTTGGCCTGTGCGGTGCTGGAGCGTCCCATGCTCGAGGCCATCCGCTGGGCCAACGCCGCCGGAGGCCTTGCCGCATCGAGGGCCGGCGCGCAGCCTTCGCTGCCGTATCGAGCCGACGTCGATCGGCTATGCGGGCGCGCGTCATCCTAGGCTGCGGCTCGGGGCACGAAGCGCCCCCAACCGGGTTCCGTAGGGAACTCGCCATCGGCCCAGACGACACGCCCGCGCACAAGAGTCTGCCGGACGGCGCCGCGCCCGCGATACCCTTCGTACGGCGAGAAGTCGATGTTCCCGTGGAGGTCCTGGGCGCGGATCGTCCAGTTCTTCTCGGGGTCGAGGAGAGCGAGGTCTGCGTCGGCGCCGGGTTCGATCGCCCCCTTCCGCGGCGCGAGGCCGAAGATGCGCGCCGGCCTCTCGCACAGAGTGCGGACAAGCCAGGCGAGAGAGAGACCGCGGGTGACCACGCCTTCACTGTAGAGGAGCGGCAGCAGGGTCTCGACGCCCGGCAGGCCGCACGGGACGTCTAGGACGTCGTCCCCGCTCGCCTTGTCCGCGCGGGCGAAGGGGCAATGATCCGTGGCGACGGTGTCGATCGAGCCCTCGCTCAGGGCTGCCCACAACGCCGACGAGTCTTCGATGCGACGGAGAGGCGGGATAACGCTGTACTGACGTGCGTCCGCCTCCGTGTAGGCCTGTTCGCTGAGGAGAAGGTAGTGCGGACAGGTCTCCGCCGTCACGGGCAAGCCTCGTCCCTTCGCGCGGCGAACTGCGTCCACTGCCGCGGCGGTGCTGAGATGGGCGAAGTGGACGCGGACCCGAGCGGCCTCTGCGAGTTCGGACACCCACGAAACTGCCGCGGCCTCGCTCTCCGGCGGACGACTCCGCGGTAGACTCCGCATGAGAGAGCGCGCTTGGGGGGGCAGCGTTTCAGTAGCCGCCCGGATGAGGTCAGGATCCTCCGCATGCACCATCGCGACGCCTCCGGCCGAGGCGATGGCGCGAAACGCTTCGGAGAGCTCACGCCGAGAAGAACGTTCCGCGTAGACCGTGTAGAACTTGAAGCTTGGGACGCCTGCAGCGACCGCGTCGGCGATCTCGCTCGTGCGGTCGGCTCGCCATCCAGCGATCTCCGCGTGGAGTCCGAAGTCGACGACAGCGAGGCGCGCGGTCGAGATGCGCGCCCGGACGTGTTCGGCCAGCGGCCATCCGGGGCGGTGGACTGTGAAGTCGAGGATCGTCGTCACGCCCCCCGCCGCTGCCGCCTTCGTGCCGGACTCGAACGTGTCGCGTGACGAGAGGCCGAACGCGGGGGCCTCCATGTGGGTGTGTCCGTCGATGACCCCGGGGAGCACCCACAAGCTTCGGGCGTCGACAATCCGAGCGCCGGCCAGATGAGCGCCAAGGCGTGCGATGCGGCCGTCGTCGATCCCAAGATCCGCTTCGACCAGCTCGCCGCGCCACCAGACGCGCCCTCCGGCAATCACCGTGTCGTGACGTGTTCGAACGCCTGCCATTGTCGATCCATCCTAGCTCGTTCTCGGCTCCAAGAGCGTTTCCCGCCCGCGCGGTCTTCACGCGTTTCCGGAATCGCCCCCGTCCTGCGGAACCAGACTGCGGCTAGGCTGTACATTGAGGAGGCGGCGATGAAGCGCCGCGTTGCGGGAGGATACGATGCGAAGACTCTACTACGCCCTGACCTTGCTGGGTCTACTGGCTGCGGCGTTCGCTCTTAGCGGCTGCGACGAGCTCTGGCCCCTGCGGGCCGAGATCACGATCCTCGGCGGAGCGACGGGATACGCTCCGCTTGCCGTGCAGTTTGCGGACACGTCTGTCGGGCCGATCCTGTCGCGTGCGTGGGACTTCGGAGACCCTGCGAGCGGGGCGAGCAACTCATCGACTCTGGAATCCCCGATGCACACCTACTGGGAGAACGGAATCTACACCGTGGCGCTCGTGGTGTACGGCCCCGAGGGTCGCTCAAGTCGTGCCACGGTCAGCCTCAACGTGAGCAATCCCCCACCGGTTGCTGCACTCGAGGCAACGCCCGATCACGGCCGAGCTCCGCTGACCGTGTCGTTCGATCTATCGTCTTCGCACGACCCCGCGGGCATCGTCCCGACTCCCTCGGGGTCGATCGTCCTCTACAGCCTTGACTTCGGAGACGGCTCCGCGCCGACGACGGGCACCGACCTCGAGGCTCCGGTCAGCCACACCTACGCGACGCCCGGCCGCCGCAGCGCGACGCTCACCGTGGTCGACAACGATGGAGCCGCCGCGAGCGCGGTGCATCCAGTGACCGTGGAAGGGAGCGTCTCTTCGATCGAGTCTCCCGGGCCCGACCCGGTGGGGCTTACCTACGACGGGTCGTCGTTGTGGGTCAGCGACTCGACAGCGAAGCGCATCTACAAGGTGCGACCGGCGGACGGCGTCGTCCTGATTGCGTTCGACGCGCCCGGTGGCACGGCCGAGCTGCTTGACGCGACAGAGAAGGGCATCGTTCCGGATCCCCAGCCCGTAGGCACGCCCGCGGGACTCGCCTGGCAGGACGGAGCGCTGTGGGTTGCGTGCACCTCGGACGGGAGGCTCTACAAGGTAGATCCCAACGTGCCGACGACCGACCCGTCGCACGTCCTGTCCGTGATCGAGAGCACCGACTTCGCGCCCTTTGGCCTCGCCTATGGGGGCGGAGCGCTGTGGGTCAGCGACCTCGGCCGCGGGCGCATCTTCAAGGTCAATCCCTGGACGGCCGCCGTGCTTGCATCCATCCCCGCGCCGGGCATCGTGCCGTTGGAGGTCGAAGCGAAGGGCATCGTGCCTGTCGCGCCGACCGGTCTCGCATGGGCCAACGGAAGCTTGTGGGTTACGGCTGGCGTGGAGCTCCTGCGCATCGACCCCGCCACGGGTGCGGTGCTCGCCTCGACGACGGCTCCAGGCTCGACTCCGGCGGGCCTCGCCTTCGACGGCCTCCACCTGTGGGTCTGCGACCCGAACGGCACGGAACCAGGCCGGATGGATCGACTCGTCGTGCCCTAGAGGGCGAGAGCGCCGCGTCCCCGATCCGGGGCGCAGTGTGACTGAGGCCTTGTCGGACTTGTGGTTTCG
Organism: uncultured Thermotogae bacterium; assembly: GCA_964447445.1. Lineage (GTDB taxonomy): Bacteria > Bipolaricaulota > Bipolaricaulia > UBA7950 > UBA9294 > CAIOGO01. Next base: position 20,873 of record CAYUSW010000034.1, read on the forward strand.
CCGCAGGACGTCGGGCGCGGAGGCGACCATCTCTAGGGATTCCCTGGACCATCCATGTGGATGTTGACAAACATAGCCGGCATGGCTATAGTGGGATCGCCATCCGCTTGGATGGTAAAGAGAAGGAGGAGAGATGGCGATCACATTCGATCTCGAGGTCGGCCCGGTGAAGATCGTCCTGAGGGGCACGAAGAGAGACGGAGATCCGACGCTTCTTGTCGCCGTCCGACCCGGCGCGCAGTGAGGCGAGAGGCAGCGCCGCTGGAGCTCAGGCTCGGGTTTCGCAAGAAAGGAGACACGTCATGTCCGACACGGAGAAGATCACGATCAACCTCGGAGCAGTGGACCTCGGGAAGATCGACCTCCTCGTAGATCAGGGGCTCTACTCAAATCGCACGGATCTCATCCGTACGGCGATCCGCAATCAGCTCGAGCGACACGGCGAGGTCGTCGAGCAGGCCGTCACTCGCCGCGAGATGACGGTCGGGGTTCTCGTGCACTGCGCGAACGATCTCGAGGAGCAGAAACGGCGCGGCCGCAAACTGCGGCTCGGCGTGGTGGGGATGCTCGTCCTCACGAGCGACGTGACGCCGGAGCTGGCGAGCGAGACGATCGAAGCGATCGACCTGTTCGGCGTCTTTCGCGCCAGTCCGGCGGTCAAGGAAGCGCTCGCCGGTCGCGTGAGGCAGTTCGCGACGCTCTACAATCGCTGAGCGCGTCAGGGGCTCGCGCCGCGTCAGGCGTCGTGCGCACGCTCGCGCGATCGCGCCGCGAACTGCTCGATGAGGGCGCGGAGGTCCTCCGCATCGATCTTCCCGAGAGGGCTCGGTGTGTCGCAGATCCTCTGCGGAATGCGGAGGGCGTCCGGCGAGAAGCCGTGCCGAAGCTTGAACTGCCATTTCCGCCAGTAGATGTCCCTGCCCAGGTGCAGGAGGCGGTCCTTGTCCGCTTCGATGCCGGCGCAGGCCAGCGCGTCGCGCACAACGTCCGGCGTGTAGAGCGCGCGACCGAAGAAGCAGACGACGAGACTGGCAAGGACCTGCCGCCACACCTCCTCGTCCACGATCTCGTCAAGGATTCCATCAGCCAGGGCTGGAAGTCCGGCCGCGAGCCGCTTCTGGTCGATCGAGTAGCCCGCGTTGTCGAGGTGGCTGTGTCGCGCCCCCATGAGAAACCCGAGGTACGCGGCGGGTCCCGTGTGGTATCCCGCCATCTCGTTCCCTCCGAACGCGAGGGCGAAGTCCTGGCCGCCGTAGGACTTGGCAGCGGCATCGACGCCGCGCGCCATGGCGCGGAAGAGGTCGGTCGGCTGAGACACGAGCCGACGAGCTGCGTCGCGGTATGCGCCCGCGTTGCCCCATGCGAGCGGGATGTAGTCAAGATCTGCGTCGGACAGCAGCCCGCGCTCGCGAGCCTCCGTGGCCCATGCGAGGACGACGCCGGTTGAGATGGCATCCAGGCCCTGCGCCTCGACCTCGTCCAAGAGCAGGAGAAGCGCGGCGGGATCCGCGACACCGAGGAGGCTTCCCAGCGCGTAGAGGAGTTCGTAGTCGTACCCGAGCATCGAGGTCTTGTAGAAGTAGGGTTCGCTCGGGTGCGGCGTGCGCAGCGCGGCCAAGTGGATGCACGCCACCGGGCAGTGGGTGCAGGCAAGACGTCGTCCGAGGAAGTGCTCGGCCATCGACTCACCCGAGATGGCTGCCGAGCCTTCAAAGCGAGCCTCGCGGAGGTTCCGGGTGGGGAGGGCCCCGAGCTCGTTGAGTGGCAGGATGTTCATCGCCGTTCCGAGGTCGTGGTACTTCTTCATGGCCGAGGACTTCGTGGCGGCCGCGTACAGCGCATCGTAGACGCGGCGATACGAGACGGGATCCGCGACCGGCAGGGCGCGCCGGCCGACGATCACCATCGCTTTGAGTTGCTTGCTGCCGAAGACCGCGCCGAGCCCGAGTCGCCCGAAGTGGCGGTACGTCTCGGTAATCACGCCGGCGTACGAGACCCGCTTCTCCCCCGCGGGCCCGATACGCAGGATCGACCGGTGACCGGTGCCCGTCTCGCGCTCGCGCAACACGCGGCCCACGGTGGCGCTTGACTGGAGGCCCCAGAGGGCCGAGGCGTCGCGAAAGTGAACGCGCTCTCCATCAATCACCAGGTAGATCGGGCGCTGACTCGCGCCGTGAAGGACGATGGCCCCGTAGCCTGCGAGGCGTATGGCTGCGGCGCTGCGGCCGCCGGCGTGAGACTCTCCGAGGTTGCCCGTGTGCGGCGACTTGAACATCGCAACCGTCTTGGATGCGAGCGGAAAGAGGCCGACGAGCGGCCCGACGGCGAACACGACTGGATTCTCCGGACCCAGGGGTTCGGCGCCCGGCGGGCACTCCTCTTCGAGAAGGCGGATGGCGAGACCCGCTCCGCCGAGCGACGCCTCGACGAGATCGACGCGCTGTGCGATCTCGTACCGCTGCTCCGTGAGGTCGATATGGAGAATGCGCGCCAGGGGATCAGCTGGCAGCATGGTCGCTCCCCTGAATGTCTTCGAGCGCGAGGACGCCGTGGGGGCAGTACCTGGCGCAGGCGCCGCAGTAGACGCACACCAGGGGACGTCGATCGTCGTCCCACTGGATCGCGCCGAACGGGCAGGCATCGCCGCAGGCGCCGCACGACGTGCACAGCTCGGCCTTGAGACGTACGCCGCCCCCCGTGCGTAGGATGAGAGCGCTTGTGGGGCAAGAGCGCGCACACGGGGGATCGGAGCAGGCCCGGCACACGACGACAACGAAACCGCGCCGCATCCCGCCCGCAGATCGTACCTCGATGCGCGCTCCTGCCGTTCCGCCGCGACCTTCCCGCCGGGCGCAGGCATAGATGCAGAGCTGGCAACCGACACATCGGTCGACATCGATGACGGAGAGGCGCTTGACCATACGTGGATCCAGGTCACTCTACCGACGAGGCCGCGTAGGGGCAAGAGCGCCCGGAGCGTGGCGGACCGCGGCCTACAGAGTCCTTCCCATCGATCTTCCTGTCATGCGCAGCCTGAATCCGAGGCTCTCGGCCTCCCGCGCGACATCGGGCATCCACGTTGGCACGGCGAGTTCCACGCGCAGCGAGGGGCTCCTGGTGAGCGCCTCGTTGAGGGCCCGGCGCGCGAGATAGCCGGCAAGACGCGGCTGCGCGGGATCAAGGCGCACTCGGATGGTGTTCGTCCCTTTGTGGGTCTTGGAGATCGACCAGCCAGCGCGGCCGACGAGGGCACGGTCCTTCGCGCGGCGCAGGATGACGTCTTCGTCGCGCGAGCTTTGGGCAAGGCGGAAGAGCGGGGCAAAGGCCCGCATGAGCCAAGGAGTGCGGTAGCGGCCCGGGACGAGAGGCTCGAACTCCTGAAGGGTCGCCGGAACAATGCGCCTGTCCAACTCGAAGCGCGCTCGCCAATCGAACTCGCCGAGGCGTTCCTCGACGAACGCGGCTGGCAACGCCGGCCGATCTATGGTTCCAGCGGGAGTCAGCATGTAGCGCGCTCCGCCGCCGTACTGGATGAAGCCGAGAGACTCGTACAGCGCCTCGGCGGGGAGGTTCCCATCGATCACGTTGAGGCGGACCCGCGCTCCGCCGCGCGCGCGCATCATGTCGAGCGTCGCCATGACAAGCTGGCGCGCGAGGCCCTGACGGCGGCACTCGGGCAGGACGCCCACGGTTCCAATGCTCCATGTGGATGTCGTCCCCTCGCGCTGGGCGATCACCATCGCGCGCACGGCGCCGCCCTCCTCCCATACGAAACCCCGTATGGCGTCACGCAGGGCAGGCGATACCCATTGAATCCCTCGCACGAGCGGCCAGATACGCCGCAGACGCCGAATGGCGTCCACAACCTGATCCTGTTCGTCGGATTGGACGCTCCATTCGGGGTGCTCTGGGTACTGGAACATCCGCACCAGGAGATCGGCGGCGGGCGTTAGGTCCTGTGGCAGGCAAAGTGGTCGCATCGGCATGTGGTTCCTCCTCGGTCGCGGGATCGGATCCCTTCCGCGCAGCACGATTCGGGCCTCGTAGCAGGCGGCTGCAACCGTGTGTCGTTCGCTCGGGAAGGCGAGGTTCAGAGAACAGGCACGGGTTCCGCTCTCCGGCCCTGGGGCGCGGGACGGGAGACGAGCCCATGGGCCTCGGGTCTCGCCTGAGACCTCTCGGAGCGCGTGGGGAAACCATGACCCACGCGCCAGGTCTAGAGCTTCCTCCCCATGACCTTGTTCGACGTCCGTCGGACGAAGCCGAGAGCTTCGGCCTCCTCTTCGACGGTGGACATCCAGCTCGGGACGAAGAAGTCGACGCGGAGTTCGGGGCTCCGCCCGAGGACCTCGCACAAGGCTCGACGGACGAGATACGGGGTGAGGCCGGCGTGCGCCGGGTCGAGACGCACGCGGATCGAGTTCATCCCCTTGCCGCGCTTGACGATGCTCCATCCGACCCGCGCCACGACCTTCCGATCCCCTGTGCTGCGGACAACGAAATCCGTGTCCCGCGTGTTCTCGGCGAACCGAAACAGCACGGCGAACGCCCGAAGCGGGAGCGGAGTCTTGTACCGCGCTGGGGTAATGGGCTCGAACTCCTGTATGTCCGCGGGAACGATCCGGCGATCCAGCTCGTAGCGAGTGCGCCAATCGAACTCCGCCAGCGGGCCATCCTCATACCCGGCGGGAAGTCGAAGACGATCGACAGGCCCGGAGGGCGTCAGCGAGTAGCGCGTCGATCCGCTGTACTCGACGAATCCGAGGGAACGATAGAGGGACTGCGCAGGCGTGTTTCCATCGATGACGCCAAGGCGGGCTCGCGTACCTCCACGCGTGCGCATCATCTCGAGAGTCGCCTGAACGAGCTGGCGGGCGATCCCGCGGCCGCGGAACTCCGGCAGCACACCGACGGTCCCGATGTACCACATCGTGGTTGTGCCTTCGCGCTGCGCCATCGTCATGCCGACCATGGCGTTGCCCTCCTGCGCGACGAAGCCGCGCATGAGATCGCGCACGGCAGGAGAGACGAGTTGGATCAGGCGGATGAGCGGCCATACCCCACGGATGCGGCGAATCGTGCCAACAAGCTGTTCCTGTTCGTCGGACTGAACGCCCCATTCGGGGTGGTCCGGGTACTGGAACGTGCGGACCAGCATCTCGGCAGCCGGGATCAGGTCCTGAGGAAGTCGCAACGGTCGCACAGCCATAGGCTCGCCTCCCAGAGCGGATGCTATCCGCCGCGGTGGGGCGAGGCAATCCTGCGCTGCCCGCAGCGAGGCGCTATCCGTCTCACCCCCCCACCGGCGGCGAGGAAGGCGGAAGCTCAGGCCGCCGGGCGGGCCGCCCGCCGAACCTCCCACTCGCGCCGCGTGATCTCGTAGACGTAGAACGGCACAGCCGTGGTGGGCAACTGCAGCGGATCGGGGAACTCGAATACGCCCTGCCCCACCCGCTTCATGCCTGCGGACTCCTGCAAGCGGATCGAGGCTACGTTCCCGATGTTCGGCGTCCCGCGCACGACAGCGCACGAAGAGAGAAGGAAGAGCTGGTCGATGAGAGCCGCCCACAGCTCTCGCCCGTAGCCGCGCCCCCAGAGATCAGGGCGGAGCTTGATGTCGGGCTCACTCACGCCGACCGCATCCGGTTCGCCGAGCAGGCACTGCCCAACGAGTTCCCGGCCCACGCGGGTCTCGGCGACGAGGAGGGCACCGAGCCCCTGGCCGCGTCGGATCCGCCGCGGGACATCCTCCGTAGCACCGGGGATCCCGTCCGGAAACCCGACGAAGCGCATGACCCGCGGGTCGCTCCAGAGCGACGCGATGAACGACGCGTCGTCGCTCGTCGCTGCACGAATGATGAGTCGCGGTGTCTCGAACTGCACGTTGTGTCTGTTCATGTCCGGCGCCGCGGATCGATGCAGTGCGACTCTCTCAAGTGCAGGGACTGTGCGGTCGGCGCGCTGAGGTGACAGCCAAGGGTGATGGTCTTCGGGCGCTGGAACATGACATACCCTCCTAGATGTGCTGGAGTCCCAGGTAGCGCGTCTGGGGAAACCCATTCGCAAGGTCCTCCCAGAAGCCATCTTGAAGAATGCGTGGGAAGACGACCAGGCTCCGCATTGCGTCTTGCGTGACGAAACGCGCCTCGATGAGGAATTCCTCGTCTGGATCCCGGCCGTCGAGGCTCAAGTCCCCGCCTGGATCCGAAGCGGCGAGCCAGAACTTGCAGAAGTGAAGGCCGCCCTCGAGGAACTCCTCCACGTAGAGAATGCGCTGCGGCACCACTCGGAGGCCCGTCTCCTCCAGAGTTTCACGCGCAGCGCAATCGAAGACTGACTCCTCGCCGCGCAATCGACCACCGGGCGGGACCCAGAAGTTGTACCCCTCGCCGCGGTGGTGAACGAGGAGAAGCTGTCCTTCTCGCAGGACGATGGCTCCGGCGCTGATGGCGTACTGCACGGGCGCAGTGTCGCCTCCGCAAGAGGGAGAGGCAAGACGGATGTCGACATACCCGCCACGGGTGGGTTATGATGGTAACGAATACATGCGTTTGGGGGCGAGTTCATTCTCGAGACTCGCTCGTGATGCAGCAGCGAGCTCGAACTCCGAAGCGCCCTTGCAGCGCGGGGAAGGAGGTCTGAATGCGATCGTTGCACGCGGTTCTGTTGGGTCTCCTCGGAGTGGGGATCCTCTGCGGGACGTCACTTGGGACCATGCTCTGGCCCGACAAGTTGGCGCCGGCCGTGCTGCGCTGGATCGAGAGCGGGGCAACGGACGAGCGCGTGGTTCTCGTTCGGGTGGAGGGCGGATCGGGAATGCAGCTGGTCGCGAACTCCTACGCGTCGGCATCGCATGTGGCATGGTTGTCGATGGAGCAGGCAGCTGCGGCCGACATGGGGCTCTGGTCGACCCCTCAGAAGACGTTGTCCCTCCTGCGCGCAGGAGGGGTCACCTGGGAGTTGGGACTGCCGTACGTCCACGAGCCACAGGTCTTGGTGGTTCGTGGATCGCGGGACGGAATCCGTCAGATCGCGCAACTGGAGTCCGTGGTCGCCATCTTGGACGGCGCGGCCGCCGTACCTGCGCCGGCGTTCTCCACGACGACCGGCCTCGGCCCCGCCGAAGG
>CAYUSW010000035.1:0-50487 GCA_964447445.1 uncultured Thermotogae bacterium
GGCGACGAGCGACGCGACGTCGTCGAAGCTTCCCCCGCGCGCCACAGTGAGGACGTTCTGGATCTTCAGGTACACGCCGGCCGGACCGCCGAAGCGCACCGACCCGTCGGGCCGAGTGAGGCTCCAATTCGGGGGAGGCACGATCTCGTAGCCGAGCCCCGGATCGGAGAAGACGCCGTCGGCGCAAGCCGCCAGAGAAGTGATCGCCGCGGCGCACAACGCCGCCATCAGAGCCCAGCCCTTCTTCCCCATCGTGCTCTCCTTTCGCTGCCAGTACGGTACGGCGGCGACGGCGCGGAGGCAACCTGCCGCTCGATCTTGGCCGCGGCAGCCTCTCCCTCGCGCCGTCCGGAGCCGCGGAGCCCCGAGATGGATGCCGCGCAGGCGCCAGGCGTTCCACGTGATCCCCGTACCTCTGCGATACGATGCACCCAGCATGCGCCAGAGAGGCAAGTACGAAGGACACGGTGCGGTGGCCGTCGGCAGGACAGAGAGGCTCGCCGCGGCAACGACCGCGCTCTTTGTGACATTCCTCTGGTCAACCTCCTGGGTGCTGATCAAGCGCAGCCTGCCCGTGATCCCTCCGCTCACGTTTGCCGGGCTGCGCTTTGCTCTGGCTTTCCTATGTCTTGCGCCCGCCTTGTGGCTGAAGCGCGGCGAGGTTCGCGCCGTCAGCGGCAAGGGTTGGGTATGCCTCGCAGCGCTCGGCGTCGTGTTCTACGCAGCAACGCAGGGCGGTCAGTTCCTCGCCCTCGCTCACCTCGACGCGACGACGCTGAGCCTGTGCCTGTCGATGACGGCCGCCGTCGTCGCCGTCGCAGGCGCCGTTCGGCAGCACGAGGCCCCACGCACTTGGCAGTGGCTCGGGATTGCGGTCGTGACTCTGGGTGCGGTCGCCTACTTCGTGCCTCAGGGCACGACGAGCAGCTCACCGCTCGGATGGGTCTTCGCCGGGATGACCGTGCTGGCGAACGCGGGCGCTTCGATCCTCGGACGGCACGCCAATCGCGTTCGGGTCGCAAGTCCTCTCGTTGTGACCGGCATCAGCATGGGCATCGGGGCAGTGATCCTTCTTTCCGTCGGACTCATCGCAGAGGGGCTGCCCAGCCTGTCGGCGAGCTCATGGGGAGTCATCGCGTGGCTCGCGGTCGTGAACACGGCGCTCGCCTTCACGCTCTGGAATCGCTCGCTCCGGGGGCTCACCGCCGTGGAGTCCTCTGTTCTGAACAACACCATGCTCGTGCAGGTCGCAATCCTCGCTTGGGCTTTCCTGGGCGAGACGCATGGCTCTCTCGAGATCGCCGGCCTCGCGGCGGTGGCAGTCGGCACAGTGCTTGTCCAGCTGCGCGGCCGCTGAGGAGGGGCTGCGCGCCACATCTCGTCCGCCCACGGGTCGCGCCGCAGAGGCCGGCTACTTGAGCGCTTCCTGGCCCGCGAAGTCCCGGTACGGGGAGAGAAGATTGAGAGTCTCCTTGTCTCCCAGCGCAATCTCCTCGCGGACGACGCGGTCGATCAGCTCGCCGAGACCTGGACCGAGCATGAATCCCTGGCCGCACATGCCGACGGCCGCGAGATAGCCGCGCGTTTCGCGCGACCAGCCCACGAGGGGGGATCCGTCCGGCGTCATCGGATAGAGGCCGCGCCACGTGCGCCGAACACGCAGGTTCGTCAAGCACGGCATGAGGTCGACCATCCGCTTCGCGACCATGGGTAGGAATGCGCTCGTCTCTCGCCGGTCGAAACCCCAGATGCTCGGGCTCGGTGTGATGCAAAAGACGACCTGCCCTGAGGCCAACTGGAAGAAGTAGTAGTTCGCGGACCCCGGCGCGGGGCGGATATCGACGACCATCGGGCCGAGGAAGCGAGCCACCGGCTCCGTGATGCCCCCCTCGTGGGAGTCCGGCCGCACGGGATGGTCTTCCCCGGCCTGGAGCCCCACCTCGTTTGCCCACGGGCCGGCCGCATTGACGACGACAGGGGCTCCGTAGCTTCCCTTGTCGGTCGTCACGCCCCGCACGCGCCCGGCGATGGCATCGATACCGGTGATGGTCTCGCCAAAACGGAACACGACGCCCGACCGCTTCGCCTGCTCGTACATCGCGTGTCCGAACAGAAGAGGCGAGCAATGCCCGTCACCGGGAGAAAACGTGCCGCCGAGGAGGCCGTCGCGCCGCAGACTCGGGATGATCTCGAGGAGGGATCGCGCGTCGTGCCAGTCGATGTCGAGGCCGTACTCCTTCTGCTTGACAAGGAGGTCCTTCAGCACCTTCTCTTCGCGAGCTGCGTAGGCCACGAACGAGTAGCCGCCCGTCGTCCACTCGACGTCGTCTCCGTAGGTCTCCTTCCACGTCTTCGCCATCTCGAGCGAGCGAAGGCAGATGCGGATCTTGGCTGGGTCGGAGTGGGTCGCGCGAATCCCGCCGATCGCCGTCTTGTTGGAACCCTGACCGGGGCTGGCGAATCGGTCGAGGACGAGCACGGAGAGCCCGCTTTGCGCCATTGCCCAGGCCGCCGGGACTCCCACGCTTCCCGCACCGATCACGATGACGTCTGCGCTCATGCTTGTCATGTCGAACCGTCCTCGACCCCGGCAAAAGCGCCGAACCGCACCTCCACAAAGAGCGGGCGCCGGACGTTCTCCGTGACATCGTCCGCCAGCACTCCTTCCTCGCGGAAGAGCCGAGCGATGAGCGCCGTGCATGTCTTCCCGCCGCAAGCGCCCATGCCGGCACGCGTCACGGCCTTGATCTCGTTCGTATCGCGCATCCCAGCGCGGATGCGGGCACGGATCTCGCCTGCGGTGACCCGCTCGCACCGACAGACGATGGCCTCGTCGCCGAGAGGCTCCACGGCCTCAGACAGCGGGCTTGCAGCGTAGGGATTCCGAAGTTGGATCCCCGCAGCCCGCTTCGCAAGGGCTCGTGGAAGCCTGACTCGCACGAGCAGAGTCCGATCTCTTCGCTTGACCTCTTGCACCGTCGCCTCACCCAACACCTCGCCGGACGTCCCGAGAACCGTCACGGCCGTCCCGGCGGCGGGTCCGAGCGGCCCGAACTCCATCGGCAACGTGACCGTCGGCATGTCGGCGTCTTTGCGGAAGTCCACAAGCGTGATGGCGAGCCCGGGGCAGACTGCAACGCAGCTGTCGCATCCGGAGCACGCATGGCCCGAGGAGCCTTCCGCGTACCGGGGCAGGCTGCGGACATCTGCTTCGCTCAGTTCGATCAGCTTCCGCGGGCAGACCGACGTGCACGGATCGCACGGGATCTCCTGCGAGCAGTGGAATACCGGGACAACGCCTTCGCATGCCTCGGGGATCGACTCGATCCTGGTGGCGCCCGGCTTTGACTTCAGGATCTCTCCCATCGTCCGCCACGACTCCGGCACGTCTTCGCTCGCGCGCCCAAGCGCGCGGGCGATTTCGAGGCCGCGGATCTTGCCGGAGAAGATCGCCGCGGAGGCCTCCGCGATCTCCTCAGCATCCCCTGCCGCATACGCAGGCAGCCCGACCTCGCGCGCCGAGCGGAGAAGTTCGTCGACCGGATCGAGTCCGACGGCGATGAGCACCGTGTCGCAGGCAAACGACTTCTCGGTGCCGGGAATCGGGCGGAACCTGGTGTCCACCTGCGCTACGGTCACGGACTTCACCGCGTCGGCCCCGTTTGCCGAGAGGATGGTGTGCGAGGTGTAGATCGGGACGCCCAGTCGTGCCAGCTTGTCCTTGTGCACCTTGTACCCGCCGCACTCGGGCAGTGCTTCGACGAGTCCCACGACGTCGATCCCCGCCTGCAGGGCGTGGTAGCCGGCGATCAGCCCCACGTTGCCTCCACCGACGATGAAGAGCCGGTCCGCAGCCTTGACGAGGTCGCGATTGACGAGGGTCTGGAATGCCCCGGCCCCGTACACGCCCGGGAGCGTGTTCCCGTCGAACACAATCGACTTCTCACGCGCGCCCGTCGCGACGAGGAGGACCTCGGGACGGACGAGGATGTAGCGGTCTCGCCGCAGGACCCCAACCGCGCGGTCGCCGAAGATAGCGAGAGCCGTTGATCCAATCCAGACTTCCACCGAATCCAGGCCACGGACCTCTTTCTCGAGGCGCGTGCCGATGTCGATCCCACGCGTCCCCGCATACACAGCCGACGTCGAGCCGAAGAAGCGATGCGTCTGGAGCACAAGCTTCCCGCCGAGCCGCTCCTTGTCATCGACCAGTAGAACGTCCACGCCTCGGGATCCGAGTTCGATCGCCGCCGAGAGCCCGGCCGGGCCGGCGCCGAGAATGAGGACGGAAACCTTGCGCACCTCGATCTCGCGCATTGGCCCGGCATTTCCCACGCCGGGCAGTCTGGGCAGGCCGTCCACCGGTCCGACGACCATGTCCGGCCGCGCCTCGGTCATGCAGGCCTTCACGGGCAGACCGTCCGCGATCACGAGGCATTGCGCGCATTGCCCATTCGCGCAGAAGATGCCCTGCGGGGCGCCATCCTTGAGATGGTGTCCGAAGACGCGAATTCCGGCGGCGAAGAGGGCGGATGAGATCACGTCGCCGGGATAGGCAGAGATCGCCTTCCCGGCGTAGGTGAAGGTGAACGAGTCCTTCCACTCTCGGCGAACGATCGGGTGGTCTTCAATGCGCGACATGACGACGCGATTCCTTCCCTCCGGAGGTCGGGCCAGCGGCTAGAGCGGGGGCCTTCCGCACGCGCCGCGCGCGCGCGGCGGGCGCGGCGTCGATGAACCGCTCGGTGACGGCCATCAGGATCCGCGCTCCCGAGCGTCCGGCCTCGTACTGGTGGCGCTCTCGCGACGCGACGCGGTAGCTGTCGCCGGGAGCGAGCTTGTGCTCTTCGTCCCCGACCCACAGTGTGAGGCTGCCCGCGAGCACGTAGCCCAACTCCTCGCCCTCGTGCGGCGTCGCCTCCTGCCGCACCCCGGCTGGGAACTCAGCGATCAGGAGCTCTTCGATCGGCGCGGCGGGCAGCTGCGGGGTCAGGTAGCGGTAGGCAACGGCCGAATCGCCGATCTGGATGCGCAGCTGTGCGGTGGCTTTCGTGACCCGAGATGTGTCCCCGACGAGCGGTCCGCTGCTCGTGAACAGCTTGTCCATCGGGAGGTCGAGCGCATGACAGATCGCTGCAAGCGAGACAATCGATAGGGTGGATTGGTCGCGCTCGACCTGCGACAGGAACCCGGTCGAGAGGCCCGAACGAGCGGAGAGCGTTTCAAGAGTCCACCCTCGTTCCTGACGCGCGCTTCGAAGCTGCGCTCCGATCTCCTGCATGGCGTTCAGTATATCGAACGTCGTGTTCGATATCTAACGCCAGTGGGCGGGGACCCCGCGCGGGCGTACACTCGGGGCCACGGGAGGAACCATGCAGAAGCAGCGTCTCGATTTCCTGAAGAAGCTCATGAACACGGTGTGCCCGACAGGGTACGAGGAAGAGGCGGCAAGGGTCTGGCGCGACGAGGCGGCGCGCTTCGCCGATCGCACCTGGATCGACGTGAACGGAAACGCCATCGCGGCGATCAACGAGAAGGCCCCGTTTCGCGTCATGATCGCGGGCCACCTCGACGAGATCGGGCTCATGGTCACCTACGTCGACGATCGCGGCTACCTCTCCTTTACCGGACTCGGAGGGTGGGACATGGCCATCCTGCCCGGCCAGCGCGTACGCATCCGTACGGCCAAGGGCGACATTCTCGGCGTGATTGGGCGCAAGCCGATCCACCTGATGCGGGAAGAAGACCGCAAGGCGCTGCCCAAGTTCGAGGACCTGTGGATCGACATCGGAGCCAAGGACAAGGCCGCCGCGCTGAAGCTCGTCGCACTGGGCGACCCGGCAGTCCTCGACTACGGTATCGAAGAGCTGCGGGGCGGAATCCTCGTCGGGCGCGGGATCGACGATCGAATCGGCTCGTTCGTTGCGCTGGAGGCACTGCGCCTTCTGAAACAGAAGAAGACGGCCCTCGGCGTGTTCGCGGTCGCCTCGACGCAGGAGGAGATCGGTTCGCGCGGCGCGCAGACGAGCGGCTACGGAATCGATCCGCAGGCCGGCTTCGCGGTCGACGTCGGCTTCTGCACCGATTACCCCGGCATGGACGACGCGAAGAAGAAGTGGGGTGAGGTGACGATGTGCGGCGGCCCGATCATCACGCGCGGGCCGAACGCGAACCCCCAGCTCTTCAAGCGCATCCTCGACGCAGCAGCGAAGAACAAGATGGCGGTCCAGGTTGAGCCCTACCCCCGCGGCACAGGCACGGACGGGAACGCGATCCAGCTTGTGCGCGGCGGCGTCGCGACGGCGATCATCTCAATCCCGAACCGCTACATGCACTCGCCGTGCGAGCTCGTGCACGTCGACGACGTGGAGAACGCCGCCAAGCTCATCGCGCTCACGATCGCCGGCATGACGGCGAAGACGCGGTTCGTTCCACAGTAGACCCCTCCGACGGCGTCGACACGCGGGCGCACGCGCCTTTCCGGTCATCCGAGCGCGCTTGCGCCCGCCTCCTGTTCGGGTATAGTCGATGACGTTGGGGAGCTCAGGAGACTGGGCTGAGAGGAGGGAGTCCCTCGACCCGTAGAACCTGATCTGGGTAATGCCAGCGCAGGGAACTCGCGGCGGCCGATCGGCCGCCCTGCAGTATCTCCAAGCGAGAGCTCCCGAGAGGAGCGATCCGTGGACACGATCCTTGTTCTCGCCGATGGCCTCTGGGAAGACGGCGTGCAAGCTCGTGACCTTGCGGCTGTGGCCGAGTTCGTGATCGCGGCAGACGGCGGGCTGACGAAGGCTCTACGCTCAGGGGCGCACGTCGATCTCGTGGTCGGGGATCTCGACTCCCTCGACGACGAAGAGCGCAAGACCCTCGAGTTCTCGAAGGTTGAAGTCCACAAGCACCCGATAGCCAAGGACTCGTCGGACCTTGAACTGGCGCTCGACGAGGCCCTGGCGCGAAACCCGCGAAGGGTCCTGATCCTTGGCGGGCTCGGGCACCGCATCGACCACGCCCTGACCAACGTGCATTTGCTCGAGCGCGGACTCGAAGCGCAGGTCGACGTCCGACTCGTCGACGGGCGGCAGTCGATCGTCCTCGTAGATGGGCGGCACGAGATCGAGAGCGCACGCGTGGGAGACCGCGTCTCTCTCATCCCTCTCTCTCCGTCGGCCCAGCTGTCGACGACAGGCCTTCGTTACTCGCTCTGCCGGGAGGAGCTCGCCCGCACGGCGTCCCGCGGAATATCGAACGAAGTGACCGCTCTGCCCGCGCTGGTTGAGGTCACGCGGGGGCAGCTCCTGGTAGTCCACGTCCGGGGAGCGGGATGAGCGTCACGACGATCGTGCGGCGGCCGTGGTTCTGGGGGACCGTCGGCGTCATCGGCTTCGTCGCCTTGTGGGAAGTCGCGTGCGTCTCCTTCCGAGTGCCGGCCTACATCCTTCCCTCGCCCGTGGCCACGGTGCAGGTGCTCGCCGCGGACGCGTCCCTCCTTGCCCGACACGCTGCAACGACGATCATCGAATCTGTGCTCGGGCTGCTCCTTGCGTTTGTCTTCGGCATGGCGATGGCCGTTGCGATGAGCGCGTCGCGCGTGTCGCGAGGGCTTCTGTACCCTTCGCTCGTCCTGTCTCAAGCTGTTCCTCTGATGGCAGTCGCTCCGCTCATCTTGATCTGGTTCGGCCTGGGTCCGTCGGCCAAGGTGCTGGTCGTGGCCTTCGTCTGTTTTTTCCCGATCACGGTCAACGCGTACGAGGGGTTCCGCGCGATGGACCCGATCCACGCGGAGCTGCTCCAGACCCTAGGCGCGAGGAGGCGCGACGTCTACCGGCACCTGTACATCCCGGCGGCGCTGCCCAGCATCTTCGCTGGGCTGCGCATCGCCGCTACGTATTGCGTACTGGGAGCCGTCGTGGGAGAGTGGCTGGGCGGCTCGCGCGGGCTCGGGGTCTATATGACGCGCGCCCTGCAGTCGTTTCGTACGGACCGCCTCTTCGCCGCGATCTTCCTCGTGATGTTCGCCAGCTTCGGCCTGTTCAAGCTCGTCGATGGAGCCGGCCGCGCGCTGACGCCGTGGCTTCGAAGGAGGCAGCATGCGTAGGCTCTCTATCGTCGCTCTGGCCGTGGCGGTCGCGGCGCTGGGCGCCCCAGCGGCCACAGTGCGGATCGCGCTCGACTGGACGCCCAACACGAACCACACCGGGATCTTCGCCGCCGACGCGCTCGGATACTTCGCCGAGGAAGGGCTCGACGTCGAGGTTCTGGAACCCAGTCCAGTCGTCTCGCTGCAGCTTGTGGCAAGCGGACGAGCCGAGTTTGCCGTGTCGAGCCAGGAGTACATCCTGATGGCACGCGCCGAAGGCAGTCCCGTCATCTCAGTCGCCGCACTCTATCCCCACAACACGTCGGGGTTCGCAGCGCTTCGCTCAGCAGGGGTCGCGTCGCCGATGGATTTCGCCGGGCGACGCTACGGCGGATGGGGAAGCGACCTCGAGGCCGTGATGATCGAGACCGTAATGCGCGGCGTCGGAGCCGATTCGTCCACCGTCGAGGTGATCGGAATGGGGACGCTCGACTTCGCGACAGCCGCGCAGGCGGGACTCGCCGACTTTTTCTGGATCTACTACGGATGGGAAGGCATCCACGCGTCGCTCCTGGGTCTCGACATCACCTACCTCGCGCTCGCGGATCTTGACCCGGTGCTCGACTACTACACGCCTGTCATCGCATCGAGCGAGACCTTCCTCTCCGAGCGGCCCGAGGCGGCCCGCGGCTTCCTGCGCGCGTTGGCGCGCGGCTATGTCTACGCTGCGACGTCGCCCGACGACGCCGCCGCCATCCTGCTCGAGCGAGCTCCCGAGCTTGACCAGGACCTCGTCCTCGCGTCGCAGCGCTGGCTCGCGGGGCAGAGCGAGACGAGCCTCGCTGCCTGGGGGCAACAGTCTGCATCCGTCTGGGAGACGTTCGGCGACTGGGCTCTTGACCACGCGCTCATTCGCAAGGCCGTCGACTCCGATGGAGCGTTCACGAACGACTTCCTTTTCACGGAGGCGTCCGAGTGAGCGTCCTCGCCGCCGAGCATCTCGTGAAGAGGTTCGGTGACCTGGCCGTCCTACAGGACGTGAGCCTGGCCATCGAGGAAGACGAAGTCGTAGGCCTTCTCGGTCCCTCAGGCTGCGGCAAGACGACTCTCTTGCGCATTCTGCTTGGGCTTGAGACCTACGATGCCGGCCGGATCTCGGCCCGCGTCGGCCGAGCCGGCTATCTTCCCCAGGAGGGACTCCTCCTGCCGTGGAAGACCGTGCTTGCCAACGCCGAGCTGCCGCTGGAACTGCAGCGGGTTCCGTCAGCCGTGAGGCGGGACCGTGTCCGCAGCTTGCTCCCTGAGTTCGGGCTCGATGGGTTCGAGCGGTCCTATCCCCACGAGATCTCGGGCGGGATGAGGCAGCGGGCCGCTCTTCTGCGTGCTGTCCTGACCGGAAGCCCGACGCTCGTGCTCGACGAGCCGTTCGGTGCGCTCGACACGTTGACGCGACACAAGCTGCAGGATTGGCTTGCCAACCTGGCGGGACAGCTGGGCCGGACTATCTTGTTCGTGACTCACGACCTCGACGAGGCCGTCGTCCTCTCAGCGCGGGTTGTCATCCTGTCGCCTCGTCCCGCCGTCGTTCTCGGCGAGGAGGCGATCGGGCTCTCGCTAGAGGAGAGGCGCGAGCGACTCGGCCGCGCGTTCCTCGCTGTGCGCGATCGTCTTCTCGCGAGATTGGAGAAGACGTGGCAGTAGGTGTCTCCCATGCATTCGATACGAGGGCAGCCGAGTACGACGAATGGTTTGACGCTCATCCCGCAGTGTTCGAGTCCGAGCTCCGCGCGCTCCAAGCCGTACTTCCGAGCCGGCAGGGGCACTGGGTGGAGATCGGTGTAGGTACCGGTCAGTTCGCGTCCCGACTGGGCATTCGCACCGGCGTAGAGCCCGCCGCAGCGATGGCGGAGCGCGCGCGAGCGCGAGGCGTGCGCGTACTGCACGGCACTGCGGAGTGCTTGCCGCTTCGTGATGCGAGCTTCGACGCCGTCTTCTACATCGCGTGCTTGTGCTTCGTCTCCGACATCCCTCGTGCGCTGTCCGAGGCCGACCGCGTGCTGAGGCCCAACGGAGTCCTCATCGCAGCCATACTGCCCCGAGACAGCGAGGTCGGGCGCTGCATCCTGGCCGATCCGGCGAACCCCTTCTTCCGCGCGGCGAAGCTCCTATCGACTTCTGAACTCCAAGCCGCCCTGGCGAGAGCCGGCTTCGCGATCGAGCGTACGGTCGAGACCCTGACGGATTTCTCCGCCCCAGAGCGCGTCGAAGAGCCTCGTGCTGGCGCACATCAAGGGTCGTTCGTCGTCGTGCGTGGTGCAAGGGCGCGATCTAGGCAATCTTGACAGGATGAACCCGGCCTCCGTAGCATCTCGCCATGAATGGCGAGAAGTACTTCCTGATCGTCAACCTGATCGCCGGACAGGGCCGCTGTAAGGCGGTCTTCCCGCGAGTCAAGGCAGCTCTCGAGCGAAGCCACACCGCCTACGATCTCCACTACACGAACGAGCCGATGGAGGCTGTCGACGTCGCGAAGATGGGGATTGAGGCAGGCTTCACGCGGATCATCGCGATGGGAGGCGACGGAACGGTCAACGAGGTGGCGAATGGCCTCCTCGGCTCAACGGCCTGCCTCGGCGTGATTCCGGCGGGGACGGGCAATGACTTCGTCCGGATGCTCGGCATTCCGTCTGATCCGCTCGAGGCGCTCCGCATTCTCCCGAAGGCCGTCGAGCGCACGGTGGACATGGGCCGGGTTGGCCACGACCGCTGCTTCGTCAACGGGATCGGTATCGGAATCGATGCCCAGGTCGCGCGCGATGTCCTGGCCATGGAACGGCTGCGCGGGGCTGCCGCCTACATCTACGCCGCGGTGAAGGAAGTCTTTCGTTTCCAGGCCTTCAAGGCGAAGATCGAGGGCGAGGGGATCTCGGAGGAACGGCAGTACTTGTCCCTCGGCGTAGCGAACGGGAAGTACTGCGGAGGAGGCTTCATGCTGGCGCCGCGAGCCGTAGTCGACGACGGCCTGATTGACGTCGCCGCGATCGGCGACTTCCCGCGGGCCGAGCGCCTGCTTCGCCTTCCGCAAGCGCGGGCCGGCAAGCACCTCAAGCTTCCGCAGGTCCGGTACGTGCAGACACCGAGGGTCACGCTTTCCTCGGACACGAAGCTGATTGCCCACATGGACGGCGAGCCCTACGAACTTCCCCGGACGGCGTTCGAAGTCAGCGTCGCCCCGAAGGCGTTGCGCGTCTTGGTCCCGGCCTAGCGGCGTCCGAAACGGCGGTCGAGTTCATCGCGATCAAGGGCAAAGATGATCGGACGCCCGTGCGGGCAGCTGTAGGGATTCTCCTGAAGCATCAGCTGCTCGACAAGCGCCTGGCACTCAGCGAGCGGGACCCGGTCGCCAGCCTTGATCGCCGCCGCGCAGGCGAGCTCCCGAAGGAGTCCGTCGTAGAGAGCGTCCTCGACCGCCCCTTCGTCGCGAAGCACGTCGATCAAAGCTTCCACAACGGTCTGGAACCCACGTGGAGTCTGCTCATCCGCGAGCACCTGCGGGTACTGGCGCAGAAGGAACGTTCCGCCTCCGAACTCCTCGAGCACGACGCCCGCGCCCGCGAGTCGCGCGAGCCCCGCACTGAGAACGGCCGCCGACTCAAACGACAACTCGATGCGCGCCGGCAGGAGGAAGAGCTGACGCACAACGCCGGACTCAGCGAACTCGCTCTGCAGACGCTCGTAGAGGATGCGCTCGTGCGCGATGTGCTGGTCTACGATCTCCAGCCCAGATGCCGTCTCGACCAGGAGGTACGTGTCGTGCAGTTGCCCGATCACTCTCCGCCCGGAAGCATGGCTCACTTTCACGGGCTCGTGCGCCGCGCGGCCGGCAGAGATCGACGCAGGAAGGTCCAGAGAGAGCGGCCGCGGCAAGCCGGAGTCCCTGAGAACCCTCGGCACACCGGCAAGACGCTCCTCCGCGGCCCCGGGCTCTCCGGTCGCCCCTGTGATTCGCCCCAGCATCTGTGGCGAGGACAGCGCCTGGTGCAGCGCGGACGCCACCGTGTCCTGAACCTCCCGCGAGTTCGCGAAACGGACCTCCTCCTTGCGTGGGTGGACATTGATGTCGACTTGATCGGCGGGCAGATCGACAGACAGGACGGCGATGGGATAGCTGCCCGGGCGCAGAAGGCCGCTGTACGCGCCGGAGAGGATGTATCCCAGACCCCGGTCGTTCACCGCCCGATGATTCACGGCGAACAGCTGATCTCGGCGGCTTCCTCGCTTCACGTCCCGATGGCTGACACAGCCTGAGACGTGGATTGGGCCGCGGCGGCTGTCAAGTGGGATCATTCCTCGCGCGACGTCCACGCCGTACACCTGCCCCATCCGTTCCAGCAGTGTGCGCACCTGCGGCGCAGCGAAGGCCTCGCGCCCGTCGTGTACGACCGAGAAGCCGATGCTCGGCGACAAGAGGGCGAAACGCTGCATGAGGCGATTGATGTGGAGCGACTCGGTGCGGGCTGTGCCAAGGAACTTGGCCCGCGCCGGGAGATTGAAGAAGAGATCCCTCACTTCTACGGTCGTCCCCGGCCCTCGGGAGTCCGGCGTTGGTCCCTTGGATCCGTCAGGCGAGAGGACCAGCAGGTGTGCTGCCTCTTCCCCCGCAGCGTGGGTCACGATGCGCACATGGGCCACGGCAGCGATGCTCGCGAGTGCCTCGCCCCGAAAGCCGAGCGTCGCGAGCACGTCCAGATCATCCAGACTCCGGATCTTGCTCGTCGCATGACGCTCCCCACAAAGGCTGAGGTCGGCCGCCGTCATGCCGCAGCCATCGTCGCGGACCGTGATTTCCGAGAGGCCGCCATCGCGCAATTCAACGTCGATTCGGGAACTTCCGGCGTCGATCGCGTTCTCGACCAACTCCTTGACGACCGATGCCGGTCGCTCGATGACCTCCCCGGCCGCGATCTTCTGGCTCAGCTCCGCCGCAAGGCGCTGAATGGGCATGCGGCAAGGCTACCCCATCGCCCCATCCCTCACAATTGGCGGACTTGGCCCGCAGGCAGGAGAGAGGATATCGTCGCTCTATGCACACGATCACGAGTCTCCGCAAGGCACTGACCCTCACCACAACGAACCAGGTTCGCAACCGGATTGAGGCCATTCGCGACGTCCTCGAACCTCACCTCCGGCGAGGGCCAAACAACCAGATTCTCGTGGCAGACGACGGTCTCGCTCTTCTGCGGCAACTGCAGGAGCTGTACGATTCCGGGCTCACCATGACCGAGGCGAGTGATGTTCTAAGAGCGACGTCTATTGAGAAGAACGTTTTCCGACCCACTGGTCTGACTGGTTTCGTGCAAGACCGCACGAACCAAAACGAGGGCGAGCCCGCCGTGGTCGCAGCCCTTCAGAGCGAGGTCACCTTCTTGCGTTCCCGCGTCGCCGACCTCGAGGGCCGCCTCACGCCGTCCGAGGGCGCTGCGGAGACTCCTGCGATTCCCTGGTGGACGACTCTGCGGGAGGACGTAGATGTCGCTTAACTTGCCGATCCGCGGAAACGCCAAGCTCGCTCAGATTCTCGATCGCATCAACGCATCCGTCACGCTCCAAACCTACTGGGAAGCGTCCAATACGACGGCCATCGGACGGCTGCGGATCAATGATCACGGTCCTGTCCACATCAAGATCATGGCGAACATCTCACTCAAGCTCCTGCGACTCCTTCTCGCCGCGGGCGTGACGCCCAACGTCGTTTCCGACTACGACCTCACGCCCGAGGACGCGGAGGTTGTCGTCGTGCTCGCCGCCTGTCTGCACGATGTCGGCCACGCAATCCATCGGAAGGATCATGAGGAGCTTTCGTTGGTCCTCGCGGTGCCGCTCATCGACTCCTTCCTAGCGGACGCCTACGACGAGCGCACCATCGCGCTCCTCAAGTCCGAGACACTGCACGCGATTCTGACCCATCAGCGCGACATCCCGCCGCTCACCTTGGAGGCGGGAGTCGTCAAGGTCGCAGATGCACTCGACATGGAGTCAGGTCGAGCCCGGATCCCCTTCACGACGGGAGGGCCGACAATTCACTCCGTCTCAGCGATGGCCATCCGGAAGGTCCGCCTCTCCGCCGGCGAGAAGAAGCCGATCCGGATCGCCATCGAGATGACCAACTCCGCCGGGATCTACCAGCTGGACAACCTCCTGCGCGAGAAACTCAAGAACTCCACCCTCGCCCCGTACGTCGAGGTGCTGGCGCAGATCGTTGGGAACGAAGAGCCCATTGTTCAGCACTACGCGATCGAGTAGGACGGCCCGCTAATCGTCTCGATCGCCTCCGCGGAGCTTCAGGAGCCCTCTCCCTCATGGGACACGGCGGCGCTCCGGGGGCGAGTTGCTCCAGAAACCTCGATCCCTACGCGCGCAAGCTCTTCTTCACCCCTGTTCGCAACAAAAGTACTCTTTTGTTGCGACAGCTGTCTGCCGGAATTCCTCCGGCCGACGGTACCTTCTGCCCATCCCGGACCAGAAGGAGATCGCCATGCCACTCGAGGTGACGTACGAGGACTTCCTCGCCCCCCCGCAGGTACGGGATCTCAAGGCCTACTGTCGCCTGCGGGCGGAGGCGGCGAGTCCGAGCGCACGCGGGAATCCCGTTCGCAACTGGGCCATCCTCCACGTTGCCCTGGACACGGGGCTGCGCGTGTCGGAGATCTGCGCTCTTCAGTTGCGCGATGTCATTCTGGACGCCGGGCACGCTTCGCTGATCGTCCGAGACGGGAAAGGCGGCAAGAAGCGTGGAGTGAAGGTGGGAACCTCTCTCCAAGAGCATCTGGCTCAGTTCATCAGGTGGAAGCAGACGTCACGAGAACCGATCGCCGCGGGCGATCCCCTCTTCGCCTCTTCGCGGGGAGGTCCCTTGACGCGTACCGCCGTGTACCGCATCTTCCGCAACTGCGCCGATGCCGTCAGCATCCCGAAACGGTTCTCGATCCACTCGTGCCGCCACACCTACGCCTCGATGCTCTACAGGGCATCAGGCTACAATCTGCGCCTCGTCCAGAAGCAGCTCGGTCACCGCTCCATCCAGACGACCCAAATCTACGCCGACGTGCTCGACGAGGACGCCGTCGTCGCCGTAGAGAACCTTCCCCAATAGGGCGGCTCCTCGTCCGGCCCGCTCACACTTTCCTCACACTCGGGTTGCATTCTGCGCAGGGCGCCTCCAGAATGAGGGTCCCTCTCGCGACCCGTGCCGTTCGATCGAAAGGGGTCTGCCATGCGGATCGGTTGGGGAGGTGGACGCGCAGTCGCTTGCGCGCTTGCCGTCATCCTCTTCGGGCTCCCCGCCGCCGCAGAGCCGGCCATCTCCGCAACCTTCGGATTCGATCATCAGCTTGTTCGCTATCGCTTCGCTCCGCTGCGCGTCGTCGTGAGCGGGCTTCCGGAACCTGTCACCGGGCGCCTCGTCGTTCGCCAATTCGCGGGTCCGGATCCATCCGCTCCCGTGGCCATCGAGCAGGATGTCGTGGCCGGACGCGTCGAGAACAGGACATACGAAGCGACCCTCCCGGCGTGTGATCCCATTCTGCCCGTCGTGATCCAGCTGCTAGACGACGAGGGTCGCCTCGTCGCTTCCGTGTCGGAGAGCGTGCGTCAGTCGGCGCGCGGTCATCCTTTCGCCGTCATCGCGGGCGCGTCCTACCACATCGACGACACGGAAGCGATCGTCGATCCTTCCGAGCTTCCGGCGGACTGGTGGGCCTACGATGGTGTCTCGTCCGTCTGGCTGGCGGCACCCCTCTTGTCGCGGGCCACCTGGCTCGCCCTAGGGACGTGGGTCTCCGCTGGGGGCTCGCTTGTGCTCTACTCCGGCTCCGACTTCTACCAATGGGACTCGCCCCTCGCGCGCGAACTCCTGCCCTTCAGCAGCCCATCGCTGCGCGACGCCGGGGAACGGGGGACAGCGATCCTGAGCGGGCGCCCGCGCGCTGGTGCCCAGGTTCTCCTCACGAAGGACGACATGCCGCTCCTGGTCCGGTTCCCTTACGGCGCGGGCTTCGTCTCTCTCGTGACCCTGCGCTTCCGTGACCTGAGCGAAGCGGATCTCCGCCGGATCCAGCCTTGGCTCGTGTCTTCCCGCCCGCTGATCTCAGCCGACAACCTCGCTGAGGACCTCTTGGACGCCACTCCCGTCCTGCGCCCGATGTACGCCTTCGCCCCCCTCGTTGTGGCCGCTGTCCTGGCCATCCTTGTTCTGACGCGCCGAACGTCCGCGCAACGCCCGGCCTTTGCGGCCGTTCTGTTCCTGGCGGCGACGGCACTGGTCACGGCTGCGTCCGGTTTCTATCTAAACCGACTGGGGCGCATGGCGTATACATATTCCATCGATACGCGTTTTCACGTGTCAACGTCTTTCGCTTTAACTACTGCTTCGACCGCTTTCTTCTCCCTTCAGCCAACGACCGTGACGATTCCCCAGGAGAAGGGGTCCTTCCCGAAACAGGTTCATGGGATCCCCACGCCAAGAAGTGTGTACTCGGTCCGCAGCGGAACCCTGGCGACGGTGCTCGACGTGCCGGCCCGGACGCGTCGAGTGGTTCGGATTTGCGACGAGCGAGGCAGCGGGTTCCGCGTCGTTCTGGACGAGCAGGCTCGTTCGCTGCGGATCGAGTCCGCAGAGCCTCGGGATCCTATCGCCGGAATGGTCTTCGCGGACGGGCATTTCCATCGCCTTCCCCTCAGCCAGGTCGGGGCGACGGTCGAACTGGACGCTCTGACACAACTCAGCACGACGGCGATGGACGCCGCAGAAACGACGATGCACGCAGCCGTTAGTGCGTGGATGCCGTCTCTGACAGGCACCTGGGTCCTCGTCCTGTCCGAGAGGAGTCTCCTCGTTGAGACGGGCGAGATGCCCGGAAAAGTGAGGGTCGTGGACATCGACATCGTCGAGGCGGTGACCCCGTGAGGCTCTACGATCTCGTCTTTGCGCGCGGTGGGACGGCGTCTCTGGTGAGCCTTGCGGGAGGGGCGGGCGCAGTCCTTATCCTATCCATGCCCTGGGCAGGGAAGGTAGCCGACTTCTTCCGCTTCCCGTGGCGGCCGACGCCAACCGCGGTCCTGATCTCCGTTGCCTTCTTCGCCGCGATTCACGCGTTCAATCGCGGCGGAACGGTCGAACTGCTCGCCCGTCTGCAGCGACGGCAACTCCTGTCGCTCCCCCTTCAGGTCTTGTTCGCGCAGCTCCTAGTCGTTCCGTACTTCGTCGCCTGCGCCATCCTGACCCCCGGTTCTCGCGTTCTGATGTTGGGAGTCATCTGGGCGTACATCGGGACGGTAGACCTCGCGCTCTCCTTGGCTGCGTTTCACGTGGGCCGCTGGGCTGCGCGACGCGGCGCTGGCGTCTTCCTTCCCGTCTTCGTCTTGGGTGCCGCGACCTTCGCTCTCCCTCTCGTCCTCGGCTTGCTCGTCGCTCCGCTGCACCCCGCTGCTCTCCTTTCCTCCCCGTACGCTGTCTTCTCGATGCTCACGACGGAGCTTCGCGGCGCTGAGTTGGGCCTCGCTTTTGGAGCGCCGGCCGCGCTAGCGGCCGTCCTCCTTCTCGTTGGACTACGGCAGACAGCAAGGAGCATTCATGAGCAGCTTCCGTGAGGTTGTCTCCCTCCTCGAACGGCGTGATCGCCGACTGCGCGGCGTACTTGGCGCCGCGTGGGCCGCCTTGGCTGCATCGCTTGTCGCTTTCGTTCTGCTCTCAGCTTCCTCGCTCCTCGCGCTGGATCTTCCCACGTGGCTTGTCGCGCCTCTTCTCGCGCTCGGCGTCGCCGGCACGGCGGCCGCCTACGTCCTGGCCGCCCGCGCCGAGCGGCCACGATCGCAGCTCCTGTTCGAAGTGGACGTCCGCCTGGGGCTCGATGCCCGTCTGAGTTCGCTTCTCGCGATGGAAGAGCGCGGCAGTCCGGGAGTCTTCGCGGATCGAGTCCTTCGGGACGTCCTGCGCCTCGCCCCGGATTGGAGACGCGGCGTCCCCGTCCCTCGGAACGTCCTTCTCCTGGCCGGTGTCATTGCCGCGATCCTCGCCTTCTCGTTGGCCGTCGCTCTCCTCTCCCCTCAAACGCCCGGCTCAGAGAGTGCCATCCCCGCCCAAGGCTCTCCGGCAACGAATCTGTCCTCACAACAGGACCAGGGCGGTCCCTCCGAGACCCGCACCGGTGAGGAGCCATCCGCTCCACCCTCTGCGGGCGACGGGACTGCCACGCCGCAACAGCACGCCGCAGCGAAAGGCCAGCGCACGCTGAGCGAGATCCTGTCAGATCTTCGCCCAGCCCTCGCCAGCACGTCCGTGGCCGCGGGGACGGCATCCGAAGATGCAGCCCTCCTCGAAAGTGAGCCTTCCCAGGCCGAACTGCGCAGCGAGCTCGCCAGACTGCAGGAGCGGCTGGAGGCGGGCGGGTCGCCGCCCTCCGAAGACGAAATCCAGACCCTCCGCAACGCAGCCGCCGCGTCTCCCGATCTCGTGAAGGCCATCGACGACGCGGCGGCAACCTCGGACCTCGATGCCCTGCGGCAGACGATCACCCAACTCCTCAGCTCGCCAGCATCACAGGCGGCGCCCACGACACCTTCAACTCGGTCGGAGCTTCGATCGGCCGATGACGATTCCGCCGCCACGGCACCTCCGGCGGCGCCGCCTTCCCGCTCGCCCGCCTCGGGAGCGCCCTCCGGCGCGCCGGGAGCCGGCGACGAGGCTCACGGGTCCCCTGAGATCGCACAGAACGAAGATCCCATCTTCGCGTCCGGCATCGGAGACGTTGCGCCCGTCACCGCTCCCCTCGTCGTGGGGGCCTCCGGCGGCACAGCCTCGTACATTACGAGCGGCGTCCCAGTCGAGGAGACATCCACGGCGACCGACCCAACGCCAGCCTGGGCTCTGAGTCCCACTCAAGTCCAGTCCGTGCTCTCGGCACGGGAACTCCCTGCAGGCGCGGCCGAGATCATCCGCGACTACTTCCAACGCATCACGGAGGAAACCCCATGACCACCGAAGCTGTTGTCACGAGAGCGCTCGACGGCTTGACGCGGCTTGAGCGCGCGCTCGGCGAAGTCATCGTCGGCCAGAAGAACGTCACGCGCTACACGCTGCTTGCGCTCTTGGCGCGTGGCAACGTCCTGCTCGAGGGAGTGCCCGGCCTCGGCAAGACGCTGCTTGTGAGGACGCTCTCTCACGCGCTCGGGCTTCCCTTCTCGCGGATCCAGTTCACGCCAGACCTCATGCCGACCGACATCATCGGCACGAACATCATTCGCGAGACGGGCGGCGACAGGCGGTTTGAGTTCTCGCGCGGCCCCCTTTTCGCCAATATCGTGCTCGCCGACGAGGTGAACCGCGCCACGCCGAAGACCCAGTCGGCACTGCTCGAGGCCATGGAGGAGCGTACAGTTACTGTCGCCGGCACGACCTACTCCCTAGCTGAGCCGTTCATCGTGCTGGCCACCCAGAACCCGATCGAGATGGAGGGGACCTACCCCCTGCCTGAGGCCCAAGTGGACCGCTTCATGCTCAAGGTCAATGTGGAGTATCCGTCGTTCGCCGATCTCGTCCAGATCACGAAGCTGAACACCGAGCAGACAGACATCCGCTTCCCGGCCCCCGTCGCCACCGGCCAGGACATCTTGGATGCGCGCTCCGTCATTCGGGAGCTTCCGATCGCCGAGGGTTTGCGGGAATACGTCGCGCGCCTCGTTCTCGCCACACACCCAGCCACCGACCAAGCACCCGCCATCGTTCGTGACTTCGTTCAGTACGGCGCCAGCCCCCGCGCCGCGATCGCGATGATTCTGGCCGCCAAGGCGCACGCCTTCCTCTGCGGCGAGTTCCACGTTCGCCCTTCTGACATCGAAGCCGTCTTCTTGCCAGCTCTGAACCACCGCATCATCTTGAACTTCAAAGGCGAGGCTGAAGGTGCGTCGACGGCGGCCATCCTTCGAGACGTCTGGCAGAAGGTCCCGGTGCTCTAATGCAGCGGCTCATTGACGACGACTTCCTTCGCCGTCTGGCGAACCTGCAATTCATGTCGCGGCATCGCCAGGGCGGCCGTTTCGCGGGAGGGCACGTCTCCCCGCGAGCAGGGGTCAGCATCGAGTTCGCCGACTACCGCGACTACGTTCCGGGTGACGACTTTCGTTACGTAGACTGGAACATCTACGGACGCTTGCAGCGGCTTCTCGTGAAGACGTTCGTTCAGGAGCTCGACGTTCCCGTCTATCTCCTTCTCGACACGAGCGCGTCTATGCGGCTTGGGCGACCTGCAAAAGCAATCTACGCCGCGCGCCTTGCCCTGGCGCTGGGGTACCTCGCGCTCCGCAACCTCGACCGAGTGGGTCTGTTTCCCTTTGCGGATCGGCTCGCCGAGGCCATCCCGCCCCGTCATGGCATGCTGCAATTCAGTCGGTTCCTACGCGTCCTCTCCGGCATTGACCCACAAGGCCAGACCTCCCTCGCCCGAAGCATCGAGGACTTCCTGTCGCAGACTCGCGAGACCGGCGTCGTCGTCCTGATCAGCGATTTCCTCCCCGCAGATGACCTTCGGGAGCCTCTCGCCCGACTGACGTACCGAGGCGACGACATCGTGGCGATCCAGGTTCTTGATTGCGAAGATCTCGCGCCGACCGTTGTCGGTCCTGTTCAGGTTCAAGACGTCGAAACAGACGAACGTATCGTGCTCTCGGTCGGACCCGCGACCCTTGCGGCGTATCGATCGCGATTCGCCGAGCACCAGGCCGCCTTGCGCCGCCTGTTGGGGAGTCACAAGGCCCCTCTCTTCGTGGTCACAACGGATCGCGCGCTCGAGAGTTTCATCCACGAGGATCTCCGCGCCGGAGGCATCCTCCGATGAGCTTTCGGCTTCCCGCCGCTTTTGCGCTGCTGGCGACCACCCTGCTTCTCGTTCTTCTGACCCTCCTTCAGTCCCGCCAGCGGCGTCGTGAGGTTGCGACGCTCTTCGTCTGGCGGGAGCTCCGCGACTCCGTTTCCTCCCGCGCGCAGCGGCTTCGCTCCCTTCTGGATCCCCTGTTCCTCATCCAACTCGCCGCTCTCCTCGCGGCCGTGCTTGCCATCGCGCAGCCTGTCTGGACCTCGAAGCACCTAGGGCTGTCCAGCCTGGCGCTCCTCGTGGATGCCAGCGCCAGCATGTCGACTCAGACTGAGGAAGGACTCACGCGGTACCAATCCGCGGTCCGACGGGCCGACGAGATCCTCGCTCTCTACGCGCCCTCTTCGGTTTCCGTGGTTCTCCTGTCGCGTACCCCGCAGACACTCATCGCGAATCAGTCCGACAGGAACGCGGCCCGCAAGGCCCTGGCCGCCTCGGAGCCATGCTGGGAGGGAGACGCACAAGCCAGCGACCTTGTCCGCGGGATCGAGGCCGTGGGAGGTTCGTCAGAGTACGAGCAGATCGTCCTGCTGACCGACCACTCCCCCGCTCTAGCCCCGTTCCCGCTGCGGGTAGAGATCCTCGCCGGGGGATCAGGTGTCGGCATCACGGCCTTCTCCGTGCGCGAGAACACCAACGGAATGGGAGTATCGGCCTTCGCCAAGCTGCGCAATGAAACGGCGGAGATGCTCGCGCTCGATCTCCAGATCGCCGATGAGACGAGCCGGACGACCCTCGAGGCCTTCATCGGCCCCCACGAGGAGACGGCCTACGTAGTCCCGTTCCCCACGTCACGCGGATCGCAGTTCGTGGCCTCCCTCGCTGCTCCGGATCCTTCTCCCTACGACAACGTCCGTTATGCGTCACTTCGCCGATCCCCCGGACTACGGGTGCGGTGGATCGGACGGGCAAATCGGTACCTCGAAGCCGCGCTGGCGGCAGCCGCGCCGATCGTGCGAGTCGACTCCCCTCCCGCTGACCTGACAATCGTCTACGACGCCACTCTCGATGCCCTACCCGAGGGAAACCTCCTCGTGTTTCACAGCACCGTGCGCGAGGTCAT
Organism: uncultured Thermotogae bacterium; assembly: GCA_964447445.1. Classification (GTDB taxonomy): domain Bacteria; phylum Bipolaricaulota; class Bipolaricaulia; order UBA7950; family UBA9294; genus CAIOGO01. The sequence goes on from CAYUSW010000035.1 coordinate 22,067, forward strand.
CAAGCTCAGCGAGAGCGCGACGTCGGGCATCGCCCGATCGCTGGGCGAGGATCCGCTCCTCGAAGGCGTTCGCGCAGACGACATCTACGCCGAGCAACTGCCACGTATGGACACGCTCCTCCCGTCCCGCGTGCTCTTGTCCGTCGGCGAAAGCCCGTTCCTGCTGAGAATCATCGATCCGGATCGGCTGGTCGTGGTTTTCCCGTCGAGCCTTGTCGCGACGAATCTGCCAATCACGGTCGACTTCCCGCTCCTCATTCGCAATCTGGTCGAGCAAGTGACCCCGTCGCAGCCCACGACGGTCTCCAGCTGGACGCTTGTCGGAACTCCCGTGCCTCTGCCGTCCCGCAGCGCTCCCTTGCAGGTCTCTGACCCGCAAGGACAGCCGATCGACTTGCTGCCCGACCAGCAGGTCTTCTTCCCCGACGATCCCGGCCAGTACTCCATCCGCACGGGAAGCGACGTGCTAGGGCTATCGGTCAACGTTGATCCGGGCGAGACATCAGGCGCAGTTGTCCCCCAAGCAGCCTCTAGAGCGGACGTCTCCGTTTCGCCTCTCAGCCCCGCGCCTCGCGAGAGGTCGTCGAACCTGTGGCCCATCGCGGCCGGAGCGGGACTTGCTCTGCTTCTCGCCGAGTTCCATCTCTACCGACGACGCCACAGCGAACCACGGAGGCCCCTGTGATCCGCTTCGCCGCGCCGCTCTTCCTCCTTGCCCTGCCGGTGGCCGCCGCTCTGCTCTTCTGGCCCTCTCGCGGCAAGCTCGGCCGCCCCCTCCTTCGCACCCTCGTCGTCTTGCTCGTCGTTCTCGCGCTTTCGGAGCCGCGCATCGTTCGCGAGGATCCGACGAACAACGTCATGTTTCTCGTCGACCGCTCGGCCAGCGTCACGCGCAGCGTCTCCGACCGCGATGTCATCCTGGCGATGGAGACTGTCGCGGCCGTTGAGCCGCGATGGAAGTACGGTGCCATCTCATTTGCCGCCTCATCCGACATCGAGGTGCCGCTGGGGGGCGACCTCGCGCTGGCGCCTGCTCCCCTTCGGGATGCTGCGTCCAATCTGCATGACGCAGTGGAGCTTGCTCTGTCGGCGCTCCCCGCCGGCAGGCCCAATCAAATCGTGCTCTTCTCGGACGGTCGGTTCACGTCGGACGTGGCGGCAGCCCTCGCCCAGGCGCAACTCGCGCGCGTCCCGATCTCCGTTGTCCCGACCGGGAATCCCTTGACCAGCGACGCGCGCGTCGCGACGCTCGTCGCGCCTGCGGAAGCAACGGTCGGGCGCCCCGTGGCCGTCGACGTCGGCATTGAGTCCATTGAGCCCGGCAGCGCCTCGATCGCCGTCTACCGCAATGGGGATCTTGTCGATGTGCGGTCCAGCGAGCTGCTCGCCGGCAACTCGACGCATCGATTCACCGACTCGCCCCCCGACGCAGGGCTGTTCGAGTACAAGGCTATCGTGAAGAAGCCGAACGACGCCGTTCCCGAAAACGACGCGCGCTCGGTCTGCGTCCGCACCGTGAGTCACCCCTCGATTCTTGTGGTCGACCCTCGCGGCGATTCCGCAGTCCCCGCGCTCCTTCAATCGATCGGGCTCACGTTCGTCACTGTCCCGCGCGTTCCTCAACTCACAGCCTTGGCCGACTACCGCCAGGTCGTTCTCGCGGGGGAGCCGCTCGCGGACTTGACCGAACGAGAGTCCGAGGACCTCGCGCAGTTCGTCCGTTACCTCGGAGGGGGACTCTTCGCCGTCCTCGGAGAGCGAGACGTCAGAGGGTTCTCGTCGGGGCCGATCGACGACATCCTTCCCGTCTCCTTCACTGTTCCGGAGATCGGAAGGGAACCGAGCTTGGCGATCGTCTACCTCCTCGACCGGTCGAACAGCATGAACGAGGTGGCCGGCGCCAAGACGAAGATCCGCATCCTGCGAGAGGCGACGGCAGCAAGCGTGCTGTTGCTGCCGAGCCAGACGCTCGTCGGAATCGTCGCCTTCCACGACCTCTACAGCTGGGTCTTCCCCCTGCAGACCCTCGGGGATGGGACCGAGGCCTACCGCGCGATCGCTTCGGTCGGCGCCTTCGGAGGGACAGATCTCTACTACCCGCTCAACGACGCCGTGGACCGCCTCATTCAGGCGGACGCGCGCGTGAAGCAAATCCTGATCATCTCGGACGGCCAGACGACGGAGGCAGGACGAGACTACCCCGGGCTCCTGAAGAAGCTGGACGAGCACCCCGACATCACGCTCTCAGCCATCGGAGTCTCGTCGAACCCGAACATCTCCTTTCTCAGCCGCATGGTGGAGCGCGGGCGCGGCGAGCTCTACCTCGCCAACAGCTTCGCCACGCTCCCGCAGATCGCGATGCAAGTGACTCAGCGGCTGAGCCGGAGCCGCTTCGTCACCGGAGACATCTCCGTCACGCCCGCGGCGGGACCCCTGGCGGGTTTCACCGACCTGCCTCATCTGAAAGGGTATGTGCTCACCTACCCAAGGGCGGAAGCCGCGACGCTCCTCTGGGCCGACGAGGACCCCATCTTCGCCACGTGGCGCATCGGACTCGGCAGCGTCTCGGTCCTGAATGCCGATCTCGGCGGAGCGTGGTCGCCCGACTGGCTGGCGTGGACCCGCATGGCGGAGTTGTTCGATCGATTCATGCAAACGACAGAGCCCCTGGCTACCGTGGCGACGGGCGTCACGACCACACTCGGCGTGGGTCCTGAGATCTCGACGCTCGGAATCGACGCCCGAACCTCCCGCGGCGCTTTCGACAACTTCCTTTCGTTCAGCGGCACCCTGCTCCCTGAAGCCGAACCCATCGCCGCTCGGCAGGCCGCCCCCGGATTCTACGAGGCGGACTTCGCCACCCCCGCCGAGGGCGCGCACGCCATCCTGATGCAGGAGAAACGCACGGGGCGGGCGTTCTCCCTCCCGGTCTCGATCCCGTACTCGCGCGAGTACGACTCCTTTGGAGTGGATGTCGAGGCGCTGCGCGCTGTATCGAAGGCAACCCACGGCCAATACCTCTCCGAAGGAGTCGATCTTGCACCCGTTCGCTCCCCGGGCGGACGCAGGGAGATCTCCCTCTTCCCCTACCTGCTTGGTGTGGCTCTCGCTCTGTTCCTCCTCGACCTCGGCCTCCGCGTCGCGAAGGGGAGATCCCACGCGACATCTGATTGAACCTGGCGAACCCTTCTCTATAATCGGCGGGGAGCTCGAGAGCGCCCCCGCGGCCGAAGATCGGCAAAGCCGGTCCAACGCACGGGGAGCAGCGGAACGACCTCCGCGGCCAAGGATCGGCGCAATCAGTCTCACGTGCGGGGAGTGGCGCAGCCTGGTAGCGCGCCTGCTTTGGGAGCAGGAAGCCGCTGGTTCAAATCCAGTCTCCCCGACCAGGGGGTGAAACGGTGAGCGAGTCAGCCGGGCATCTGTCGTTGTACCGCCGGTGGAGGCCGCAGCGCTTCGCGGACGTCGTGGGGCAGGACGACACGGTCCGCACGTTGCGCAATGCCATCATCGCCCGCGACACGGCCCACGCGTACCTGTTCGCGGGAGAGCGAGGCATCGGGAAGACCTCCGTCGCCCGGATTCTCTCGCGCGCCGTGAACTGCCTCGCGCTGTCAGAGGGCGAGCCCTGCAACGCGTGTGCAAACTGCACGGCCATTGTCGGCGGGCGAACGCTGGATGTTGTGGAGATCGACGGCGCCTCCAATCGCGGCATCGACCACATCCGGAAACTCCGCGAGGAAGTGAACTTCGCCCCCACGGACCTGCGCATGAAGGTCTACATCATCGATGAGGTCCACATGTTGACCACGGAGGCCTTCAACGCTCTTCTCAAGACGCTCGAAGAGCCCCCATCTCATGCGATGTTCATCTTCGCAACGACGGAGCCTCACAAACTGCCGCGCACGATCGTGTCCCGCTGCCAGGCTTTTGAGTTCCGTCGCCTCTCGGTCGAAGCCATCGAGGCGCAGCTCAAGCGCATCGCGCGAGCGGAGAGCATCGGGCTGACCGACGGAGCCGCGGCCCTTCTGGCGCGACGCGCCAACGGTGGGCTCCGCGATGCCGTCGTCATGCTCGAACAAGCGGCAACCTACGAACGCGAGACCATCATGGAGACTGCCATTCTGGACATGTTGGGACTCGCCGCGAGAGAGACCCAGGTCGGCTTGATCGACGCGCTCGAACGCGCGGATCGGCGAGCCCTCCTCCAGATCATCGCCGAGCTGGCCGAGCGCGGGAAGGACCTTGAGATGTTCCTGGGCGACGTCGTTCTTCTCCTCCGCGAGAGGATCGCGGAATCTTCAACCACAGCGGAGCGCGACGTGGCCTTAGCCCGCGGCCTGCTGGCGGTGAAGACCGAATTGTTCCGAGCACTGGATCGACAAATCCGAATGGAAATCGGTCTCCTGGCGCTCGCTGACTCCCTGGCATCGCGAGCGTCTCCGGCGCCGAAGTCCGCGGCCACGCCCGGGCCGTCGAGCACGTCACCCAAGATCTCCACGCCGGGATCTCAAGCCCACTCCGGAAGCCGCCCTTCCGCCAACGCGGCATCGCCCTCCTCCGAGCCGAAGCTCGGCGCAGGGAGCGAGACACTCCCGCCGCTGTCTCCCGACCTTGCCAAAGCGTGGACCGCCTTGCTCGCCGAAGTGGAGAGGGATCGGATCGCCATTGCCGCATACCTGACCGAGGCATCCCCGGCGTCGGAGGGCACACTCCTTGTCCTCTGCTTTCATCCCGAGCACACGTTTCACAAGGAGAGCCTCGAGAAGAACGAGAGCATCCACTACGTCGCCGGAGCCGTGCGGCGGCACTTCGGCGACGCGTGGCGAGTCGACGTTCGCTACAACCAGAACGTTGAGCGGAAGGCTCTTCCGCGGGAGCTTCTGCTCGAGAAGGCTCGGCTGGTGTGCGAGGCATTCGACGGACGCATTGTCAAGGAGGCATCGTGAAGGGAATCGGGAATCTAGGGGGCCTGATGAAGCAGGCCAAGAAGCTTCAGGACGACCTCGAGCGCGCTCAGGCGGAGATTGCCGACCTTCGGATCACGTCTACCGCCGGGGGAGGGATGGTGACGGCCACCGTGACAGGGAAGGGCGATCTGGTCGGACTCTCTCTTGAGCGTGAGGTCGTCGATCCAGCCGACGTGGAGATGCTCTGTGACCTTGTCGTTGCCGCCGTCCAGGAGGCGCAGCGGAAGGCCCAGCAAGCGGCCCAGGACAAGCTCGGCCCGCTGGCGCAGGGGTTCGGAGGATTACCCGGACTCCCTGGCACGTAGGCAGGATCAGCGCTTCCTTGCGCACCCTCATGTGCTCCCGTATAGTCGGGAGTAGCCGTTCCGGCCGGGGGTGACCGTGCTCAGTGAAACCAGGCAGCTGCTTGATCTCCAGCAGGCCGACGCCCGGTTGGCCGACGTGACCTCGCATCTTGATCGACTCTCCGCTCATCGTCGCCAGCTGGAGGAGCGCATCGCGCAGGAGCGGGCAGCCCTGGCGGCCCTTCGGGACGCGCTCCAGAAGTTGGAGCTCGAAAGCCGGGCTCGCAACCTCGAAGTCGACGAGCTAGACATGCACATCCGCGCGTATCAGGATCGTCTCGACAAGGGCATCATCAGCTTCAAGGAGATGGAAGACCTGCGCACGAAGATCGCGGGTGAGAGGACGCGCATTAACCACCTGGAGGATGACGCCCTCGACCTCATGACCCAGATCGAGGTGGCGCGTGCGGAGCTCGTGCAGGGCCAGGCGGATACCGCATCGCACGAGAAGCATCTGCAGGCACAGATGGAGGCCATCGCGGGCGAGATTCGCGAGACCGAAGAGGGGCGCCTCGCCCAGGCGCGCAGCGAACGGGATGCCTTGGCTGCCGCGACGCCGCCGTACCTCCTGGCGCGATACGAAGCGCTTCGCGTCACTTTCTCCAACCCGGTGGCCGCAATCGAGCACTGTACGTGCGGCGGGTGCAAGATCCGCGTGAGCGCGAACGCCGTGGAGCGTGCCCGAGCGGGCAGGGAGATCGTCACGTGCGAACACTGCTCGCGCATTCTGCATGTCTTGCCGTCCTAAGCCTGCTGTGCGCGCCATCCCTGGCTTCCGCCGGCGGGGTGCCGCTCCCGATCGGGAACCTCTCCGACTACGGCGCCGTGTTTGACCGACATGGTCGCGCAGAGGTCGATGCATCCATCGCGGAGATGTCGAAGCTGCTGCGCCTCGACGTCTACATCCTTCTCACCTGGGAGAGCGACGGCGCGAGCGTCAGCCAACTCGCCAGTGCTGTGTTCTCAGCCTGGGGCCTCGCGCCTCGTCGCGCCCTTCTCGCCGTGTTCCTGCGGACCGGCCCCGATTGGGCCGCCAGCGTCGCCGCGAGCAGCAGCGTGCGCGCCGAGCTGGCCGGCATCGAGCAGCGCCTCCAACAGCGCATGGCAGACCTCGTGGAGCATCGTCGCATCGAAGAGGCCGTCCGCGCGATGTTCGACGAACTCAAACGCCTGCCCGCAGCTCAGCGGGCGAGCGCCGCGCCGGCCAAGGCAGAGCCGTCCGAGCGCCGCAGAGCCCCGACCGGGGCCGTCCTTGGGGGAGCCGCGGCGTTCGTCGTCCTCCTCGCCCTTCTCATTCGCTGGCGCGTCTGTCCCCGATGCGCCGGGATCCTCCGCGCGGAGCGCTCGCGGGTCCGCGCCAGAAGACGCGCCGACCGCGTATACTCTTGCCGTCGCTGCGGGTATCGACGCGAGCGATAGGGAGAGGGTTAGAGAGACGCCGGCCGGCAGCAAGAGCGTTGGCTGGAGGAAAGTCCGGACTCCGCAGGGCAGGCCACTGAGGAAACCTCAGCGGGGGCGACCCTCGGGACAGTGCAACAGAGAGCAGACCGCCGATGGCCCGGCACGCCGGGATCAGGCAAGGGTGAAACGGTGGTGTAAGAGACCACCAGCGGCTCGGGCGACCGAGTCGGCTTGGCAAACCCTGGCCGGAGCAAGGCCAAGTAGGAAGGCGTTTGAGGACGGCCCGTCCAAGCCTTCGGGTAGGCCGCACAGATGAATGTCTCTCCGCGACAGAATCCGGCTTACCGACCCTCTCCCCGTTTTTTGTGTGGAACCGCCCCAGTGGGGCCAAGAACCCCACAACGCTGACACAATTCGGCTTGCCGTGTTCACGAGGCAACCTTATACTTCGTCGCACATGGCATGAGGAGGCGTTGGGAACGATGTTCGACATGATGAGTCTCGTGATCTTGCTGCCGGCGGTCGTTCTCGCGGCGTACGCGCAGTGGAAAGTCCATTCGACGTACACCCGCTACTCAACGGTCGATGTCGCTCGCCGTCTGACCGCCGAGGAAGCGGCTCGGCGCATTCTGAGCGCCGAGTACGTTGAGGGCGTGAGCTATGAGCGAACCGAACGGCGCCTCGGCGACCACTACGACCCACGCAAGAAGGTCCTCCGTCTGTCCGCACCTGAGTCGAGTTCCGTCGCGGCCATCGGCGTGGCCGCTCACGAGGCCGGCCACGCAATTCAGCACGCCAAGAGCTTCGCCCCTCTCGTGCTGCGAACGGCCATCGTTCCGATCGCCAACTTCGGCTCTCAGCTCGCGATCCCCCTCTTCGTCCTCGGGATCTTCACGCGTCTTCCGGTCCTCATGACCGCAGGCATTGTCCTCTTCTCTACTGCAGTCTTGTTTACCCTCGTCACGCTGCCCGTCGAGTTTGATGCCAGCCGCAGAGCTGTCCGCGCGTTGGAGCACTCCGGCATGGTGACGGTCGAGGAACTCGGCGCCGTCAAGCAGGTCTTGTCTGCCGCTGCGCTAACGTACGTCGCCGCAGCGGCCATGGCCGCGCTGCAACTCGTGATGTTGCTCTTGTCGGCGAACCGCCGCCGATGAAGCTTGCGCCGTCGCTTCTCGCCGCGGACTTCGCAGATCTTCTGGCCGAGGCCGCATCCGTTGCACCGCTCGCCTCGCGGCTCCACTGGGACGTGATGGACGGTCACTTCGTCCCCAACCTCACGTTCGGCCCCCCCGTGGTCAACGCATTGCGGCACCGTCTGGACCTCCCATTCGAGATCCATCTGATGATCGACCGACCGGCGACGTACGCCGCGCAGTTCGACGTGCGTCCCGGCGACTGCATCATCTTCCACGTCGAGGCTCCCGATCCCGCGAAGCAGACCATCGCCGCGATTCGGAAGACGGGAGCCCGCGTCGGCGTCTCGCTGCGCCCGCGGACAAGTCTGGATCGCGTCCTCCCCTTTCTGGACGTCGTCTCGCTTGTCCTTGTCATGAGCGTCGAGCCCGGATTCGGCGGACAAGCCTTCAGGCCTGAATCCTTGGATCGATTGCGCGCTGTCAGGCAAGCCGTCCGCGGCCGCGAGATCGAGATCGCCGTGGACGGAGGTATCCACGCGGGCAACGTCGCGGAGGTCGTCGCCGCAGGCGGAGAGGTCATCGTGGCGGGCTCCGCCATCTTCTCCGCCGCCGACCGCTTGGCCGCAATGCGCGCCCTGCTGGAGGCCGCGGAGTGAGAGACGAGGACTTCCTCAGACTCGCGTTCGAGCTGGCAGAACGGGGGGAAGGCGACGTCTCTCCGAATCCCCTCGTCGGTGCCGTGGTCGTCCGCGACGGACTCATCGTCGGACGCGGCTTTCATCGCGCGTTCGGTGGACCGCATGCCGAGGTGTTCGCCCTCGACGAGGCAGGAGAGCGATCACGGGGCGCGACTCTCTACGTCACGCTCGAGCCCTGCGCCCACTTCGGAAAGACCCCGCCCTGCACCGAGCGAATCCTCCGCGCCGGAGTGGATAGGGTCGTCGTGTCGGTCCTTGATCCCAACCCGATCGTCTCGGGCCGCGGCGTGAGCGCCCTTCGTGAGGCCGGAGTTCGCGTCGACGTCGGCTGCCTCGCCGACCTGGCCGCGCGTCAGAACGAGATCTTCTTTAAGTACATCCAGACACGCCGCCCCTTCGTCCACCTCAAGCTCGCGACGAGCCTCGACGGCCGCATTGCGACGAAGACGGGCGACGCGCGTTGGATCACGGGCGAGCCAGCGCGCCTCTTTGCTCATCGTCTGCGGCGTCGACACGCCGCCGTGCTCATCGGCATCGGCACAGCCTTGGCCGACGACCCCGAGCTGACGGTCCGCCATGTTGTCGGGAAGCAGCCCGTCCCCATCGTGGTCGATGCTGATGCGCGCCTGCCTCTCACCGCACGGATCCTTCGGGGTGACCGGCAGCCGATCCTCGCTGCAGCGCACGTCGAGGCGGCGCGCCGCGCCGCATTCGAGTCCCACGGATGCCGCGTCTGGGAGTTGCCGACCCAGCGAGGCGGCGTCGACCTTCCTGCTCTGTTGGAGCGCCTAGGGCACGAAGGCGTCGACTCCGTTCTCGTCGAGGGTGGGGGCGAGACTGCCGCGGCGTTCCTCGACGCGCAGCTCGTCGATCGTGTCTCCTTCATCATCGCGCCCCTTCTGATCGGCGGACGCGGCGCGGTGCCCGCGGTGGGCGGCGAAGGTCCCGAGCGCCTCGCGGAAGCGCTTCGCCTCGAGAAAGTGACAGCCGACTGGGTGGGCGACGACCTCATCTACTCCGGCCTCATTCGCCGCGAGCCCGCGGCGTAACCCCGCCCGAAGCTGACCTCCTTGCCACGCGGGAAAAGAAGACGCCGCCAGCGATGGCTGACGGCATCCCGCCTTACTTTCGGCGCAGCAGGGCTCGAACCTGCGACCTCTCGGATGTGACCCAAACGCTGTCTACACTGAGCTACTCGGCCCCGCATGTGACAAGCCGAGCAGCGAAGACATGGACTATGGGCGCAGCAGGGCTCGAACCTGCGACCTCTCGGATGTGACCCGAACGCTCTTCCAGCTGAGCTATGCGCCCGACGCCGGCATTGTACCACGCCCCTCGCCGGAATGGAAAACGCCGAGGGCCGTCAAGCATCGAACTTCGCGTTCTCCAGCATGTCCGACAGACTCTCCCCGCGGCGCTTTCGCGTGATCTCGACCAGTCCGAGACCGGTCATATCCACGAAGTCCGCCGAGACCCGGTCTTTCTTCAGCTCCTCCTGCACCTTCTCGACAACCTCTTGCACGTGCTGGGGACTATCCATGTCGATGAAGTCGACGATAATGATCCCGCTGATCTGCCGCAGCCGGAGCTGCCGCGCGATCTCCTTCGCCGCCTCCAGGTTCGTGTTCAGGATCGCGGCGGCCTGGTTGCGGTGGCGGACGTCGCTGCCCGTGTTGACGTCAATCGCGATCAGCGCTTCCGTTTCGTCGATGACGATCGATCCGCCTCCGTTGAGCGCCACGCGCCGTGCAAGGCTGTCCTGAATCTGCCGGTCGATGTCCTGTTTCGCGAACAACGGGTCGGGACCCTTATGCAGACGGACTCGCTCTCCTTCCGCCCCCATCTGCATGTACTCCAGGAACGAATGGATCTTCTCAAAGAAGAACGGCGAATCCACAACTACTTCCGCGACGTCAGGCCCCATCCAGTCGCGCAACACGGTCTGCACGAGACCCATTGCCTTGTACAGCAAGCGCGGTGACGTCGCCGTCTTTGCCGCTGCCTCCACGCGATCCCAGCTCTCCACGAGCAGGCGGTAGTCCCGCTCAAGGTCGTCGTCGGTCGCCCACTGAGCCGCCGTCCGTGCGATCATTCCCTCGCCCGGCTTCTTGATCGCGCGCGCGATACGCCGGATTCGACGCTGGTCCCGTACGGACTCGACGCGGCGAGACACCCCGAGGCGATCTTCCGCCGGCAGATACACCCAAAACCGGCCCGGGATGCTGATCTTCGTCGTCCCCTGAGGGTTCTTCCTCCCGATGCCGTCGCGCCGCACCTGGACCGTAATCATCTGCCCTTGCCGCAGGAGCTTTCCGATGGGAATGTCCGTCTGCCAAGGCTTGAAGCCTCTCTCCTCAAGCATGCCGTCGTTCAGCTCGTTTTGCGACAAGAATAGGCTCTTCTTCTCCCCCACATCAACAAAAGCCGACCCCATCCCAGGAACGACATCCTCGACCCGGCCGCGGTAGATGTTGCCCACCAGCTTCTCCTGGGACGGGTGCCCGTAGTAGATCTCCATCAGCTTCGCGCCTTCGAGAAGGGCGACCCGCGTCCTCTTGTCTCCATCCTCCGTCGTGTCGACGGAGATCAAGATTCTCTTCTCGTCGATTTGGCCACCTTCTTTCCCTCACCGAGTTCTTCCAGAATGACAGCGAACCGGCGTCCGTCGCGGGAATCCACGAGGTCCGGAGCGATCTCCAGTAGCGGAACAAGCGCAAACCGCCGCTCGCACAGCCGGGCGTGGGGAATCACCAGGTCCGGCTCCTGCACAACCCACTCGTCATAGAGCAGGATGTCGATGTCCAGTGGGCGCGGGCCGTAGCGAACGCCCCCGCGACGCCCGGCCGCCTGCTCGGACTCCTTGCACGCGGCGAGAAGCAAGCGCGGGGAAAGCTTCACCTCGCCGCGGGCCGCGAGATTCAGGAACCAAGGCTGGTCCTCGACGCCGACCGGCTCCGTCTCATAGAATGACGACCGAGCCGTCCACTCGACACCGCGCTCACCCAGCGACGAGAGGCCACGCTCGATCGATCTCCGCCGATCCCCAAGGTTCGATCCGAACAGCAAGTACGCCGCAACGCGATCTACGTCCGGCGTTTCGTTACCACGGCGAACGTGCATGCTTCCGGCCCCCACTCCTGAAAGGCGAGCTTGCGAACCCGGACGCACACCTCGACGAGAGACGGTGACTCCTGCAGCAACTCGTCGGCGATCGCCCCGGCGAAGGACTCGATGAGGTGGAAACTCCGCCGCTGGCTCACGCCCGTGATGTTCCGCAGGATGGCATCGACGTCGAGGGTATCGCAGAGATCATCGCTCTGAACTGCGCCGGCCCAATGCCCCTTGGCATCCACATCAATCACAAACCGGCTGCCGCGCTCCCGCTCTTCTGCGTAGACGCCGTGCTGCGCCCGCAGCTCGATCCCTTCGACGCCAAGTCGAACCTCGACCGTCTCATGTCCGTCGGTGCCGCTCATGTTCTGTCGCGTTCACTTCCAGGCTCAAGCGAAGAGGTCACCGCGTGGGTGACCTCTCAGGTCTTCGTTGAGAATGCATCTTCCATTGCGCGCCTCTGGCCGCGCCGCTCCTGCCCCGTTGTGAGTCCCCATTCGCCCTCGCGGCTCGGCATCCCCGGCTAGCCTTTCACGGCCTCTTCTTTCGCCAGCTTCGCGATTTCGGCGAACGTCCCCGGGTCGCGGGAGGCGATGTCAGCGAGCATCTTGCGATTGATGGCGACATTCCGCTTCTCGAGGCCGCCCACGAGTGCCGAGTACGACAAGCCGTTCTGTTTCGCGGCGGCGCCGATCCGGGTGATCCAGAGGCTTCGGAAGTTCCGCTTCTTCAGGCGGCGCCCGATGTAGCTGTTCTTCAGGGCCTTCATGACCGCCTGCTTCGCGACGCGATGCGATGTCCCTCGCTTGCCCTTGAAGCCCTTGGCGAGAGTCAGGATCTTCTTTCGACTCTCCTTTCTCTTGTTGCCCCCACGTGCTCGTGGCATCGTCTTCTCCTTCGTTCCCCGCCGGGGTCTATCTCTTCTTCTTCCCGATCATCCGGGTGAGCATCTTCTCCAGTCCCCCGGTCACCTGTTTCGCCTTCCGCGCGTGTCGCTTGGCCTTCGGGCTCTTCTTCACGTTCTTGTGCCAGAAGTTGGACATCTGATGGAAGAGCTTCCCGCCCTTCGAGCGCGTGAAGCGTTTCTTTGAAGCGGAATGCGTTCTCTGCTTCGGCACGCTGCCTCTCCTCCTCGAGCCGCCTAGCCCTGCTGCGACGGCACGACCATCATCTGCAGGATCTTGCCCTTAGCCATCGGCTGGCCGTCGACTCGGGCAATGTCCTTGACCTCTTCCTCTACGCGGTGCAGGAGCTCATGTCCCTTGCTGGCGTGGATAATCTCGCGCCCGCGGAAGAAGATGCTGATGCGAACCATGTCTCCGTGGCTCAAGAACTCCCGAACTCGGTTCAACTTCGTCTGGAAGTCATGTTCCCCGATCTTGATCGTGAACTTGATCTCCTTCAGCTTGGAGCGGTGCTGCTGCTTGCGCTCTCGCTTCTCTTGCTGGTAGTAGTACTTGCCGAAGTTGACGATCTTGCAGACCGGAGGTACGACCTGCGGGGCCACCTCCACGAGGTCTAGCGACTTCTCCTTGGCGATCGCGATGGCCTTGTCTGTCGCCAGCACGCCCAGATTCTCGCCATTCTCGTCGATGACTCGGACTTCCGGAACACGGATCCGTTCGTTCACCCGCATCTTCCTACTGTCGATACGAACCTCCTACTCCTTGCTCGCTCTTCCGCGCGCCCGATACAGGCCGCGGCTCCGGACGTACGCCGCCACACCTCGTGGGACCCACTCCTCGATGGCCTCCCCGTTCGCCACCTTCGCTCGCACGAATGACGACGAAAGGTCCACCGGCTCCATGTCGAGCGGACAGAGGGCGGCTTCGTCGTAGGGAGGTCCGCCGAACACCGACCACGGGATCCCATCGCGCGGAGCAACAACGAAAGCCACAGACCGCAGCAGCATTCTGGAATCTTTCCACGTCTCGATCCCCAGCAATCGGTCGGCTCCCAAGATGAAGCACAGCCCTTCTGGACAATCATCCTTCATCGTGCGGATCGTGTCAATAGTGTAGGACGGGCCCTCGCGATCGATCTCGATCCGCGACGCCGAGAGTCCGCGGCGGCCGCGCACGAGGAGCTGGACCATGCGGAACCGGTCCTCTTTGGTCTCGCAGCGCCCAGCCTTCTCCGGCGGGACTCCATTGGGAATGAACAAGACGCGTTTGAGCCCGCACTGCGCCAGCGCCTGCTGCGCTACCAAGAGATGCGCCCGGTGCGGCGGATCGAAGGCCCCTCCGAAGAGGCCCACCCTACCACGCAAGGTCAACGCGAACCTCGCCAATCCGCAACGGGTCGCCGTCTTGATACCCAAGGCGTCGCAGCTCTTTCAGCGCTCCCATCTTCTCCAGGCGGTCCGCCAGGTACTCCGGCGCGTCTCGCGTCGAGAGCACGAGCTTCCTCGCTGCGTTCTCGACCGAGCGACCGCTGATCACAAAGCCGTCTGCGGCGCGCCGCACCTCGAATCCGGTCTCTCCCTCGTAGCGATAGACTCGGCGCCGCGTTGCGGCCGGGGCAATAACGTCCTTCGACCGCTCCTGCTCGAGGATGCGGAACGCCCGCTGAACCAGCTCACGAACCCCTCGCATGGTCGCGACGGAGACGGGAAGGAGATCCACACCTGCCGCGGCGAACCTCGCCTGCGCGGCGCTGATCCCGTCTTCCTGCAGCAGGTCAGTCTTGTTGCCCGCGGCGATCTGTGGGCGCTCGGAGAGAGCCGGATTGAACGCCGCGAGTTCAGCGTTGATGCGTGCGAGATCCTCGAGCGGGTCGCGACCGTCCAGAGCCGCCAGGTCCACAAGGTGGATGAGGACACGCGTCCGCTCGATGTGACGAAGGAATCGGTCGCCGAGGCCTCTCCCTCTGTGCGCGCCATCGATCAGGCCCGGCACGTCGACAGCCACAAACTGACGTCGGCCGTCCACGTCTACGACTCCCAGATTCGGAATCAGCGTCGTGAACGGGTAATCGGCTACCTTGGCCCGCTTGCCAGAGATCGCCGAGAGGAGGCTCGATTTCCCAACGTTGGGGTACCCGATGATCCCGACGTCGGCGATCAGCCTCAGCTCGAGCCGCAGCGTTCGAGATTCCCCCGCCAGACCTCGCTCGCACAGTCGGGGCGTGGTCCGCGTCGGGCCCACGAAACTAGCGTTCCCGCGCCCTCCTTCGCCGCCACGCGCAACGACAACCTCGTCTCCCGAAAGAGCCAAGTCGGCCAGGGTTTCTCCCGTCGCCTCGTCCCGAACGACCGTACCAACCGGCACGTGGACGATGCGATCCTCGCCCCGAGCGCCGGCACGGTTGTTTTCCCCGCCGCTTCCCCCGTTGTCAGCTGCCAACAGCGGCCGGTTGCGAAACGAGTAGAGCGTGGACATGCTCGGTGTGGCCACGAGGAGTACGGAACCGCCCGCCGCGCCGTTGCCTCCGTCTGGGCCTCCACGAGGATTGTGACGGCTTGCGAGGAAGTGGATGACGCCGCCGCCGCCGCGCCCACCCCGAACACGGACCGTGGCTTCATCGACGAACATCAGGGTCAGAGCTTTCTGGGGGCAGTCTAGTCTCCCGCCTCGGCCGGAAGGACGTTGACGATCGTCTTCCCACGGCTCTCGAAGTGCACAACGCCGGACACCATGGCGAAGATCGTGAAGTCGCGTCCGAGGCCGACGTTCCGTCCAGGGGCGTACTTGGTGCCACGCTGGCGGACGATGATCGAACCGGCGTTGACCCATTCCCCGCCGAACCGCTTCACTCCCAAACGCTGTCCCGGGCTGTCATGCACGTTCTGCGTTGAGCCCGTGCTTGTCTTGTGCGCCATCTCCGCTCCTTACAGGACCTCGACCCCTACCGTCTCTTCGCGCAACGCAACGCTCTTCGCGTGGTCGCGCTCCAGAAGACGGAACCCGACGACCAACGTCTCCAGAATCGCGTCGAGTTCTCTATCCAGATGTGGGTCCCGCCGGTCCACGACGAGCATCATCTGAGGTCCAAGAGAGACCTCCACGGGAACGTGGAGGTATTCCGTCAGGCTCGTCGCCGCCGCTTCCAGCAGCGTGGAGACCGTCATGCCGAGGGTCGTCACCTGCCGAATCCCGCGAACGACAACCCCAATCACCCGATCTGTATCGTCGCGCTGCACGAGGATCTCGCCCAACTCGTCTCCCTACCCGCCGATCGACGTGATCGTCGTGGTCATGATTCCCTGCCGATGGCCCTGCTTCCGGCGGTAGCCCTTCTTCGGCTTGTACTTGTAGACGATGATCTTCTCGCCACGCCCGGCGCTCTTGACCTCGCCCTTCACCATGACGCCCGAGAGGTAGGGAGTCCCGATTTGGACTCCGTCATCGGTCACCCAGAGCAGCACCTTGTCGAACTCCACCGTCTGCCCAGGCTCGACGTTCGGGAGGAGCTCATGCTCCAACTCCAGTCCCTCTTCCACCCGGTACTGCCTTCCACACGTCTCAATGACTGCGTACATCGTTCACCCCAATCAAGCGCAGATGGTAGCGGCGGCGTCTCGCTTCTGCAACACTACCCCACGGCGCAGCCGGGATCGACGGGCCTATCCGGTCCCACGACCACCGGCCGTTCCCCTTCCGTTGCCAGGAGCATGACCTCCGAGCGTACGCCCCGGATCGTGCGTGGCTCCAGGTTGACCAGCACCACGACCGATCGGCCGACGAGATCCGCCGCCGCGTAGGCCCCGCGAAGCCCGGCCACGCACGCGCGAGTCTCAGTCCCAAGGTCGATCGCCAGGCGCCATAGTCGCTCGGCTCCCTCCACCGGAAAGACCTCGCGCACGACGCCCACCCGCAAGTCGAGGCGCCGGAACTCCTCGAACGTGACGGGTTCCGTCGCGCCCGCCTCCGCCGGCTCCGCCGGCTCCGCCGCCCGGCTCCCGATCTGACCGCGGATCTCAGCGATGTCGACGCGCTGGAGCAGCACCCGCTCATCGCGAAGCTTCCGTCCGCCGATCTCGGCCGACAGGTCGTCCCAACGAGGGCGCTCGAACCCGAGGACTCTCAAGACACTCCCGGCGAAGCGGGGAACATACGGCAGGAGCAAGAGAGCAAGCGTCTTCGCGATCTCGATTCCTCCGGCCACCGCCGCTTCGTCGTTCGTCGACCACGTCCTCTTCCGCTGCACGTACACGTTCCCGAACCCGGCCAGGTCGCACGCAGCGCGCAGCGCCTGCGACAGCAATCCCTGCTCGATCGCCGTCTCGTACGCCGCCACCGCAGCAGCGGCTCGCGTCTTCACCTCGCCGTCGGGTGCGGCAGCCGGAACGACGCCATCGAATCTCGTCTGCACGAACGCCACAACTCGGTTGATCAAGTTCGCTATGTTCGAGATGAGGATCCCGTTGACAGCTTTCTCCAGCTCCTCCCACGAGAAGTCGACGTCCCGCGCCTCGGGGCGGTTGTAGAGGAGGTAAAAGCGCCACAACTCCCCGTCCATCACGCGCAGGGCGTCGTCGCAGTACAGCCCGACGCCGCGGGTCTTCGAGAAGCTCTCGCCGCCGATCCAGTTCAGGTACTCGGTCGCCGCAATCTGATCCGGCAGGTGGTAGCCAGCTCGGGTCGCAAGCAACAAGGCAGGCAGAATCAGCGAATGGAAGGTGATGTTGTCCTTTCCTAACGTGTAGATCTGGTGCACGTCGTCGCCGAACCAGTACGCCTTCCACGCTTCGCCGCCCCCGAAGTGCTCGATCACGGCGGACACGTAGCCGAGCACCGCTTCGCCCCAGACGTAGATCACCTTCCCCTGGGCGCCCGCGAACGGCGCCGGAATGCCCCAGTCGATGTCGCGCGTGATCGCCCGGGGGCGCAGTCCCTCGTCGATCATCTGCTGCGTGAACCAGTGGACGTTCCCCTGGAAGCCGCGCGACCCGACGTACTCCCGCAGCTCCGACCCCAGCTTGGGGAGGTCGACGTACCAGTGCGTTGTGGCGCGGAACTCGATTCCGCTCTTGCCGCAGAAGCTGCAGACGGGACTCAGGAGCTCCTCCGGCTCCAGCATCGTCCCGCATGCGTCACACTGGTCGCCTAGCGCGTGCGGCGACTTGCAGCGGGGGCACGTGCCGCTGATCAGGCGATCTGCGAGAAACCTCTTGCAGTCGCAGCAGTAGGCGCGATCCTCCGTCTCCGTGCGAATGAACCCGTTCGCCTCCATGCGCAGATAGGCGTCTCGGACAAACGCTGCGTGCGTCTCGGACATGGTCGTCGTGTAGAGGTCGAACGTGATCCCGAATGCCTTGAGGATCTCGAGAATCGCCTCGTGATTGCGCGCCGCGAGCTGCGCGGGCGTCAACCCAACCTTGCGCGCCTCGAACTCGATTCGCGTCCCGTGCGCGTCCGATCCCGACACGTACAGCACCTCGCGCCCGCGCAGCCGGTAGTAGCGCGCGAAGACGTCGCCCGACAAGAGCGAGCCGACCAGATTCCCGAGATGCGGAAGCCCGGACGCGTAGGGCCAGGCGCTGCAAACGAGAACTCTTCGCTTCTCCATACGGCAGATCCCTCTTCCTCTTGTGGGCTGAACCGCGATTATAGCGACTGGATGAGCCGTGGCAAAAGCAGACGAGGTTGCGTTCGCGATCCGCCCGAGGTATACCTCGATCCCATGGCAGGGACGAGCGAACATGCGGCCGACAGTGGACTAGTGACGATTCGCGTGTTCGGAGCACTTCGGGAATTCGCCGGGAGCAGTCCGCTGCACGTCGACGCGCACCAGGCTCCAACCGTGGACGGGCTTCTCGCGTGGCTCGACGGGAGTCATCCGAAGCTTGCCGCCGCCCTACAGGGGGGTCTTCGCGACGGCTACCTCAGCATTCTCATCAACGGACGGAACGTCCGCTTCCTCGATGGGCGGTCGACGTCCCTCGCCGCGGGGGACACGGTCGCCTTCCTCCCACCGATCGGCGGCGGTTAGGCCACTCCCATCGGCGAAGAAGAGGGTTGAGCTGACGTGAGCCGCCGGCATGTTGGACCCAGGCCTCACGGCCCGTGTTCGAGCGGACTGCCCGCCGCGGAGAATCAGCAGAGGAACCGGCCGGCGCGGACCGCCCCGCGTCATAGCAGAGCCCATCCGGATCTTCATCCCGCAGGCGCGCATGCCCTCCGGTGTCTGTCTCCAGTCGTTCCGGCCTGCCGTTCTGGCTCCTGAGGCCTGCGAGACTAGAATTCGATCGCTACGGTCAGTTCCCCGACAAGCCCGTGGAACATGTCAACGTCCGTCTTGACTCCTCCGTAGTAGGTCAGGCCGAACGACAGACTCCACGTGGAGGACAGCGCAACATCAGCCGAGGCCCCCAGTTCCCAATCCGCCGTGTCCCTCCCACCCTCGTCATGCCGCCAGTCCGCCGCCAGGCGCGCTCGTAAGGAGGCAGACGTGGCCTCGGCCGCCTTCGCTTCGCGAAGCGCCGGGACCCATGCCGCAAAGAGGCTCGTCACATCCTGCGCGTAGGAGTTCTCAAGCGAGAGGTTGAAGGATCCTGAATCCTGGAACCGCCCCGCAACGGCGAACGTGTCCGATGCGCCGTTGGCGCCGGACCACGTGAGACGCCCGTTAGCGGAGTGCGTGACTGCATCCTTGGATCCCTGCCCCTCGACGCGGGTCAAGCTTCGAGTTGCCGTATAGCTCAACGAAGGACGCAGCCCTTCGATCCCGGAGAAACTCAACGTCGTTGTCAGCTTCTCGGACCACCGCTCGACGCGCGACCCGAGGCCGGACACGTCGACGGAGCCGACCGTC
This sequence comes from uncultured Thermotogae bacterium, assembly GCA_964447445.1. Lineage (GTDB taxonomy): Bacteria > Bipolaricaulota > Bipolaricaulia > UBA7950 > UBA9294 > CAIOGO01. The sequence goes on from CAYUSW010000035.1 coordinate 41,482, forward strand.
CGCGCCGCCCAGTCGACCCAGTCGAGCTGGGCACTGAGTCGCCCGGAGAGAGACGTCGCGTCGTTCGCGTGCCCTGCCTTAAGATCCAACCTCGGCGACAACTCCCACCCTTCGAAGCCGAAGTCCGGTGTGGTCAGCGCCGCTGTTGCGGCATGCGCGAACCGCGCGTCTCCCGATAGGCTCCGCGAGGCGTCCAATCCATACGTGGCCGTGAGGCCGAATCCGGAGTCGTCGAACGCCGCCCGAGTGTTCCACGACCAGCTTTCGCTCCCCGTCGCCTCTCCGCTCGCGATGCGGACCGGACGCCGCCACGAGAGAGATGTGCGCACATCCTGTGTCACGTCCAGGGAGACGTTCGTCGCTAACATCGTTTGACGCCGCATCGCCCGCTCCTCGGGCCAGGAGAAGTCCTCCCCCCACGAGACCGTGAAGCTCAGTACCTCATCGAACAGCCGATGGCTCAGCCTCAAATCGTACGAGAGGCTATCGCGGTCGAGGCCGCGATCCTGCCGACCCGCGTCCTCGACCTGATAGTCAACGACAAGCGAGATCTCCGGTCCGAAAGAGCCGTGAAACTCCACGCGGCTGTCGGCAGTCGTCAAGGCATCGTCAGACCCGAGGTCCGAGAGCCTGCAGCTGTGGTCGAGGGACAACGTGGCGCTCGGCCCCAACTCGATCGCCGACGTCGCAGACCATCCCCCGGCGTCGCTGCGCCCGCGCGCATCGATCGCCCGGAACCCGGGCATCACGCGATCCACGCTCCCAGCGATCGAGAAGCCATCCGCCTCGTGGGCAAACGATGCCTGAGCCATCCAGCCCTTGCTCGTGTGCTCGCCTGGAGAGGAGTCGGCGTACACGCGGGGGTTCCAGGGGGCAATCCTCGTTGTCGCGACATCGTAGACGGCGTCCGCCGCGCCGAGGCTCCACACGAGGAGCTCGCCCGATCGGTCGCCGGCGGACCCTACCCACAGCGTGCCTTCCGCGCCCGCGATCGCCGTGATCGCCCATCCAGCCTGCGTCACACTTTCATCGGACACACGCGTCAGGCCGGCGCTCGTCCCGTAGAAGACCTCGCCGTCACCGGCCTCCACCGCGAGGACCGCATCGCCGGAGGCAATCCATCCGGTGCTCGCGTCGTGGACGTAGGTCTCCAGGCCCGTAGATCTTGCGGCGTATAGAGTCTGTCCGTCGCTCGCGAGATCGTGGACCGCTGGACCCGCTTCTCCGATCCGCACCGCAGCACCCGTCGTTCGGTCGACGCGGGCCAGACCCTTCGTCGTGCCTACGTACAGCGCGCCCTCGTGCAAGCAGAGTGCCCGAGCATCCTCAACAAGAGGATTCGCGTACGCGACCCAGGCTTCCGGGTCCGCCATCTCAGCGATGGCGACGCGGAAAAGCCGCTTGTCCGTCCCGATCCACAGCACATCGTCGTCGACTGCGAGGGCACGGACCGAGACATCGAGGAGTCCTTCGGCGTCGCCGTAGCGGGACCAGTTGGCTACCTTGTCCAGTGGCGACACTCCCGCCAGTTCGACAACGGTCACCCCGCCGTTCGTGCCGAAGAACACTGCATCCCCGTCTGCAGCCATCGCTCGCACTTCGCGGCCGGATAGGCCGTCCCCCGTGTCGTAGGAATCCCACGCGACGCCGTCATACGCGACAAAGCCGGCATCGGTTCCCACAAACGTGTACTCGCCCGACACGGCGATCGAGCGAACGAGATTCGGCACGCGGCTGCGCTGGTTGTCGTCGTACGGGAAGAGGTCGTTCGTGTAGCCCAGATCGAAGTCCGCGCTGAAGTCGGGCAGCGCGATGCTCCCGCGGACTCCGACCACCGTCTGCTCGTTGGGCATCGTCTTGACGCTTTCTGGGTGTTCGACCGACCCCTGATGGTCCACGCCCCGAAGTGCATACACATCGACTGACAGAGTCTCGCTGAGTGGTGCACCCATCGCCGCGCCGTAGAATCCACGCGCGTAGGCCCCCGTTCCGCCAACGCTTCGATATCGCTCGAACTCCGCAACAAGGGGGTCCGTCGGCCCGATCTCTACGAGCAGCGACAAGAGTCCGAGCTCGTAGTCGATGGTGTACTCCGTGTCGCGAGCGAGCGCGCGACCCGCCATCGTAACGCGTTCGCTGCCCGGGATGACCGATCCACCCAACATGTACGTGCTCCCGCTCACCGAGTACGAGAACGAGATCTTGAGCCGCGCGTCGGGATCGAGGAAGAAGCTGTCGGGAAAGGTTACTTCGAGGATCCCCTCCTCCGCGTACGCCGCCGCCGTGTAGCCGACGAGGTCGGGGTCGTTCACCGGGGTGTAGGTCCGGCCGTCGAGGCTTACCGCAGCGACAACGGAGTCCGCAACGACTCTTGTGCGTCCGAGGTCGTAGAACCTCCACCACCCCAGGCCGCTGAGGAGGTGCTCCTCCTCGCCGACCTTCACGACGGAAAACGCTTGCAGGGCCGCGAGGAACTCCTCCTCGGCGTTGCTCCCTTCAACAAACGGATACGACAAGGGCGTCGCCGCATCCTCTTGGTTGTAGCTACGAATCGCAGCGCGCAGGAGATCCCGGACAACGCTCTCGGGTTCGACCTCGAATAGGAAAGACTGCTCCGCCTCTCCGACGACGGCGAACTTGTTCGCGTCGAGTTTCTGGTCGCCGAACGCCGCGATGGCCTCGCCCAGTTCGGCGACTCCGTACCGCTCGAGGATCTCCGCAAGCCCCGTTACAGAGTCGAACCGCAGTCGGACTTCCGTGAACCCATCGACGTACAGGCTCTCCAGGCCGAAGTGCCCCATCCCTCGAAGGCTCGTGCTGTACAGAGCGCCCTCGCTCGAACCGGCGGCCGCCAGCAGGCGCTCGCCGAGCGCCGTCTGCCCCACGAAGCTCCGCGAATCCCGCACGCCCGAGAGGAGCGACGCGATGCCGACAATCGATCCATCCGCCCACGTGGCGTCGACGCGGGCGCCCTTCATCGCCAGGCTTCCAGCAAAGAAGCCGGGCAGGTTCGGAGCCGTGAAGTCTCCCGCCACCGCGTGCACGTTCTCCGTATCCATGAAGAGCGAGAGGGATTGGAGGCTCGACGACTCCTGGTCGTCGAAGTGGCCCTTGATGCGGAAGATCGACAGCGCGGACGCGGTGAAATCGACGGCCATGGTCTGGTCGAGCGTGAACTGCCCCGCGCCGATCGCTGCGCCAGCCAGCGCGAGCGAGTCGCCGAGACCGTACCGCACGGTCCATGTCTTCCGCCCTTCCAGCTCGACGCTCCAGGCGTTCTCGGATGGCGTCTGCTGGCCCCAGGCCGCCACCCCCGCCATCACTGCAAGGACCGCCACGAATCCGTATCTCGTCTTCTTCATCTCGTCTCCACTCTAGAAAAGGATCTTAAGCGACACACGGTGACTCATTCCCAGGTCGGATCTGGCCGCGCACGACCAATCCACCTCGGCTCCGGAGACCCGCAGGGAAAGGCCAAACGTCGGTCCCTCTCCGTCCCAGCCGACGCGCACCGCCAAGACCCCAACCCACGCCTCCGTCCCCCCGTGGACCCGCAGCGGAGCATTGAGAATTCCGTCCACATCGGCCGTCGCCGTCCAGACCACGTCATCCAACGGGGAGAGAGTCACCGCCGCACCTAGGCGAAGGTCGGGCTCCCATGCCTCGCTTTTCCCTGTGTCGTACGTCATCGGAGAGGAGGCCACGGCGTCCCACACCCCGCCGACTCTCACCATCCCGAGATCGAGGAGGAGCCCCGCATCGAGAGCCCACCCGTGGCCGGAGAACGGGCTGCCTACTCTCAACAGCCGCCAGCGCGCGCCCGCCGACACCGGCCCCACAGGAACCCCCGCCGCACCGACAAGGCTCTGCGACGTGAACCGGACGCCGGACTCGCCGGAGGGTATCCAGCCTGAGTCAACGAATGCTCCTGCCAAACCGACATAGGGCGCCGAGAACGACACGGCACCATAGTGGACGCCGCCGAACAGGTTGGCGTAGAGAGACGCCACCTCGATGCCTTCGCCCCACCCGAGGCTCGCCGGATTGAGCGTCGCCGCCGCTGCACGATCGTCAAGCGCGGCCGACGCCCCCCCAAGACCAAGCGACCGCGCCGATACCCCGAGCCGGAACAGCGCGCCCACACCCTCCTCGGCGACGCTCGTCCATCCTCCGAGAAGCACAACAACCGTCACGATAACCCAGCACCCTGCTCGCTTCCGGATCACGGCGCCACCACCAGTCTCTCCACGGTCGAAGTACCCTTGTCCGTGGCCAACACGTACAGATAGAGGCCGGCCGCTACCCGTTCGCCGCCATCCGTCCTCAGGTTCCACGTGAACAGTGGCCCGGTCAGCTCGGCTTCAAGCACCCGTCGCCCCGCCATGTCATAGACACGAAGGGTCGCATGGCGCGAGCCCTCGGGCACCTCGACCGCGAAGACGGCCTCGTCCACCGCGGGATTCCCGACAGCGCGGATCGTGGGGCGAGAGTCTGGAGGCAGCGGCGGCTCCGACGGCTCGACCTCGCCGAGTGCAGCCCAGACATCGAGCTTGCCGTAGCCCCAACGCACATTGGGCGTGGCGCCCGTGTACCGATCGCGGGCGGCCGTGCTGGTCACGAGCTCGAGGAGTTCGGACGACGTGAGACGCGGATTCACGCAGAGCAAGAGAGCGATCGCTCCCGCCACGTGCGGCGCCGCCATGCTCGTCCCGCGGCGCATCACGTGCACTCGATCAGGGTGGACGAAGAGGTCCATCGCTGTGGCTGTCGAGGAAAGAGCGGCCGCGATCCACGCGCCGGGCGCCGTCAGATCAGGCTTCGTCCGCCCGTCGCGCGTTGGACCCTGGCTTGAGAAGTCAGATAGAACCCCGATGGGAGCCTCGTCCGACATGTCCTGGTCGCCAAAGAGCGACGGCCATTGCGCTTTCGTGTTGAAAGAACCCACCGTGATCGCGCCTCGCGCGTTGCCCGGCTCGTCGATCGTGGACGAGGTGTCGCCGCCCACGATGCGTCCCGTGTCGCTCGTGATCCAGCCATCAAACCGCCCGCCGCCGCCCTCATCGCGCACCATGACGCGCCACCGCGTTCCCGAGGAAATGCTCGTGATCCGCACGAGCGCTTCCCGGTCCCCGTTGCCTGGGTTCACGCCCTCCGACGCGTTGTCGATGTACGCAATGCCGTCGGGCGAGGACACGAATCCGCTCGCGCTGCCTGCCGACGCGGAGAGTGAGGCTCCCGCCGGCGAGGAGAGACTGATCGCGAACCGCGACGTCCCTGGGTACCAGAGGCTCAGCATCACCTCACGCCCCCCAGCATCGAGCTCGAAGGTGCGGCTTCCGCCTTGGAGTGTTCCCGAGACGTGGATCGCGAGGTCGCCCTCGTTTCCCGCAGCCACGATGATCGCACGCCCCGGTCCCTGCGCGAGCTCGTACAGCCCTCGCTCGAACGCCGACGTCCCATCGTGCGGCCCTTCCTGGCCGCCCAGGCTCAGATTTACAACGGCCGGGAGTCCCCGCCGCTCGGCCTCGTCGAACACGTATGCCACGGCCTCCAGGATGTCGGCAGTGTAGAACGTCGTTTTCACCGCGACGATCCAGGCGCCGGGAGCCACGCCGCGGAACCCGGCGGACGAGGAAGAGCCGTCGCCGGCCGCGATGGCGGCGACGTGCGTGCCGTGTCCGTCCCGATCCGCCTCGCGCACGGTCCCCGAGTCCAGCCCGCCGCTCGCCAGGTCCGCCTCGATGTCGTCTTGGTCGTAGGTCGCGCCGAACAGCCCCCACGTCTGGTCCAGAATCGCGAGGATCCGCGACGACTCCTCCCGCCCGTCTCCGTCTCCGTCGTACCGGAAGTCGAGATGCCGGAAGTCGATGCCGGTGTCCACCACACCGATGACGGCCCCTTCGCCCTCGATCGGCGGCGAGGCTGTGTGAGCAAGATTCGCTCCCGTCGCGGACACGCTCGCGTCAAGCGTCGGCCGAGTCCGCCACGAGGCTTCCACGTACTGGACCAGGGGATCCTCGATGAGGTTCGCGAGTTCGGCTCGAGACACGACGAGGGCCGCCACAGTGCCGGTCGAGAAGTCGAACGGCACTCTTCCCAGGGCGCCCCCGGATACAGACTCGACGGTCGACGCGAGCACCTTGACTCGCACCTCGCCCGTGAGACCCACCACCGTCTGGAGGCCGTCGGACGGCGCCGCCCTCGCCGAGGCCCCGAGCCCTTCGTCAAGCCACGCCCGGAGCGTAGGGTCAAGTCGCGCGCTTTCAGCCGCCGCAACACAGGCCGCCGCGCCGACGGTCAATCCTAGGATAAGAAGAACAACGGCTCCCGCCGTGCTACGCTGCACGCCTTCGTTCCCCCCTCTTCTTGAGGCCCGTATTGTACACGACGCCGATTCGGCAACCCAAGAGCTGTCTCGTCTCCAGAGGAGTGACAAGCCATCGTCCTTTACAGGCGCTTCGTCGCTGTGCTATCATCCGGACGCTGGCGCAGACGGTGCCTGCGCTTCCTGCACCTCGCAGCCCGCGGCGCCCTCAGCGAAGGATGGACCCCACGAGCCAGCCTCCGCGGAGCTTCCCATGACGAACGGCGATACGACAGATCCACAGACGGATGATGAGATGCTGGCGCGCTACAAGGTGGCCGTTGAGCGTGCGCTCCTGCGCGTCCCCGTGAAGAACGGTGTCGTCGACATCAGCTCCGTCTGGGTAGAGACCTCGCTGCCGTATGATCTCTTGGAAGCGATCCTGCGCCGGGAGGACCTCGTGCGGCCCGCGAATGTCGAGCGCATTGTCCTCAAGACGCGCGCCCAGCAACCGACTCAAGGAGAGCAGAGTGGCTCAGGGAAGCGGCGGAGAAGACGTTAGATTCGGAACCGACGGCTGGCGTGGCATCATGGCCCGCGAGTTCACCTTCGACAACGTCGGACGAGTGGCAGACGCCCTCGTCCTCCACTTGCGAGACCCGCGCCGAACGGACGCTGCCATCTACACCGACTGGAAGGCGGAACACCGTCCGGCCGAGAGTGGCGTCGTCGTCGGCTACGACACTCGCTTCCTGTCCGAGGAGTTCGCCCTCTACTTCGCGCGCGTCGTGCGCGACCACGGAGTCCCCGTCATCCTGTCCGAGCACACCGTGCCCACTCCGGCCCTCTCCTACGCCGTCGTCGACCGCAGGGCCGCCGCCGGCATTATGATTACGAGCAGCCACAACCCGCCGATCTACAACGGGATCAAGATCAAGGCCGAGTACGGCGGATCGGCTTCCCAGGAGATCACGGACTCGGTCGAAAGGCACCTGGCACCGAAGCCGCCAACGCCTCGCTCCTCGGATGCCGACATCGAGCGCGTCGACTTGCGCACGCCGTACATGAACCGCATCCGCGAGCTGATGGACCGCGAGCGGCTTACCTCGTCGCGCATCCACGCCATCGTCGACTCGATGTACGGCTCTGCGGCCGGCTACGTCGCCGAGCTGTTGCGCGAGGCCGGCGTCCCGTACACGCAGATCCGCGGCTCGCGCGATCCGCTGTTCGGAGGCAAGAAGCCCGAGCCGCTCGTCGAGAACCTGATCCCGCTCCGCGCCGTCCTTCGATCCCGCGCCGCCACCGGCCCGCACGAGCGAACGATCGGCGTGATTACCGACGGCGATGGCGACCGCATCGCGGCGATGGACGAGAAGGGCGGATTCATTGACCCGCACGGCACCTACGCGCTCATCCTGCGCTACCTGGTCGAGGAGCGCGGCCTGAAGGGTGCGGTCGTCGTGTCGTTTAACCTGACAGACCTCGTGCGTCGGATGTGCGCCGCCTACGGACTCGAGGTCATCGAGGTCCCGATCGGCTTCAAGTACGCGGTCGAGCAGATCCTGAAGAAAGACGTCCTCATGGCAGGGGAAGAGAGCGGCAGCCTCGCCCTGCGCGGCCACATCCCCGAGCGCGACGGTGTCTTGTGGTCGATCCTCCTTTGCGAGATCCTTGCCACCTCGAAGGGCCCGGCAAGCGAGCTGGTCGCCGACCTGCACCGCCGCTTTGGACCACAGGCCGTGCGCCGGCGCGACATCGAGATCGAGACGCGACTCAAGGTCGTCGAGCGCCTCCGTCGGAACCCGCCCGACCACTTCGGCGGCAAGCCGATCCGGTCCATCGAGACACTCGACGGGATGAAGCTGCGCTTCGACGGGGGATGGATCCTCTTCCGCGCTTCAGGCACGGAGCCGATCCTGCGCATCTACTGTGAAATGGAAACCGAGGAAGCCGTCCGCGCGATGCTGGACGAAGGCGAACGATTCGCACGAGGAGCCTAGGCCATGGCGGCCCATGTGACAGAACCCTACGACTTTAGAGCGATTGAAGCACGCTGGCGCGACCACTGGACCGAGAAGGGCTACTTCCGCGTCGACACCAAGGCGCGCGAGAACACCTTCTACTACCTGAACATGTTTCCCTACCCGTCCGGGTACCTCCACGTCGGGCACGGGCGGAACTACATCATCGGCGACGTCCTGATGCGCTTCTACCGCATGCGCGGCTACAACATCCTGAACCCAATGGGCTGGGACGCCTTCGGCTTGCCGGCCGAGAACGCCGCCATCGACCGCGGCATCCACCCACGCGAGTGGACGGTCAAGAACATCGCCTACGCCAAGGACCAATTCCGAGCGTGGGGCATCGTCTACGACTGGGACCGCGAGATCGCGACCTGCGACCTCGACTACTACCGCTGGACGCAGTGGCTGTTCCTCGAGCTCTACAAGAAGGGCCTCGCCTACCGCAAGCGGGCAACCGTCAACTACTGCCCGCAGTGCAAGACCGTGCTCGCGAACGAACAGGTCGTCGGCGGCGGCTGCGACCGCTGCGGCACCGAGCCCGAGCCGAAGACGCTCGAACAGTGGTTCTTCAAGATCACCGACTACGCCGATCGATTGCTCGACGACCTCGCCACGCTCGAGAGCTGGCCCGAGAGCGTCAAGAAGATGCAGGAGAACTGGATCGGGCGAAGCGAGGGC
>CAYUSW010000036.1:0-12392 GCA_964447445.1 uncultured Thermotogae bacterium
TGGCGCGACTTCGGGGATCGACTCCAGTACGGCTTCGTAGAGCGCATGGACATCGTCTGCGCGGTAGGCACGCAGTCGAAGGCTGCTTCCCAGGATCTCGGACCGCATAGCACCTCCCCGACGTGGCTCGCAGTATCGGTCGCCTTGAGTGTGCCGCAAGGGACCTCTCTGTACCATCCAGGCATGAACCGCCTCGAACGTGTTCGCCAAGAGGTAGACTCCCTCCTGCTGCGCCTCACATCGGACGAGGATCGGCGCTGCGGCTTTGTTCACCTCTACGGCGTCTCCCACACCGCCACCGAACTGGCACTCTCTCGCGGACTCGATCCTGAACTGGCTGCCATCGCCGGGATGCTCCACGATCTGACGAACTACACGATCGGAAGCTCGCCCGACCACGCGCAACGGAGCTCGGACCTGGCGGCGCAGCTACTGGGACGGCTCGATCTCCTGACGAAGAAAGAGATCCAGACAGTCGCCCGCGCCATCGCGAGGCACAGCGATAAGGAGACGGTCGACGAGCCGCTGGACGAACTCCTCAAGGACGCCGACGTCCTCCAGCATTGGCTCTACAACCCGGCGCTTCCGCAGTCGCGCCACGTCGCGCGGCGGGAGAGATTGCGTCAGGAGATCGCACAGCAACCCGAACAGCAATCCACCGCAGAGCGCGCGGAGATCGCAGAGGTTACGGAGAACCAAGGGTAGTGACGGCCTTCACGTGCATCGCGTAGGGCCTACGGGCGTTCCCTGCTCGCGCTTTGCGTGAGATCGTTCCTTCCTGCCGTACTCTTCCCCCTGCGTCACTCTGCGTCCTCTGCGGTAGGCTGTTCCGTCCGAACTGCCTCTCACCCCTGAGCGCGCGGGGATCGCAGAGGAAGGATAGCTCTCGACCAGGCCGCAACGTTGAGCAACCCCGCCGGGTTCAGGAGATTGAGCCCTTCGTCACCGCGCCCTCTGCGCCGCTCTGCGTCCTCCGCGGTATGTCAGTACGGGGTTCCGGGGTATCAGGGTTCGAGCCCGAAGCGGATGCGAACGAGGGTGGGCGTCCGCATCTCGTAGCTCTTGATGACAAACCGGCCAATCTCCTTCGTATGCTCGACGTGCTCGCCGGAGCAGGGGGTCGCGTCGAAGTCGCCGATCGAGACGACGCGGATCGTCTCGGCGTCGGACGGGACTTTCCAGAGGTCGAGATGTCCGGCGTCGCCTCGTGTGACGCACATCACACTCACCGGCAGGTCGCGCGCGACTTCGGCATTGACAGCATCCTCGACGCCACGGGCGTCCTGCGGCCCGAATGACGCTGCCACCTCGTAGTCGCACTTCGTCTTCTTGTCCCCGAGGTGGAACTCGACGTTGCGCGACGAGCCATAGAGCTGCTTCATGACGGCCGACAGCAGGTGTTCGGCGGTGTGCATGCGTGCGGCTCTATCCGGCGGATTGCCGCACGAGCGTGCGCACCTATTCTCCGAGAGCTCGTACGAGCGTCTCAGCGTATCCACCGGGGACCCAGACACGCGCGCGGTCCTGTCCGACGCGAGATCACGCGAGCGCGGGATCGGTTCAGGCGGCAGCTCACGCGATCGAACGATGTCGTTCCCCAAGACGGCTCCTCGAAGAGAAACGCGGGCCCCGAGAGGCCCGCGTCACTACGACTCCACTACGTGCAGACGGGTCTAGACCCATCCGCGCATATGCATGGCCCAGGCCACCCGCTCGACAGCCACCATGTACGCCGCGATGCGCATGTCGACCTTTTTCTTCTGCGCCATGTCGAAGACGGCGTGGAACGCCGTGCTCATCTTTTCGTCGAGGCGCTTGTTCACTTCGTCCTCGGTCCAGTAGAAGTTCATGTCGTTCTGAACCTGTTCGAAGTACGAGCACGTGACGCCGCCCGCGTTGCAGAGGAAGTCGGGGACGAACGTGACGCCCTTCTTCAGGAGCACGGCCTCGGCCTCGGGGACGGTCGGCCCGTTCGCGCCCTCAGCGATGACCTTGACTGTGTCCTGGATCTTCGCCACGTTGTCTGCCGTGATCGAGTTGCCCAGCGCCGCCGGGATGAGAATGGTCGCCGGCTTTGCGATCCAAGCGTCGCCGTCCTCAATGACGTAGCCGGCGGCCTTTGCCTTCGCCTTGTCAATCGTTCCGTACTGGTCGGTGACCGACATCAGGAAGGTGGCGTCGACACCAGACTCTCTGCTAAACGTGTAGGACTTCTTGTCAGCGCGATCCCAGCACGAGACGCAAAGGACTTTGCCGCCGAGCAGCTTGACAAAGAGCTGGGCCGCGTACTGGGCGACATTGCCAAAGCCCTGGATCGCGACCGTCGACTTCTTCGGGTCGATCTTGAGCGCCTTCAGTGCCTCGCGGATCGTGACGACGACGCCGAACCCCGTGGCCGCCGTACGGCCGAGCGATCCGCCACCGCCGACGAGCTTGCCGGTGATGACGCCGGGCGTGTACTCACCAACACGCTTGCAGTACTCGTCCATCATCCAGCCCATCATTTGGGGCGTTGTACCTACATCCGGCGCCGGGACGTCCATGCGCGGACCGATGTTCTTCCACATCTGGTCGATCCAGCCGCGGCAGAGCCGCTCTTTCTCCCGATCCGAGAGAGTCGCCGGGTCCACGACGATTCCGCCCTTGCCGCCGCCGAGCGGAATGTCAACCACGGCACACTTCCACGTCATCCAGGCGGCAAGCGCCTTGACGTCGTCCAGCGTTTCGTCCTGGTGGAACCGCAGGCCGCCCTTCGTCGGACCGCGCGCGTCGTTGTACTGGACGCGATAGCCGCGGAAGACGCGGATCGAGCCGTCGTCCATGCGAACCGGAAAGTTGAGGACGAACGTCCTCGTCGGCTCGCGAAGGACCGCCGTGACTTGGGGATCCAGACCGAGGGCGGCAGCCGCCTTGTCGAGTTGCTGCTGGGCGATCTGGAAGGAGTTGAGCGTGGACCCACCTGCCATGTCGAGACCTCCTCCGAGAGTTGACCCCAGGCCGGATACTCGTCTAGTGAGCACCCGACCTCGGGGCGGCGTGATTGTACCGACCCGCTCCTCGCGCGCAACCGACCTTCCGGAGCCGGTTTGAGTCTCACGCGCCGGGACCGGGATGGTTCGGCGAACGTCGGAGCAAGCTCCGACGCTACAAGGGATCTGCCGTCGCCCATCGCGCGGCCAAGGTGCGCCTGTAGCGCGGCGCGCGCTCTACAGCCTTTCCAGGATGGCGAGCAGGAGTCGTCTCAGCTCGGCCCCCTTGCGGCGCGTCGTCTCGATGACCTCGTCGTGCGTCAAAGCAGCGTCGGGATCCACGCCGGCCGCGAGGTTCGTCGCGATCGAAATGCCGAGGACTTCCATGCCGGCGTGCGCGGCGGCGATGACCTCGGGCACGGTCGACATCCCGACGAGGTCGGCACCCATGGCGCGGAAGGCGCGGATCTCGGCCGGCGTCTCGTACGAGGGACCGAGCGCGGCCACGTAGACGCCCTCCTTGAGCTCGACCTTCTCTGCCTTCGCTGCGTCGCGCGCGATGGCGCGCAAGCGAGGCGTGTAGGCGGCAGACATGTCGGGGAATCGGGGTCCCAGCTTCTCAAGGTTCGGACCTCGGAGCGGGTTCACGCCGAGCATGTTGATGTGGTCTGTGATGAGCACCAGATCGCCGGCGCGCAGATCGGCGCGGATCGCGCCCGACGCGTTGGTCACGATGAGCGTCTTGACGCCGAGCATCGAGAAGAGTCGCGTCGCGAAAACGACATCCTCCATCGATCGACCCTCGTAGTAGTGCGTACGCCCCCGCTGCAGGAGGACGGGGACCTTGCCAATCCGCCCCGCCCAGAACTCGCCTGTGTGCCCGGCGACGCTTGGAACCGGAAAGCCCGGGATCTCCGCGCAAGCGATCCTCGTTCCGCCCTCGGGTACGCCGAATGCGTCGGAGAGCCCCGAGCCCAATGTCAGTGCAACCTGCGGCGTCTCCGACGCCCGGGCGCGAACCGCCTCCACCGCACGGGCTAGCCTGTCCAGTCGCTCGTCGCGCATCGTCCCTCCTACGCGAGTCCCAACTCGCTCATCGCGCGATCGATCGACTCCACCGGAGTCACGTCGATCGCCATCTTCTCCTTCGGCTTCCCCGCGGCGGGAACGAGGATGCGCTCGTAGCCCATCTTCTCCGCTTCCCGCGCCCGCTCGACAACGCGCCGTACGGCGCGCACTTCACCGGACAGCCCGACCTCCCCGACGATGCACGTCCGCGCTGGAACTGGCTTACTGCGCATGCTCGATGCGATCGCCGCCACCGCTCCGAGATCGCTTGCCCTCTCGCGCGCCTCGAGCCCTCCCGCCACGCTCAGGTACACGTCGGCTCCCCCGAGGTGGACCGTCATCTCTTTCTCCATGACGGCCAGCAGGAGCAGCACCCGATTGACATCAAGACCCGTGCACCGCCGCTGCGGCACACCGTACCCGCCGGTCGGCGACACAAGTGCCTGCAGTTCGACGAGGATCGGCCGCGTTCCCTCGAGGATGGGGACGATGACCGACCCGGGCCGTTGACTGTCCGTGTGCCCCTCGAGGAAGAAGGCTGATGGGTTGGTGACTTCTTCCATGCCCGCTGCCATCATGCGGAAGACGGCCGTCTCGTCGGTCGAGCCAAAGCGGTTCTTCACCGAGCGCAGGAACCGCACGTCTTCACCGCGGCCTCCCTCGAGATACAGGGCGACGTCGACGAGGTGCTCGACGGACTTCGGACCGGCGAACGCACCATCCTTGGTGATGTGGCCGACCAGGAACGTGACGAGGCGGCGTGACTTCGTGATCCGGATGAGTTCACCCGACACTTCGCGGAGCTGGCGGATGCTCCCGGCCTCGCCGTCCACGGAGGCGGAACTGGCGGTCTGGATCGAGTCAACGATGAGGGCGCACGGAGCAGTCTTCTCCACCGCGAGAGTAATCCTGTCGAGATCCTGCTCCGACAAGACGTAGAGGCGGCGGCTGTTGACACCCACTCGGGTGGCTCGCAGCTTCACTTGGCTCTCCGACTCCTCGCCCGACACGTAGAGGACGTTGCCGACGCCCTCCGCCAGGGCGTTCGCCACCTGCAGCAGGAGCGTGGACTTGCCGATCCCGGGTTCGCCCCCGAACAGAATGACGCCGCCCGGCACGAGTCCTCCGCCCAGCAGTCGGTCGAGTTCAGCCAGTCCCGAGGGAATCCTCGCGACGTCCGCGAGGCTGACGTCGACGATTGGGCGCAATTCCTCTCCAAGCCACGAACTGTCGCGACGAGAGGACGGCCGGGATTCCTCGGTCTCGGAGAAGGAGTCCCATGCGCCGCAGTGTGGACACCGACCGAACGGTTTCACGGACTGCTGGCCGCAGCGCGAGCACGAGAACGGCATGCTACTCGTCTTGGTCAAACCGGAGCTCGTCGCCTTCGGCGCGACCGACGACGTGAGCCTCCGCGGCGATGTGGCCGACCAGGATCTCCTCCGAGATGGGGTTCTCGATGAGGCGCTCGATGGTGCGGCGCATAGGGCGCGCGCCGTACTTCGGGTCGTAGCCCTGGCGAATGAGCACCTCCCATGCGGAGTCATCGAGGCGGAAGTGGATCTTGCGCTCCGTCAGAAGCCTCAAGGTGAGTTGATCGACCATGAGGGTCGCAATCTCACGTACCTGAGCACGGTTCAACTGGTGAAACACAATGATGTCGTCGAGACGATTCAGAAACTCGGGTCGGAAGACATTGCGCGCTTCGCCGATCACGCGACCTTTCATCTCCTGGTATGGCTCATCGGAGCCCTCACGTTGATCGCTGAAGCCCAGGGTATCGCGGTCGGTGATGAGCTCGCTCCCGACGTTCGAGGTCATGATGAGAACGGCGTTTCGGAAGTCCACGCGGCGTCCTTGCGAGTCGGTCAGGATGCCGTCCTCCATCACCTGGAGCAGGATGTTGAACACGTCGCGGTGCGCCTTCTCGATCTCGTCGAACAGGACGACCGAGTATGGCCGATGGCGCACCTTCTCGGTCAGCTCTCCGGCCTCCTCGTAGCCCACGTAGCCCGGCGGGGCTCCGGTGAGGCGCGAGACGGAGAATCGCTCCATGTACTCCGACATGTCGACACGAATGAGTGCCTCTTCGTCGCCGAACAGGAACGCGGCCAGCGTCTTCGACAGCTCGGTCTTCCCCACGCCGGTGGGTCCGAGGAACATGAACACGCCGACGGGGCGCTTCGGGTTCTTCACTCCGGCGTAGGCCCGGCGGATCGAACGAGAAACGGCACGCACGGCCTCGTCCTGCGCGATCAGCCGATCGTGAATCTTGTCCTCCATGTTCACGAGCCGAGCCGTCTCTTCTTCCTGCATGTGGCCGATCGGAATGCCCGTCCACATCGCGACCATCTTCGCGATGTCGCGTCCGGTCACCTGCAATTCCTTCCCCTCGACGTCGGATTCGCTCTTCGCACGAACCTGCGCTTCGAGTTCCGCCTTCTGGTCTCGCAGGTGCGCGGCCGTCTCGTACTCCTGCGCTGCGACCGCTTGCTGCTCTTCCTTGTCGAGCGCCTCGACGCGGTCGAGCAGCTCTCGTACGTCCTCAGGAACCTGCGAGCTCTGTAGCTTGATGCGGGCAGCCGATTCGTCGATGAGATCGATGGCCTTGTCGGGAAGGAATTGGTCCGTCACGTAGCGGTCAGAGAGCCGAGCCGCTTCGCTCAGCGCGTCGTCCGTGATCTTCACGCCATGATGCTTCTCATAGCGAGGGCGTAGCCCGCGCATGATCTCGACGGCCATCTCAACCGTCGGCTCCTCCACCGCAATCGTCTTGAAGCGGCGCTTGAGGGCCGGATCCTTCTCGATGGACTTCCGGTACTCGTCCGGCGTCGCCGTGCCGATGCACTGGATCGCGCCGGAGGCGAGAGGCGGCTTGAGAATCGACGACGCGTCGATCGCTCCCTCCGCGCCCCCCGCGCCGACAACGGTTTGCAGTTCGTCAATGAACAAGATGACGTTGTCGTTCTCTACCACCTGATTGATGAGCGTCTTCAGGCGCTGCTCGAACTCGCCACGGTACTTCGTCCCGGCAACGACCGAAGCCATGTCGAGTTCGAGGATCTCCTTCGATCGCAGAATCGCCGGCACGTCGCCCGACGCGATGCGCTGGGCCAAGCCCTCGACAACCGCTGTCTTTCCGACGCCGGATTCGCCGATCAGCGCGGGGTTGTTCTTCTTGCGCCGCGTCAGCGTTTGGATGATGCGCTCCATCTCGGTTTCCCGGCCGATCACGGGGTCGAGGTTGCCGGCCATGGCCTCTTCGACGAGGTTGCGCCCGAACTCGGCCAGATCGCCCTTGCGCTGCGGCTGCCGCTTCGCTGCCCGGATGGCCATGCCGATTCCGGATGGCGGGAGGAAGTAGGCGCGGGTCTTGGTGAGGTCGATGCCCAGCTGCTGCAGGAGTGTCGCCCCGGTCCCCTCGCCTTCGCGCAGCATGCCCATGAGAAGGTGCTCCGGCCGGATGGTGTTGACGCCGGATCGCCGCGCCTCCTCGAAACTGATCTTCATGACGCGCTTCAGGCGTGGCGTCGGCTCAAGGTCATCGGCGGACAGCCGGACGTCGCCGCGCCCCTTCTCTTCCTCGAGGAGCGAAGCGACTCTCTCGTACGTCACGGTGTGAGTCGAGAGGAACCTGTAGACATCGCTCCCCGTCATCTTAAGGAACGCAAGAAGGAGGTGCTCCGTGCCGACGTAACTGTGGCGCCACGCCTCGGCTTCCTCTTGCGACACGGCGATGATCTCCATCGACTCGCGTGAGAAACGATCGTACATCCGGCCTCCTCCCATCCGACGTCTGGGACCGAGCAAAGTATACCCGCTCGCTCCAGAGCTACAACGGATCGAGCTTTCGGTTGATGCGGGTCATCGCCGCGTCGATGCCGACGGTGCGAAAGAGGTCGATCGCCTCGACGGCGCGTTCGAGAGCGGGGACGACGGTCTGCCATTCCTCGCGGCTGAATCGATCCAGCACGTAGTCGCGGCCCGGGGCGTCACGGCCCTCGATCTCAATGCCGATGCGGATGCGGGGGATGTCTTCGGTTCCGAGTTGCCCAATGACTGAACCCATCCCCTTGTGACTCCCGGGGCCACCGGCCGCCAGGACGCGGATCCGGCCAAGCGGGAGGTCGAGGTCGTCGTAGATGGCGAGTGCATCCCGGGTCGGAATCCCGTGCTGGGCCAGCACGCCCTTGACCGCGCGCCCGCTCTCGTTCATGAACGTCATCGGCTTCACCACGAGGAGGTCGTCCCAGGAATACACAAGAGCGGAGTGTTGAACCCGCCCTCGTGCCCGAATGCGATGGACTCGGCGATAGAGGTCAACGACCTCGAAGCCGACGTTGTGGCGCGTCAATCCGTAGGCCAGGCCCGGGTTGCCGAGCCCGAAAACGGCCTTCACTGCGCCTCCTACGACTCTTCGCCCTCGCCTTCGGCAGGAGCTTCCTCGCCCACGACCGCACCCGCTTCTTCGCCGGCCGCCGCCACCTCGGCCTCCGCAGCCACGAGGCTGCGCGGCGCGATGACCGTGACGAGTACCCGCTCGGGAGGCAACAGAGGTGCGACCTTCCCGAAATCGAGATCGCTCACATGGACGGAGTCGCCGACATCGAGATTGGAGACGTCGATCGTGAGGAGATGCGGAATGTCTTCCGGCAGTCCATGCACCGGGATCGTGCGGAACTGGACGTTGAGGATTCCGCCTGACTTCGAGCCGATGGCTTCGCCGACGATCTTCGTCGGCACGCTGAGCTTGAGCGGATGCTTCGGCTCAGGGTGATAGAAGTCCACGTGCACGGGCTCGTCGCTGATCGGATCGTAGTCGATGGCCTTGAGGAAGACGTCCATCTGTCGCGACCCTTTCTCGCCTTGGAGCTTCAGGGTGATGCGGGAGCTCCTCGTGATGTTGGAGAAGAGCACCAGCAGATCCCGGCGCACGATGGCGATCGGCGTGCTCTCCATGGTCGGCCCGTAGACGACCGCGGGGATGATCCCCTGCCGTCGTAGGACGCCCGCCTTCCCTGATGCTCTCGTCTTTGCTTCCAGCGTGTGCATGGTGACTCCTACGCCCTTAGTAGTGCGGGAAGAGATGACTCACCGACTTGTACTCGAAGATGCGGTGGATGGTCTTGGCGAGATGCTCGCCGACAGAGATGTAATCGACGATTCCACTCTTCTCCGCTTGTTCGCGAAAGATGGTATTGGTTACGACGACCCGTTTCAAGGGAGACTCGGACAGTATCCGCAGCGCGTCGCCCGAGAAGAGGCCGTGCGTTGTGTAGGCGCGCGCGTCGCGGGCGCCGCTCCGGAGAAGAACCTCGACAGCCTTCACGAGCGTCTCGCCGGACGACAGAATGTCGTCCACGAGAATCGTCCGCTTCCCTTTGACGTCGCCGATCACGTTCATGACGTCGACCACCGAGCCGTCGTGGCTTCTGCGCTTTTCCATGATGGCCAAGGGAAGGTCCAGTTGCTCGGCCACCATACGCGCGCGCACCGCGCCCCCGGCGTCCGGCGACACGATCACGGCGTTCTCCAGCCCTTCGACATGCGTGCGAATGTGCTCGGCAAAGATCCAGTCCGAACGTAGATTGTCGACCGGGATGTTGAAGAACCCCTGAATCTGCCCGACGTGGAGGTCCATCGTAAGCATGCGGTCGGCTCCAGCCGTTTCGATCAAGTTGGCAACGAGCCGCGCCGAGATGGGGACACGTCCGGTGTGCTTCCGATCCTGGCGGGCGTACCCGTAGTACGGGACGACGGCAATCACGGAGCGCGCCGAGGCTCGGCGCGCAGCGTCGATGATCAGGAGCAGCTCCATCAGGTGATCGTTCACCGGGGGGCATGTGGGCTGGATCACGAAGACATCGGCTCCGCGAACCGTCTCACGAATGCGAACGCAGACCTCGCCGTCGCGGAAGTGGTCGACCGCGGCATCGCATAACTCAATCCCGAGCGACGATGCCACTTCTTGCGCCAGGACGCGATTCGCGTTCCCCGCCACGAGCTTGAGTTCCCGCTCGATCATGTCTCCTCCCTGGGGGGCGTCTGCTTGCGCTTCTTGGTCACCTGACGCGCCCTCGCAATGGCCAGACTCTCAGGTGGGACGTCGTCAGTGATCGTGGATCCCGCTGCCAAGAGCGCCCCATCACCGATCGTCACAGGAGCCACCAGCGACACGTTGCTTCCAACGAACACGCTGCTACCCACGACGGTGCGGTGCTTGGCGTTCCCGTCGTAGTTGCACGTGATCGCTCCGGCCCCCACGTTCGTGTCCGCGCCGACGTCGGCATCGCCAAGATAGGCGAGATGCCCCGCTTTGACGCCTGCTCCCAATCGCGACGCCTTGACCTCGACGAAGTTGCCCACGCGCGCGTCCGGGCCGATGTCGCTGCCGTGACGAAGGTGAGCGAAGGGGCCGATCGTCGATCCTTCGCGCACGCGAGCCCCCTCGACGACCGAATACCGAACCACGACGCGGTCTTCCACCGCGCTCGACTCGATCCACGCATCGGGGCCAATCGTGCAGTCCGAGCCGATCGACGTGTCTCCCTTCAGGTGAGTTCCCGGCAGGAGCGTCGTCCGAGACCCGACGGCTACTGCGTCGTCGACATATGCGCGCGCCGCGTCGGCGATCAGGACGCCGGCCGCCGCCAACAGCACCAGCTTGCGGCGGCGCGCGATGTCGCTGAGGTCGGAATAGTCGCTGGGCGCGACAAGGCGACGGATATCGTCTACCTCAGCGGCCCGCCATGTCGCCCGGCTGGAGTCCGCGAGAAGAGCTTCGGCGCGGTGCTGAACGAGACTCGCCAGGAATCGCTCCGCGCGGTCGCCTGCGTGGAACACGGCCATCGCGCCGGACGATTCGAAGAGGTCAGACGGCCGCCCCGCGTCCGCGACGTGAAGGAACGCACGCACGGTAGCCGCCGTGAGCAGAGGAAGGTCACCGCGGACCACGAGGAGTGCACGACCGGCGAGGAGTCTGG
Source organism: uncultured Thermotogae bacterium (assembly GCA_964447445.1). Taxonomy (GTDB): domain Bacteria; phylum Bipolaricaulota; class Bipolaricaulia; order UBA7950; family UBA9294; genus CAIOGO01. The sequence continues at coordinate 11,021 of CAYUSW010000036.1, forward strand.
CCAGGGCTCCAGGCGTCCCCGCCGCTCCGGCATTCGCGATCGATGCCCAAAGCTCGCCGCCCGGCACATGGCTCGTGTCCTCATGGACCAGGGAGATGTCCCGCAGGCCGGCTGCCGCCAAAGCCTGGTGAACGCGCATCAGCGCAGGGACACCCCCGACCGGCACGGTGAATCGTTCCGCCCCCCAAGCCGCCCCCGCTTCGGATAGAGCCAGGACGACGACTACGGCCTCATTTACGCTCATCTCGCCTCGTCTGAATGATACGCGAGCGGAGAATCGGACATCAACTCACATTCCGCGTACCCGCCGCGTCCCCATCCGTAGGGAGGCGCGATGTTGTACACTCCGCGCCAACTCAGCCACACAGGAGGTCAGGCCATGGCGAAGCGTGTCTTCTCAGGCATCCAGCCCACCGGAACGCTCCACATCGGGAACTACCTTGGGGCGATCCGGAACTGGGTCGACCTCCAACGTGACTTCGACTGCATCTACTGTGTCGTCGACTACCATGCCATCACGATCGACGTCGATCCGAAGGAGTTGCGCGCCGCCTCGCGCTCGATGGCGCTCGACCTCCTCGCTTGCGGCGTGGATCCCGCGCGGTCGATCGTGTTCGTTCAGGCCGACGTCCCGCAGCACACGGAGCTCGCTTGGATCCTCGGCTGTGTTACGTCGTACGGAGATCTCGCGCGAATGACGCAGTTCAAGGACAAGTCGGAGAAGCAGGAGTTTGTGACGGCCGGCCTCTTCACCTATCCGATTCTCCAGGCGGCCGACATCCTCATGTACAAGGCGCACGGCGTGCCCGTTGGCGAGGATCAGGTACAACACGTGGAGCTCTCGCGACGGATCGCGCGGCGGTTCAACTCGCGCTTCGGTGACACCTTTCCCGAGCCCGAACCCGTCGTGACCAAGGGCGCGCGCATCATGTCGCTCGCCGATCCGATGTCGAAGATGTCGAAGAGCGCTGGGGCGACGCACTATGTCGGCGTCATGGAAGCCGAGGCGTCGATCCGCAAGAAGGTCCGCTCCGCCGTCACCGACGTCGGCCTGAAGCCGGGCGAGACGATGTCGCCAGGTGTTGCGAACCTGTTCCTTGTTCTCGATGTGGCTTGCGAGCTGGTTGGAGACACGACGACCGCGGCCGAATTGAGGGCGGAGCACGACAAAGGAGAGCTCTTGTACTCGCGCCTCAAGGACTCCGTGTTCGAGCGTCTGATGGATGCCTTGCGACCCGTCAGGAAACGACGCGCGGAACTCGAGACGTCCGGCGAAGTGGACGAGATCCTGGCGGACGGAGCTCGCCGCGCCTCAGACGTCGCCTGCGCGACCATGGCCGACGTACGCAGCAAGGTCGGCCTAGGGGCCTCC
>CAYUSW010000037.1:0-4303 GCA_964447445.1 uncultured Thermotogae bacterium
CTTGCCACGCCGGGCGCGCAGCTCGCCGAGATCGACATCTGGATGACCGTCGTCGGCGGCCAGATCGAATGGCGGAGAACAGATCCAACCTCGTCGCCGTAGCGCGTGACCGCTCGCAACGCAGCGGAGTTCCCGGCGTCCGCGAACGGGGAGGGATGCGCCGGTCACTCCCGACACACCCTAGCGACGGGAAACCGGAGAGGCAGAGGAATCAGGGCGGGCTCCTTCCGGCGCCCTGCTCGCTCTGCGTCCCACTAGGACGAGCGCCGCAGGTAGAGGTCGGAAGCTACGTAGACCAGAACAGCCAGAGCGAGGATGCCGCCAAGCGCCGCCACAGGAACCGGAGCGCAGAGGATGAAGCCGTAGGCAATGGTCAGCCCCGCAAGCGAGAGAATCGTAAGGACGAAGGAATTCCTCGCCGCCTTGTCGCGGATCGCGCGGGATCGCTCGTCTCGGCGGAGCGGCGCAAGCCCGTCTCGGTCCTGCACGACGTACCTACCGCTGCGCAGGACAACGAGGAAGAAGACCAGCGCGAGTCCGCCGGCAGCCACCGCGCCCCACCACGGCATGCCGCCGGCGCAGAGCGCCACCCCGAGGATCGCCGCCAGCACGGCTCGCGAAACGACATATCTCATCTTCATGTCAAGCCTTCCCTCCCTCCGCGTCTTCCAGCCAGAAGAGGACATCCACCGAGCGATCGAGTACTGCTGCGAGCTCGAGCGCAAGACGCACCGAAGGCTCGTACCCGCCCTTCTCGATGGCGTGGATCGTCTGCCGGCTAACCCCCACTGCGCGCGCAAGCTCTTGCTGACTCCAGCTTCGCTCCGTTCGCAGCTCGCGGACACGGTTCTCCAGGCGCATGCACTCCTCCTGTCAAGTATCCTTGACAGGATAGAGGGTCGACGCCGAGATGTCAAGTTTGCTTTACAGCCTCGCCAACGCGCAGCCCATTCAGAACCAGCCCACTTGAGGCGGCTCCGCTAGCTCTGCGGCGACTCAGGCCGGCGCAGAGCCAAGATCCCGTCCGCGCAGAGCGAACCAGACCGTTCCGAGGAGACCAAACCCGAAGGCAGCAAGCAGGTTGGCCTCTGGCCTCACTGTCCATAGGAGCGCGCCGCCGAACGCGGCGAGCGACACGATCGTGTCGCGGATGAGGTAGTAGAGCCCGAACATCCCCGCCTTTCGGTCCTCCGGCGCGAGATCCATGATCAGCGCCTTTCTCGTGGGCTCGCCGAATTCCTTCAGCCCCCGCAACACGAACGCGAGGGCGAGAATGCCGAACGAGCGCGAGAAGAGGAGAAGGAGCGGGAATGCCGTGAAGAACGCAAACGTCAGCACAACGAACGGCTTCTTCTGGCTGCGGTCCGCGAAGTAGGCGACCGGGATGTAGATCAAGACTGCCGTCGCCATCTCGATTGTCCGCAGGACGCCGAACTGGAGAGCCGACACGGGGCCGGGGGTTGCCGCCGTCCCCACAGCCCACACGACGACGAACGCATACGGGATCTGCTCGCAGAACCGCACGAGGATGTCCGCGACGAGCAACTGCCTGAGTTCCGGACGCATTTCGCGCCACAAGCGCCACGGCCTGGTCTCCGCCGGCCGCGCCTTCCGCTCGCCGCGCGGCGGGTCGGGTTCGATCAGGACCTGCTGTAGGACGAGTGCAACCGCGGCGAAGAAGAGCGCGGCGCCAAACGCAGCACGCACCCCGGTCTCGACGCCAAAGGCGCCGATGAGCACGCCGCCCACCATCGGGCCGAGCGCCATGGGAATACGGCGGATGAGCGAGTGCATCGATACGCCCATCGTTCGCTTGTTTCTTGGCAAGACGCGGGCAACGAGGCCCATCGTCGCCGGGAGAGAGATCGCGGTCCACGAGAGGAACAGCGCTGCGCCGCCGATGACGGCGATCCAGGAGGGGATGGCGATCACGAGCGCGAACCCGGCCATCGACAGCACGTTGAAGACCAGAAGAGCGTGCTTGGTGCCCATCCGGTCCGCCAGGTAGCCGCCCGGGTAGGAGTAGAGCGCGCCGAGCAAGTTGTCCATGGCATTCAGGGCGCCGACCGAGAGGAAGCCGCCCCCCAGCGCAATCAGGTAGAGAGGCAGGAACTGCTCGGCCATGTGCTCGCCAAGCCCGACGAGGACCACCATCCCGAGGAGACCGACAATGCTGCGGCGAAGTCCGAGGAAGGACGCGGCGCGTCCGAACGCCGCACGCAGTGGACTAGCCGTCATGCTCTGCAACCTCGAGACAGCACCAGGCGTACAGCGCGTCGTAGACCTCGAACTGCCGCTCGAGGTTCTCGAGGTCATCCGGAAAACGAAGACCGTACCCCGAGGCAATCGCCTCCAACCCCGCCGCGAGGGGGTCATTGCCTGGACGGTCGGTGTCGGCAGCGTTCACGACCTTCGCGAGGCGTAGGAGGGCCTTGTCCTTCAGCCCGTACTTCGCGATGACGGCATCGAACGAACAGGCGCCGTCTCGATGCCCGAGCTCCGCTCCTGGAACGTCGAACGGAGTCGCGCCCGTGACTTCGGCGATCGCCGCCACCTCGCTGGAAGCCACGAACAGGAACTCCGCTCTGCTGTCAACAAAGCGTCGGATGAGCCACGGGCAAGCGACGCGGTCCACGTGAATGTGAGAACGGGTGATCCAGAGCACCTGTCTCCTCTCGCTGCGATTCGGGTCCGTGGCGCTCAGGGAATGCGGAAGATGCTCTTGGCGCGCGCGACGTCGTCGACCGTAAACACGATCTGGTGCTTGCCAAACGAGGCGTAGAGCGACAGCACGTTGATCCCTTCGCCCGACAAACGGCCGAGGATTGTGGCCAACTCGCCGGGATGGTGCGGGAGATCGAGGACCAGGGCCTCGCGCTCCTCGAAGTCGATGCCCTTGTCGCGCAGGATCTTGCGGGCCTTTCCAGGATCGTCGGGGACGATCCCGACGACGCCTTCTTCGAGAACGGTCATGCCGGCAATCCCATCGATGTTCACATGCTCCTGCCCCAGCGCCTCGGCAATCTCGACAAGCGCCCCAGGGCAGTTACCGATGACGAAAGAGAACTCTCTCACACCGCTCACCTCCCGGCGATCATCCTACCACGCCCCGGGGGGCGCGGAAACAACCGCCTCAGGGCCGATGCCGTGGCCGCTCACGGCCCGCAGGGTTATCCTCAGCCGTCTCGTACCGCGGCATCCGAGGAGGGCTCATGGCCAAAGTCAGGATTACCGTAGCGAAGCGCGTCGTACATCAGGATCTCGTCGACCGATACATCAACAAGGCACGCTATCCGAATGGATTCGGCGTCTGTGCGCTGTGGCAGGACGGGCAGACGTTTGAAGTCGAGGGATTCCCGGCGAAACCCAAGGACTTCCCCTGCGACTGGGCGTGGACGGATATCCAGCGTGACGTGGCGATGCTCTTGTTCGGCGCGAATCCGCCATGGATGGTCGGCCCCGGCATGTCCTTGCCGTGTTGTAGCGACGGTATCAGGCCCGTGTCCTTCCTGGTCGAGCGTATCGCCGACTGATGCATCTCGGGCACCCACGGCGCGACGTGGGGCTGAGCAACACGCAGAGTCTCCAGGGTGGGACGGACCCGAGACGCGACGCGTGGAGAGTGCACGGATGACACGCAGGAGGCAGAGAGGGAAGGGGGCATCGTGACGAGTTCCGAGCGCCATCGCCCAACCGGACTCTTCGGGTTCACCATCGTATGGTTCGGGCAGCTCGTCTCGATGATCGGGACGGGGATGACGCGGTTCGCTCTGATCATCTGGGCGTACCAGCTCACAGGTCAGGCGACGGCACTGGCGCTCGTCGGGTTCTTCGCGTTTGCGCCGGTCGTCCTGTTCAGCCCGTTGGCAGGAGCCATCGTCGACCGCGTGCCGCGAAAGCTGGTCATGATCGCGAGCGATCTCGCCGCAGGCCTGTCGACCGTCGCGCTTCTCATCCTGCACCTGACCGGTCACCTGCAGTTGTGGCACCTGTTTGCCACCGGTTTCTTCGCCGGCGCGTTCGAGTCGTTCCAGTTCCCGGCCTACTCCGCCGCGATCTCGCTCATGATGGAAAAGAGGCACTACACGCGGGCCAACGCCATGCTCGGCCTTGCCGAGGCGGCCTCCGGAATCATCGCCCCGATGCTCGCGGGCGGTCTCCTCCTCATCATCGGCATCCGCGGCATCTTCACCATCGACATCGTGACCTTCGTCGTCGCCATCGCCGCCCTGCTCGTCGTCTTCATTCCCGAGCCTGACCGCACACAGCGCGAGGCAACCCAGAACAGCCTATGGAAAGACTC
>CAYUSW010000038.1:0-18631 GCA_964447445.1 uncultured Thermotogae bacterium
CGCCGTGCATCGCGAGGTGACAGCGGGTCGGTGAACTCTGTGTCGACCGCCGACTGTATGAACGCATCGCGGCCGTGCGCTTCCAGGTAGGTTCGAAGCGCGAGAGCGTTCAACACCGTGGCCAGCATGCCGAGCGTGTCGGCCTCCACTCGATCGAGGAGGTCCGTGCGCGCGCCGCGAAGGATGTTGCCGGCACCCACGACGACGGCGATGCCGGAAGAGACGGACGCGATCTCGCCCGCGATTCGATCCAGCGCCGCAGCGGAGAACGCGCCCTCGGAGCTCTTGAGCGCCTCGCCGCTCAGTTTGAGCAAGATGCGGGGCGCTCTAGCCATTCTTCTAGTTCCCAACCTCGAAACGAGCGAACCGTTTCACGCGAATGTTTTCGCCCGTCTTCGTTCGCAGGTCGGCGAGCAGGGCCTCGACTTTCACGGTCAGGTCCTTGGCGAAGGCTTGCTTCACCAGACACTGCTCCTCGTAGAAGCGATTGATCCTGCCCTCGACTGCCTTGTCGATGATGTTCGCCGGCTTGCCGTCTTTCTCGAGTTGCTTGCGGTAGACCTGCTTCTCGTCCTCGATGTCCTGCGCCGGGACATCCTCGGGAGCGATGTACCGAGGATTCGACGCCGCGACGTGCATGGCCAGAGCCTTGGCGAACCGCACGAACTCGTCGCTCTTGGCGGCGAAGTCCGTGTTCGCGGTGATCTCGACCATCGCGCCGATCTTGCCGCTGTGGTGCAGGTAGCATTCGATTCGCCCTTCTGTGGCTTCGCGCCCCTGATGGCCCATCAGCTCAAGCCCTTGCTCGCGCAGGATCTGCTTGGCCCGAGCGAAGTCGCCGCCCGCCTCGACGAGGGCCTTCTTGCAGTCCATCATCCCAATGCCGGTCTCAACACGCAGCTTCTGTACGTCCTCAGCTCGAATCGTGGCCATGTTCTCTACGGTTCCTCTTCCGTCTCGACATTCACCTCGACCGGCAACGTCTCCAAGAGAGCCGACTCGTCGATCGGCGCATCCGGCGGCAGCGGCGCCTCCGGGGCCACTGCGGGCCGCGGAGTCCCCGGCGCATCTTGACGTCCCTCGCGTCCCTCGAGGACCGCGTCGGCGATGCGCGCGGTGATCAACTTCGTCGCCTTGATGGCGTCGTCGTTGCCAGGAATGAGGTAGTCGATCGGGTCAGGGTTGCAGTTCGTGTCGACGATGGCAATAACGGGGATGCCGAGGAGGTTCGCCTCGTGCACGGCGTTGACCTCGACGTCCGGGTCGATGATGTAGAGGATGTCCGGCCGGCGTTCCATGTGGCGAAGCCCGTCCAGGTTGCGCACGAGCTTCGACAGCTCGCGGCGCAAACGGCTGGCCTCCTTGTTCGGCATGTGATCCACGGTGCCGTCTTCCACTATGGCTTCCATCTTCTTCATGCGCTCGATGCTCAACCGGATCGTGGCGAAGTTCGTCAGCGTGCCCCCCAGCCAGCGGCGGTTCACGTAGTGCGCACCGCAGCGCTCGGCCTCTTCGGCGATCGTCCCTTGGACCTGCTTCTTCGTCCCGACGAACAGGACCTCCCCGCCGGCCGCCACGCGGTCGCGCACGGAGTAGTACGCCTTCTTGAACATGTCCACGGTCTGCTCGAGATCGATAATGTGAATTCCCTTGCGCTCCGTGAAGATGTAACGTGCCATCTTCGGGTTCCACTTCCGCGTGCGGTGCCCGAAATGGACTCCGGTCTCGAGCAACTCCTTCATGGTTAGTACTTCCACATCACCCTCCGAGATCTTGTCTTCGTGTGTGGCGCGAGTATAGCAGGCCCGAAACGCACCTTCAACGCATGCATTGGGCTTTCTCTCGCGCTGGGCTGAGTTCCATCGCGGGGACTGTTGGGCGGGTCCCCGAAGACGATCGTATAATGCCCTCCGGCGTGCGATGAAACAACCTGACGGGTCCCCCGTTTCCAACGATGGCATTCGCGAGCTGCCGAAGAACATCGAAGCAGAGCAGCTCGTGCTTGGCGCTGCTCTGCTCAACCCGGTGGAGAGCGTCCCAATCCTCATCGAGCGCCTGACGCCCGAGGCCTTCTACCTGCAGAAGCACCGCGTGATCTTTCGCGTGATTCGTGAGCTGTTTACTCGCGGCGAGCCGGCGGACATCATCGCCGTCGCCAATCGCCTCGACGAACTGGGAGACACGGACCGCGCTGGCGGCCGCCTCTACCTGAACGAGCTTCTCTCCAGCGCGGCCACGGCGACTTCGCTCGACTACTACGCCGGCATCGTGCGACGCAAGGCGACGCTGCGCTCGCTGGTCGACGCGGGGGGGCAGATCGCGGAGTACGGCTACGACGAGGTGAGCGATACGGATGAGGTCCTCGACCGCGCCGAGTCGCTCATCTTCAAGATCACCGAGAGCAGCCTTGATCGTTCGTACTTCCATGTCAACGACTTCCTCTACGAGCACATCGAGTCGCTCGAGCACCTGCACCACACTCCGGACAAGCGCGCGTTGCGGGGCTTCTCCACGGGGTTTCGCGAGCTCGACGAGCTGACATCGGGTCTCCAGCGGTCCGATCTGATCATCGTGGCCGGGCGGCCCGGCACGGGCAAGACGAGCCTCGCGCTCAGCTTTGTTCGGCACGCTGCGATTCGCGAGAAGGCGGCGGTCGGGATCTTCTCGCTCGAGATGACGAAAGAGCAGCTTCTCGAGCGTCTGTTGTGTGGCGAGGCCAAGGTCAGTCTCCATCGAATGCGCGCTGGCTACGTCCCCGCGGCCAAGTGGCGTGAGATCGCGAGCGCGGCGAGCAAGTTCCAGAAGTCCACCATCGTCGTTGACGACACCCCGGGAGTATCCGTGCTCGAGATCCGCGCCAAGGCGCGCCGCATGGCCGCCCAGTATGGACTGGACATGATCGTCGTCGACTATCTGCAGCTTGTCGACGCCGGCGTCCGGACGGACATTCGGGAGCAAGAGATCGCCTACATCTCTCGGTCGTTCAAGAAGCTGGCCCGCGAGCTGAACGTGCCCGTCGTCGCGGTGTCCCAACTGAGCCGCGCGGTGGAACGACGGGAATCCAAACGGCCGATGTTGTCGGATCTGCGCGAAAGCGGTGCACTCGAACAGGACGCCGACGTCGTTATGTTTATCTACCGCGAGGATTACTACGCCCAGCCTGCCGAGGCCGCCGAATCGTCGGGGCAAGGTGCGGGGTCCGAGGCGGAAATTATCGTGTCGAAGCAGCGACACGGTCCGCAGGGCACCGTCCGTTCGTACTTCAACAAGGCCTACGCCAGCTTCTACCCCCTGACGCCGGACGACGCGGCGGGCGGTCCCGACGATGCGCGTGGTGGCTAGACCTAGCAGAGGCTCGTATAATCCGCTCGGTCAATGATTCCTGGGGGTTCTAAGGGAGGCGCAATGGCATACCCGTCGTCGTTTCGCTACACGAAAGACCATGAATGGGTCCAGATCGAGGGGAAGCGGGCTCGCATCGGCATCACCGATCACGCTCAAGCGGAACTGGGAGACGTCGTGTTCGTCGAGCTTCCGTCGATGGGTACAGTGGTAAAGAAGGGCGGGCAGCTCGGCACGGTCGAGTCCGTCAAGGCGGTGAGCGACGTCTTCGCTCCGCTCAGCGGCAAGGTCGTAGCCGTGAACACGGAACTGGAAGCCTCCCCCGAGACCGTCAACCAGTCCCCGCACGCGGATGGATGGATCGTCATCCTCGAGATCTCCGACCCCGCCGAAGCGGAGGACCTACTCGGCGCGGCGGCCTACGAGGCGCTGATCGCCTAGAGTCTCCATCATGCGCTACCTCCCGAACGCCGACGTGGAGCGGCGGCAGATGTTGAAATCCATTGGGCGAGCGAGCATTGACGAGCTCTTCTCCGATATTCCGCGCGAGGTGCTCGAAGCGTACCGGCCGCTCGACTTGCCAGCGCACAGCGAGATCGAAGTGCTGGAGGAGCTGACGCGCCGCGCCGAGACCAACACGGCCGCGAAGCATGTCTCGCTCCTCGGGGGCGGCATCTACGATCACTACGTTCCGCGCGTCGTCGGCCACCTGCTCGGGCGCTCGGAGTTCTACACCGCGTATACGCCGTACCAGCCTGAAATCAGCCAGGGGACACTGACAGCGATGTTCGAGTTTCAGACGCTCATGTGCGAACTCACGGCGATGGAGATCGCGAACGCGTCGATGTACGACGGCGCCACTGCACTGGCGGAGGCCGTGCTGATGGCGGATCGGATCCGCAAGCGGCGGCGCGTCGCCGTGGCGTCCAGCTTGCTCCCTCAGTACCGGCGGGTTCTTCGGACGTACGCTTGGGCCGCAGGAATCGAGATCACAGACGTCCCGTTCGATGCTGCCGGACGCTGCGCGTGGGACGAGCGAGAGGACGATGTGTCGGCGCTTGTCGTTCAATCTCCGAACGCGTTCGGCGTGATCGAGTCACTGGATGGGGTGAAAACCGGCCTTGGCGATACGCTCCTCATCGTCGTCACCTACCCGCTCGCCCTTGGGCTTCTCACGCCGCCTGGCGAGCTCGGGGCGGACATTGTCGTCGGAGAGGGGCAATGCCTGGGCCTTCCGGCGGGCTTCGGGGGTCCCCTCCTGGGGATTTTCGCGACGCGAAAGGAGTTTCTGCGCCAACTCCCGGGTCGCGTCGCCGGGCGGACCGTGGATGCCGACGGCAAGAACGGCTACGCGATGGCCGCGCAGACGCGTGAGCAGCACATTCGCAGAGAGCGGGCGACGTCAAACATTTGCACGAACTCTGCGCTGTGTGCGCTCGCAGCGACCCTCTACCTTGCGAGCATCGGGGCGCACGGACTGCGCCAGGTGGCGGAACTCAACCTCGCCAAGGCGCACTACCTCGCGGGTGAGATCGTGCGGCTCAAGGGGTACTCACTGCCGTTCGACGGGCCGTTCTTCAACGAGTTCGTGATCCACCCCGACGAGCCGGCAGGCGCCGTGCGCCGGCGGCTCGCCGGTGCCGGGTTCCTCGTTGAGGATCCGGCCGAGCTGGAGCAGCTTGGGATGAAGAACGGGCTCCGCATCGCCGTGACGGAGAGGCGGTCGAAGGCAGAGCTCGATCGCGTGGTGACAGTGCTGGGAGAGAAACGATGACGACTCTCTTCGACCGCGTCTTCCGAGAGGCAAAGGGCGGCGTGTTCCCTGCTTGCGATGTGCCCGCGCGCGCACCGAGAGAGATTCTGGGCGGCGACCTCGTTCGGACGAGCGAGCCGCGGATCCCCAACCTGAGCGAAGGAGAGGTGGCCCGCCACTACACGGGGCTCTCGAAACTGAACTACGGCGTCGATGATGGCATCTACCCGCTTGGCAGTTGCACGATGAAGTACAACCCGAAGTTGAACGAAGATGTGGCTCGCCTCCCGGGCTTCGCCGACGTGCACCCACGTGCCGACGAAGCGTGTGTCCAAGGCACACTTCGGCTCCTGTACGACCTCTCGGAGATCCTTCGCGCCATCTCGGGACTTGCTGCCGTGACTCTTCAGCCGGTGGCGGGAGCGCACGGCGAATTGACCGGGATGTTCCTCTTCAAGCGATTCTTCGAGGAGCAGGGCGATCACGGCAGAACCCGCGTCTTGTTGCCTGACTCCGCGCACGGCACGAACCCCGCCTCGGCGGCGGCGGCCGGGTTCTCGGTCACCGAGATTCGCTCCAACGATCGAGGCACGGTCGATCTCGAAGGGCTCCGCGCCGAGCTGGACCCCACGGTGGCCGGCATCATGCTCACCGTCCCCAATACCCTCGGCATCTTCGAAGACAACATTCTGGAAGTGACGCGTGCAGTGCACGAGGCTGGCGGGCTCTGCTATTTTGACGGCGCGAACTTGAACGCGTTCGTCGGGCGAGCGCGTCCAGGCGACATGGGCGCCGATGTCTTCCACTTCAACCTGCACAAGACCCTCTCGACGCCGCACGGCGGGGGTGGTCCGGGCGCCGGCGCCGTCGCGGTATCGCATCCTCTCGTCGAGTACCTGCCGGTTCCCTGGATCGCGAAGACCGGGTCAACCTACGGCCTCGATTGGGATCATCCGAGGTCCATCGGCAGCGTCCACGCGTTCTATGGGAACTCCCTCGTCGCGGTGAAGGCGTATGCCTACCTCTTGCAGCTTGGGGACGAGGGCCTCCGAGCCGTGAGCGAGAACGCGGTCCTGAACGCCAACTACCTTCAGGAACGCCTCAAGGCGACGTACTTGCTCCCCTACGACCGCCTCTGCAAGCACGAGTTTGTCCTTTCTGGCGCTGGGCTGCCGAATGAGGTGTCGACCCTCGACATCGCCAAGCGTCTGATCGACTACGGCGTTCATCCGCCCACGGTCTACTTCCCCCTCATCGTGCGCGAGGCGCTCATGGTGGAGCCGACCGAAACCGAGGACCTTAGGAGTCTCGACCGGTTCGCCGAGATCATGGAGACGATTGCCGACGAAGCTCGCCACCATCCAGAACTCCTGCATGGTGCGCCGACGCGTGCGCCGGTGCGACGTCTCGATCAGACCCAGGCAGCGCGAAATCCTGTGTTTTCGTACCCGTTCGGCGAGAAGACGTCCACGGACTAGCGAACCACGCGGGCCTCGATCATGGCCGCCGCCTCCCTGCACACGGCTTCCGCCAGTGCCTCGTCTTCGGCCTCGACGAAGACGCGCACGGCGGGCTGAGTGCCCGACGGGCGGAGGATCGCGCGGCCGCGGCCTGCGAGTCGCGCGTCGGCGCGGGCGGCGGCCTCCTCGAGAGGCACGGCCTGGGCGGCCGCCATCGATGGGCATGGCACGTTGCGCTGGCAGTGCGGGAAGAGAGGAACGCCGAGGGCGAGGGCTTCCACGCTCTCGCCTGCCTCGTGCGCGATCTCAAGGAGCTGAACCGCTGTGAGGATCCCATCTCCCGTCGGGGCGTGATCGGAGAAGATCACGTGGCCGGACGGCTCGCCGCCGATGCGCGCCCCGTGGGCGACCATGGCCTGCGCGACGTGGCGGTCTCCGACGGGTGTGCGAATCATCGCAATGCCGTTCGAGCGAAGAAGCTGTTCGAGCCCGAGATTCGACAGGATCGTGCCCACGACCAGCGGGGGACGAAGGGGGCCCCTGTTCCCGCGGTGCAGCGCGGCGATTCCGATCACGTGATCTCCGTCGATCGTCTGCCCCCGCGACGAGACGAGAAGCACGCGGTCTCCGTCTCCATCGAACGCAATCCCCAAGTCCGCCTTGTGATGGAGCACGGCGTCGCGCACAGTCGCCAAGTGAGTGGAGCCACACTCCACATTGATGCGGGAGCCGTCCGTTTCCGTGTTGAGTTCGACCACGCGGGCTCCGAGATGACGGAAGACGCGAGGGGCGATCGGGCCCGTGGCCCCAAACGCACAGTCCACGATCAGCGTGAGTCCAGACAAGTTCACGTCTTCGCTCTCGATGGTGCCGGTCAGGAAAGCCGCGTAGCGCGTCGCTGCAGCGTCCAGCGGCTCGATGCGGCCCACGCGATGCGCGAAGACCGCGGGGTTCGCGAGGGCCGACTCGACGCGCTCCTCTTCTTCGACCGAGAGTTTCAGACCGCTCCTGGCGAAGAACTTCACGCCGTTGTCCTCGGGGGGATTGTGCGACGCGCTCAGGACGGCACCGAGCTCCGCACCCTCATCCTTAATGAGAAAGGAAATGGCCGGTGTCGGGATGATGCCGGCGAGGCCAACGTCGATGCCTGCCGACGCGAAGCCAGCGGCTAGCGATGCTTCCAGCATAGGCCCGCTGGTTCGTGAGTCCCGGCCGATGATGACGCGCCCCCCAGCCGGCAAGAGCGTTGCTGCAGCGCGCGCTAGAGAGATCCCGAGTTCCGGCGTCAGGTCCCGGTTGGCGACGCCGCGGACTCCGTCCGTCCCGAAGAGGGGCGTCACGGCAGCACCCATCGTCCGGACGCAGAAACCATCGGGATCGGAAACGCAAGTGGGTAGAGGAACTCTCCCGCTGCGGCGAGGGCCAGCGTGGGCGTGACAGAAACCTCGAACGTCAGGCCTCCGCCGTAGAGGACGCGCGGCAGGGCGCGCGTCCGATCGAAGTAGACGAGCCCTGTGGTGAGCCGAAGGAAGGTTCTTGCAGCGGCGTCATCGCTTCCCATCTGAAGGTCGTACGAGATCGTGAGAAGAGCGTTCCCTCTTGCCGAGACGAACAAAGAGCCGGTCGCAATCCCGAGCGAGAAGTCGCCGCTCACTTCGAGTCCCAAGAGCCCGGGCACGTTGCCGATGGGAAGGATGAAGCGAAGTCCGACCGATCGCACTCCAGCGCCGAGCGCCGCCTGAGCGATCAGACCGGCGACGACGATCGCGGCGCACAGACCCATCCAGCGTCGGCTCATGGCGGCGAGTCTACCCGAACGACCTGGACGCGGCGACCCCTACGGGACGAGACGGACGAGATCTCCGACAAGCGGCTCGAACTCGCTCTCGCAGATGCCGTCGGACGCTCGCTCGCGCACCTCGACGATGCGGATGTGGCCTTTTGTGGCTGACACGTCATAGGCCACGATAGATTGCGTCGTCGGATCGAAGGCGAGGCGGTCGGCGGCCAGAACCTCAAAGCGGTCCCCCGCTGCCACGCCGTGCGACGCGCCAACGCTGATAGCGACGCGACCATCCGGGAGCACAGATGCAATCTGCCCCAAGAGAGAGCGCACGTCGCTAGTCTCTACGGCCTCCTCCGCGGCGCGAAGGGCTCCGGCGGGTGACGACCGCGGACTGAGAATGGAAGGAAGAAGAAACGCGGCAAGCTGGGCGACCATGTCATCCATGGCGGCTCCCACGACGTCGTCGTCGAACGCCTCCGTGCCCACGGTGAGCAGATCGAGCGACGGGAGATCGATGACCAGGCCCGGGCGAATCTGGAACGTGACCCCATCGCCTTCACTGCTTCCGTCACGCAGTCTGGCGACGTAGAGCCCAGCGCCCGCTGGAACCCCGAGCGCGTCGCGTTGATCCCAGAACCACGTCTTGCAGCCATCTCGAGGGACGAACCGCCAGCCGAGCCAGCGCAGGAACGTGCCGTCGCTCGCGCAAACCTCGAGGCCGAACCATCCCGACGTGGAGGAGTTCGCGTACCCGAAAGAGACGAGCTCGCCTTCGGCGTACACCCCACGCTCCGAACGGAGTCCGCCCGCGCACGAATCGGACGATGGCGAAGGAGATAAGAGGCCGCCAAGGTACAGCGAGAGCTGCGTCGGACCCTTTCCGTCCCCGGACGCAGACGCCTGGACGGCCACTTCGTCCATCCCGACATCGAGTAGGCTGACCGTTGCCTCTGCGTGCGCGTCGGACCTCGTGACGTGAATGAGCCCGAGGTCGAGCGTCGACGTAGTGACCACAACTTCCTCGACCGTGCCGGTGACCACAAGGTTGACGCCGAGCTGGCGCGCAGCGCGCGAGAGGTCGTCGAGCGACCCGGGGTCCAATCCTTGGGACTGCAGGAATGCCTCGATCTCGCCGCGGCTTACGACGCGCGCGCCTCCGGCCGCCAATCGGTCGGCCAGCTTGTCGGCCACTCCAGCTCCCACGTTGACAAGACGGGCGCCGCTCCTGTCGTTGAACTCAGCAACGGCCACGCGCGGTGTCGCTTCGTCTCCGGGAAGAGCAGCCATTCCCAGTCCCTGCGCGCTGTTCGTCTCGCCCGTGCCTGCGGCTGCGACCGAGAACCCGTCCACCGAGGTGCGTAGCGCGTGCACGGCGGACGTGCCACGCCACGCAGCGAGAATCGCGGACCGCCGGGTGGCCTCGGAGACTGGCTGGGTAAACGGGAAGGGGAGCTCCCGGATGCGGCCTGCGAAGGACGCTCCCGCCGACATGCCGGGAGAAGTCCATGCGCCGGTTCCGGCAGCGTGAGGTTCCGCGAAGGATGGCGCGACCCAAACAGCTGCAACCACGAGCATCGCGGGCAACCACCAACGCTTCTTCATCTCTCCTCCACCTTCGCTCTACCTACACGAACGAGGCGAAGCAAGTTTCGCGCGCGCTTCCGGCGACGTCTGCCGGCTCCGACGAAGCCGGCGCAGAGCGATGTCAAATCTCGCTCCAGGTGCGGCCGACGGACACCTTGACTTCAAGAGGGACACGCAGGGGGAGCACGTTCTCCATGGACTCCCGAATGGCTGTCCCGACTTCGGCCGCCGCTTCCGCCGCGACCTCGAACACGAGTTCATCGTGGATCTGAACGAGCATGCGTGCGGGCCACTTCTCAGACGCCATACGGCGGTCGATGTCAATCATCGCGAGCTTGATCAGATCCGCCGCGCTGCCCTGGATCGGGGTGTTCACCGCGTTGCGCTGGTCGAAGTTGCGGCGGGCGACGTTCCGCGATCCGATGTCGGGGAGGGGGCGGCGTCTCCCGAGCAGGGTCTCGACAAAGCCGCGCTCCGTCGCGCGGCGGACGCTTGCGTCCACGAAGACTCGCACGTCGGGATAGGCGGAGAAGAAGCGGTCGATGTAGGCCTTTGCCTCCGCGTTAGAGGTGCCGATCTCTCTTGCCAAGCCGAACGCGCTGATGCCGTACAGAATCCCGAAGTTGACCCGCTTCGCTGCATCC
Organism: uncultured Thermotogae bacterium; assembly: GCA_964447445.1. GTDB lineage: Bacteria > Bipolaricaulota > Bipolaricaulia > UBA7950 > UBA9294 > CAIOGO01. The sequence goes on from CAYUSW010000038.1 coordinate 10,570, forward strand.
CGCTGGCTGGGCGTCACTGCGTCCTCCGACACGGAGAAGAGGTAGCTCGCCGTCAGCCGATGGAGGTCGAGGCCGCGCGTCAGCGCGTCGATCAGGTTCCGATCGCCGGAGAGATGAGCCAGAACGCGAAGCTCGATCTGCGAGTAGTCGGCGCCGAGGAGGACCGAACCATACGGAGCCACGAACGCCTGCCGAATGCGGCCTCCGACCTCCGTTCGGGTAGGGACGTTCTGGAGGTTCGGGTCGGAGGAAGAAAGGCGCCCCGTCGCCGTGGAAGTCTGGTGAAAACTCGTGTGAATGCGGCCCGTCCGCGGGTTCACGGCCTTGGGCAGGAGTTCAATGTAGGTGGTCAGAAGCTTCATCACCTCGCGGTACGCGATCAATTTGCCCGGAAGGGGATGAACCACGGCAAGCTCCGCCAGGACATCCGAATTCGTCGAAGGCCCTGTCTTTGTGCGGGCCACCACGGGCAACTTGAGGCGGGTGAACAGGATTTCGGCGACTTGCTTTGGTGAGTTCGGATTGAACGGCCCCCCTGCGATGTCGAACAGGTCGGACTCGATGATCGCGAGTTCCTTGCGCAGTTCGGTTCCCTGTTCCGCGAGGACGCTGCAATCCACGAGGATGCCATTTCGCTCCATGCGGGCCAGCACGGGAACGAGAGGGATCTCGACGTCGTCGAACAGCCTCACGAGGCCGGTCTCTCGCAGGCCGGCCATGAGCAGCGGGTACAGCCGCTGAACGAGCTCCGCGTCCTCGGCCGCATAGCGCGTCGCGGCGTCGACCGCCACCGCGGCGAACGCCCCGTTCTTCCCGGCGACCTCATCGTAGGAGAGCGTCTGTTGTCCGAGGTAGCTGCGCGCGATGGTCGCGAGATCATGATGGCGTTCGTCAGGGCGCAGGAGGTGCGAGGCGATCATCGAATCGAACTGGACCCCGCGGGGCGAGAGCCCGTAGCGTTCGAGGATGGTGAGGTCGTACTTGAGGTTCTGCCCGATGATCGCGGGCGTCTCGGACTCGATGGCTGGGCACAGCGCGTCCAGCACGCGCTGGAGAGGCAGTTGGGGAGGAGCCCCGAGCGCGTCGTGCGCGACGGGGATGTAAAAGCCGAGAAGAGGCCTCGGCGAGACGGCCACGCCGACGATGGCAGCTGCCATCGGATCGCGGCTTGTCGTCTCGAGATCCAGCGAGAATCGGTCCGCGGCGCTCAGCAGCTCGACCACGGACTCAAGCGTCTCTTCGTCGAGCACGGTTCGGTAGTCGCATCCTACGGCCGAAGTCGGCGGCGGAGGAGGAGCGGCAGCGAGCGCGCCCGGCCGCTGCGAGGGTGCGCCCCCGAGTTCTTGCAACGCGGAGCGGAAACCGACGAGTTCGAAGAAGCCGCGAACGACATCCTCCTCGACTCCACGCAGCCTACACAGCTCGCGCACATCGCCGGCTGCGACGTCCGTGCGCAGCCGGATGAGGTTCTGCGCCAGGCGCGCGGCCTCCTGGTGCTCGACCAGCGCTCTTCGGACGCGTTCGTTCCGAACCTGTTCTACATCGCGCATCAAAGCATCGAGAGAACCGAATTGGGCGAGCAGCTGGCTTGCCGTCTTCTCGCCGACGGTGGGCACTCCCGGCACGTTGTCGGTCACATCCCCGACGAGCGCGAGGAAATCCACGATCTGCTCGGGCAACACGCCGAACCGCCTCAGCACGGCCTCTCGGTCCAGGCGTTCTGCGCCGTCGCCTTCACCCTTCCCAGCCGGACGGAGAAGCTCGATGTGCTCGCCGACGATCTGCGCCATGTCCTTGTCGGAGGTCGAGACGAGGCACGTGAACCCCTCGGCCGCGGCGCGGAGAGCCAGAGAGGCGAGCACGTCGTCGCCTTCGACCCCCTTCTCCGAGAGGACCGGGATCCCGAGGATCCCCAGCAGCTTCTCGATCAGCGGCAGCTGCTGCGCGAGGTCGTCCGGCATGGGCTTTCGCGTCGCCTTGTACTCGCTGAGGAGCTCATGCCGGAACGTCTTGCCTCCTGCATCGAACACGGCGGCGACGTAGGCGCTGGGATAGGCGCGCAGCGTGCGAAGAACGACCCGCCAGAACCCAAAGAGGGCGTTGACGGGACGCCCGTCCGGGGCCGTCAGATCTCGAATCGCGTAGTAGGCGCGGTACGCGTGGGAATGGCCGTCGAACAGGAGAAAGCGGCCTTCGTCCAGGGGCAGAGGGAGCCTCAGGAGCTCCTCATAGGTAGACGTCGTCGACTCCTTCGGGAGCTCGCGCGTCGAGAAGATAGCAGAGCGCAAGCGCCAATCCGTCGGCCATATCGTCGGGCCTCGGGATCTCCTTCAAGCGCAGGAGACGCTTGACCATGGCCTGGACCTGCGCCTTCTCCGCCCTCCCGTAGCCCGTGATGCGTTTCTTGACCTGGAGCGGAGTGTAGCCTCGGACCGGCACGGTCGCGACGGCGACGAGGAGGGCGCCGCGAGCCTCGGCCGTGCGCATCGCGGTCTGGGCATTGGTGGCAAAGAAGATCTCCTCGATGGCAACGCCGCATGGGTGATAGGTCTCCACCAGCTCGCGCGCCTCCTGACATAGGATGTGCAGCCGCTCCGAACGAGCTTGATCGCTGCGGGTTCGGATGACGCCTCCGGCCAGCACGCGCCACCCGTCTTCCCCGGCCTGGACGACTCCATAGCCGGTGACGGCAAGGCCCGGGTCGAAGCCTATGGCCACGTGGGGCGTCATGGTTCGAGGAAGTCCCCCAACCTTCGGCGATCCTGGCCGCGCTCAGCGCAAACGTGGTTGGGAGTCTCGTTTAGGTCCGCTCCACAGGTCTTGCACAGGCCGTGGCAGTCGGGGCGACACAGCGCGTGGGGGTTGTGAGCCGACAAGATGAGCGAGACGACCGCGGGGCGCGCGTCCACCGCGTCGGCCGTCGGCGGAATGGGAATCGTGAAGGCCTCCCGCAGCGCGAAGTGCGTCTCGAGTGGCCTCAGGCAACGTCCACACGGCTGGGCGATCGCCGTCGTCATCTCCACGTCCATGTACAGCGTTCCCAACTGGGCGAACGCCTCACCATCGAGGCGGATTTCGCGCACGACCCGCAAGTCGCTCGTCTCATCGTCCACCGCCGGGAGGATCGCCTGCACCGAGAAGCGACGCCCGGGGTGGGCAAGGAACTCGAGCACGCTAATTGGCATCTCGTCTCAAGCGGCGCGCAACGTCGGCCACTCGTCTCCCCTCCCTCACGTCGTGCACCCGCAGGACATCGGCGCCCGACGCCACGGCGACGGCCTCCGCGGCCAGAGTGCCTTCCAGGCGATCGGACGCGGGCAGATCGAGCAACTCGCCGAGGAACGACTTGCGCGAGACTCCGACAAGGACGGGGATCCCGGTCGCTGCGAAACGGTGAACGTTCCGCAGGAGCGTCAGGTTGTGCTCGAGGCACTTCCCGAAGCCAATGCCGGGATCGATGAACAGGCGCTGTCGCACAACGCCGCCCCGTACGGCTTCGCGCACCCGTTCGTTGAGGAACCCGAGGACCTCCTCGACCACGTCTTCGTAGTGCGGCGCTGACTGCATCGTCCGCGGGATCCCCTGCATGTGCATCAGGACGACGAACGCGCGCCGCTCGGCCGCCACCGCGGCCATGTTCGGGTCGGCCCGCAATGCGCTAGTGTCGTTGAGGATGGTGGCTCCGCACTCGAACGCCTGACGCGCGACCTCCGCTTTCACGGTGTCCACGGACAAGAGAACGTCGCACTCGCTGTGAATGCACTCCACGACCGGCAGGACGCGCTCCAGCTCTTCTTCCAGGGGGACGGAAGCCGAACCAGGGCGGGTCGACTCCCCTCCGATGTCGATGATGTCTGCTCCTTCCGCCACCATGCGCTGCGCGCACTCCAGCGCGAGACCAGGAGACAGGGTTCGACTGCCGGAGAAGAAGGAGTCGGGCGTGACGTTGATGATTCCCATGACCAGGACCCGATCTCGCTCGACGACCCACCGCTCCAGCGCGACCATGACGCCGGAGTATACCATGTGCCCTACGTGTGATCAGAAGAGCAGTTTGACGCAGTCGCAGCCCCCATCTACAATCGCGCCTGAGAGCTAAGACTGGGGTGATGACCATCGCTAAGAAGGTGCTGTTGACGACAACCATTGAGAAGCTGGGCCACGCCGGCGAGGTGGTGAACGTGTCGGACGGATACGCGCGCAACTACCTCTTCCCGCGCGGTCTGGCCGTGAAGCCTACCGATCACAACGTAACGCGTTTCGCGAAGGAAAGGGCGGAGCACGATGCCGAACTCCTGAAGCGAGAAGAGAGAGCGCGTGCCCTGCGCGACAGGCTGGCGGACCAGACGCTGGTCTTCGTGAGGAAGGCCCACGGGGATCGCCGGCTCTACGGATCCGTACGGACGGAAGACATCGCTGTGCAGATTGCCGCCGCCTGCGGCGAGACGATCGAAGCGTCGCGCATTCACATGGCAGCTTCCATCGATACTCTAGGTCCGCACGCCGTCACCGTGAACCTGTACAAGGACATCTCGGTCGAGGTGCGGGTACGCGTGGACGAGGAGGCAAAGACGAAGGAGGAATAGCCCGCGATGAGAGGCGGGTGGCTGGGGGGGATCGCCGCCGGGCTGATGGCTGTCGGCCTGGCGGTTTGTGCCCACGGGGCCGTCAGCGTCAACGGCCGCGTGATCGCGGTCGAACCTCCGGCTCGCCCGAGCGGAGACAACCTTCTCGTTCCCGTGCTTTCGTTCTCCCCCTTTCTTGGGGTCGAGGCGGCCGAGCGGGACGGGCACGTGACGCTGCGCTGGAACGGCGGTTGCGGCGAGCTTCCTAGCGCCAGAATCCGGCGGATCTCCGGCGTGGCGTACGTCCACATCGACGAACTTGCGGCCTACGTGGCGGGAACCGTCCGACGTGACGACGGCGACTTCGATGTCGATGTCGTGGAGGCGCGGCTTCTTGACTTCTCGGCCGGCGACGACACGTTGGTCGTACGGTTCGATCGCTTCTCGCCGACGTTCGTCGCAGCAGCGGACGGCGCCGATGTGGTTCGTCTCTACGACTGCCGCGTCGAAACCCCGACAAGGAGCGTTGCCTTCGGGCCGGAGGGAGTAGGGCGAGCCTCCCTCGTGGAACTCGGGGGGGCGATCTGCGAACTCCGGATCACGTTCCTCGAGGAGGCCGCAATCGCCGTGCGACGATTCGAGACAGACGGCACGTACAGCCTCTTTCTCACTCCCGCTGATGCCCCTTCCGTGGAGTCCACAACGCTCCTCGGGGACGGTATCTCATACTTCGAAGGAGCGACGACGGTCGGCGAGACGTCGGTCGAGCTGGCCTACGTCTGGGTAGAGGCTTGGCGAGGTCGCGTCGACGTGCGCCCGCTCTTGCCTCCGAGCGGCGCGGGAACCCAAGGGGGGATGGAGGAATCCATGGCCGCCTGCGGGGCGGTAGTCGCCCTGTCGTCGCGCAGCGGCAGCGACACCGGCCTCGTCGTGATCGATGGCGTTCCGTTCTCGATCGAGGCAGAGGAGTCGCTCGCGCTCGGCCTTGATGTTTTCGGTTCACTCGGAGCCTTCTTCGCCGACGTTCGCGCCTTTGCTGTCTCCTCCACCGTCCGAGTCCCCGTCGACGGAGTGAATCGCCCTGTGGGCTACGACGAGCTTGTCGGGTACCCGGCAGGCTACTCGGGTGACATCACGCGCGGCTTTCCCGAGGGCTTCTCCGTCGTGCGAATCCGTGACGGCGTCGTGGTCTCCATCCTCAGTGCGTCGTTCGTCGTTGCTGACCCGTCGGCCACGCTTCTTGTCGCATCGGGCGCGTCAAGGGCGCGACTCGACGGGCTCGCGCTGGGAGAACGCGTCGACCTCGTCTGCGAGGTTGACCCCGAGCAGCGCTTCGTCCGGCACGCACTGTCGATAGACCGGGTCCTCCTGTGGAACGGCCAGGCGCTGCCCCTGGCGGACGGCGAATCGAGCACGGCCACCTCGTGGAGCGTGGCCGGCACGGACTGGCACGGCGGTTTCTTCTTCCTGACGGCCTCTGCGGAAGACCGCCTGACGGACCAGACCGTCTTGTCGCTCCTTGCGCACCTTCCGGTGACGCCGTCGAGCGCCGTGGTGCTCGAGCGAGACGGTGCGGGGGCGCTGGTGCTGAGCGTGGGAACGCACTATGCGCGGTGGGGAAGAGAAGCTCCTGTCGCGGTCAGTCTGAGCGCCGTCCTCAAGTGATCATGAAGAAGAGCTTGGCCCGCGACGTTCTTATGATGGCACTCGCCACCGGGGTGTCCCGTGTTCTCGGACTCGTGCGAGACGCATCCATTGCCAATAGCTTCGGCGCCACGGCAACCTACGACGCCTTTCTCATTGCGTTCTACGTGCCTCAGCTCCTGCGGCAGCTCCTTGCCGAAGGGGCCTTGTCCACGGCGTTCGTCCCCCTCTACGCGGGTCTGCGCGAGGCGGGAGAAGACGCCGACCGTTTTGCGAGCAACGTTCTCTCGATTCTGCTCGTCCTCTTCCCGGTGGTCTGCGCGGCCGGCATCCTGCTGGCGCCGGCGTACGTGCCGTTTCTCGCCAGCGGCTTTCCTCCGGACAAGCTGGGTCTCACGGTGTCCCTGTCTCGGTGGTTGTTCCCGACCATCGCCCTCGTCGGATTCGGGGCCGTGTTCATGGGGATTCTGAACGCCCGCCATCGCTTCTTCGCGGCGTCCTTCTCTCCCGTGTGGTTCAACGTCGGCGTCATCCTCGGAGCTCTTGTCGCGGCCCCGCACTGGCCGGGCCTTCCGATCTTCGGCCTCGCGGCCGGAGCACTGGTCGGAGCGGCTGGACAGACCGCCTCGCAGCTTCCGTCGCTGCGGCGCGCCCGCTTTCGGTTCTCGTTTACTCTTTGGCCGCTCCATCCGGATGCGATCCTCCTGGCTCGGCGCATGCTCCCCGCCGTCGTCGTCTTGGCGATGGCCGACATCAATCTCCTGGTCGACAATAAGTTCGCGTCCTATCTTCCGGACGGCAGCATCGCCTCACTTCAATACGCGATGCGGCTGTTTCAGCTCCCGCTCGGTGTGTTCGCCGTCAGCATCGGCACGGCTCTCCTGCCGCGTCTCGCCGTGGCCGACGCGAAGGGCGATCCCAGCCGATTTCGCCGCTACTTGGGCGACGGCCTCGCCGCGACGGCGCTGATTCTTGTCCCTGCGGCTGTCGGCCTCCTTCTCATGGGAGACAGCGTCATCCGGCTCCTCTTCGAGCGCGGCAGCTTCACGCCGGCGGACACCGCCAGGACGTATGCCGTCCTCTTCTCCTACTCCTTCGGGCTGTTGGCCTACGGGTGGGACTACCTCGGCGTCCGCGCCTGCTACGCTCTCGGCCGGACGGCCGTTCCGATCGTCGGGGCCGTGGCTTCCATGGCGACCAACGCCGCCCTCGACGCGCTCTTGGTGGGACCTCTGGGCGCTCCCGGACTCGCTCTCGCCTCCGCGGTCGCCGGCGCCGTGGACGCGGCGATTCTCTTCCTGTTCCTTCGCCGGCTTGTCTGTTGGAGAACCCTGTTCCCGCGCCTTGCCCTGATCGCGGGCGGGACGCTCGCCATGGGCGGGGCGGTGTGGCTGGTCGCTCACGCCGTTCGGGACGCCTCGCCGGTCCTCAGCGTGTTGGCTCCGCTTGCCGTCGGCCTCTTGACGTACGGAGCGTTCGCGCGGGCGACGCCGTTGTGGCGGCTCTTGCGGAGATCCGAACCGGCCCCCGAGAGCACGGCGTCTCAGCCGTGACCGAGTCGGAGGGCTTCGGCCGCCGACCGGGCCCAGCGATCCGTCGACCTCACCGTGGGAAGGTCGAGCGGGCGTCCACTGTCGGCGATGTCCATTCGCCAGCCGTCCAGCGCGGCCTTGAGCCCAGGGGCGAGGTCCCCGTAGGAGATCCTGCCGTGGAGGAATCGATGCACGAGGACTTCATCCGCGGCGTTGACGGCCGCCAGGGCGCTACCGCCGGCGCGAGCCGCGTCGAGTACGGTGGGGAAGGCGGGAAACTGCTCCTCGTTCAGAGGGCGGAATCGCAAGTCCCCCACCGCC
>CAYUSW010000039.1:0-6166 GCA_964447445.1 uncultured Thermotogae bacterium
CCAGGTCGATGAACGCGCCCCGTTCGAACTCGTACTGCCTCAGGATCCCTTCCTGCTTGAACCCACATCGGTTGAGCGTCTTGAGGCACGCGGCGTTGCGCGGATCCACGAGCGCCTCGACTCGATGAAGGTTCGTCGCCACGAACCCGTGGCGCAGAGCCGCCGAAAGGGCCTCGCTCATGAACCCGTGTCCCCAGTAGGTCCTCGCGAGCAGGAAGCCGATCTCGGCTCGGGCATGCTCTAGCGCGAAGTCGGAGAACCCAATGTCGCCGATGTACTCATCGCGCCCCTTCTCGGTGAGAATCCACCGGATCCCGTCGCCAGACACGACATCCTCGCGGAACGCGCGGATCTCGTCGAGAGCCTCCCGTCGAGTGCGGAGCGGTTCCGACCCGAAATAGAGCATCGTCTCCTCGTCTTGCCACGCGTCCAGGAGTCGCGCCGCATCCGCGCGACGAGGTTCGCGCAGCCGCAGCCTGTCCGTCTCAAGGATCGGGAACCCCCGCAACACTCGACGTCGCTCCCATCGCATGACGTGATCTTCCTCCCGAAGCCTCGATCGACGCAAGGGATAGGGCAATCTGCACAGCGGATCCACGCAGCTCCGCGCCATCGAGGACCTCGGCCAAGCGCCCGGGCGTATTCCGGAGCTACCGGCCGGAGTGGGCCATCGAGTACCATCCTCGCACCGCCCTGTGGCTGGGAAGGAGTGCCGATGGAGAGCCCCAAGGTAGAGACTCAGGCCGTCATCTCCCTCCGCGAAGTGACGTCGGAAACCGTACGCCAGGTCTGCAAGCTGAGCGACACGTTGTCCCCTTCGCAGCAGAAGATGGTGGCATCGAATGCGTACTCGATCGCGCAAGCGCATTTCGAGAAGCACGCGTGGTTTCGCGCCGTCTACGCAGAGGATGATCCCGTGGGATTCGTCATGCTCTACAATGATCCGGAGGCTGACCATGTCTACCTTTGGCGGTTCATGATCGCCGGGCCGCATCAGAAGAAGGGATACGGTCGCCACGCTCTGCAGCTTGTGTTCGAGCACGCCCTCTCCCGACCGAACGCGCATTCGATCAAGGCGAGCTACGTGCCGGCGGAAGGCGGAGCGGGACCCTTCTACCGCAAGCTCGGGTTCGAGCCGACCGGCGAGATGGACGGCGAAGAGATCGTCATCCGGAGGCCACTGCGCTAGGCGAAGGATTCAAACCGATCGCTCGCGGCTCCGCAGATGGGGCAGACGGCCGGCGGATGCTCTCGCGCGCAGAGGTAGCCGCAGACACGGCACCGCCAGACCGAGAGGCCGTTCTCCCGACGCGTGAGAGACCCGTGGGTGATCGCTCGACGATCTCCGGAAGGTAGGCGCCGCTCGGGGACCTGAGCGGTGTTCTGCTCCCCCGCCAGGATCTTGGCGGACACGTAGAGGCCGCAATAGCAGCTTCCCCAATCGAGGAGATCCGCATCGCGGTAGTCGCACGGGCAGACGATGTCACGGTCCGCGTCTGTGTCGCCGCTCGCAAGCCGGCAGGGGCAGGAGCGGTAGCCGTAGCGTCGCTCGTTGACGATCAGGCCCTCGGCGAGCCCGCGCGCGAATTCACGGTCGGGGTTGAGATGGTAGCCGGCAGCCTCTGCCTTGCTCTCCAGACGGGAACGCAATTCCTCCGCATCGGCCGGGGAGGGCGAGCTCTTCGTCACTTGAGTGCCTTCCGAATCTCGTCCGCGTTGAAGCCGATGACGCAGACGGAGCCGTCGACGATCAGTGTGGGGAACGTCTCCCCCCGCCCGAACTTGTCGAGCTGCGCAAGGACAGACTCTCGCTCCTCGGGACCCAAGAGGTCCACGTAGGCGAAGTCGAAGGCTACTCCGAGCTCCTCGAGAAGCGCGCGCGCCCTCTTGCACCAGACGCACGTGGAAAGCCCGTAGAACTGCGCCCGGTGCGCGCTTGGTCTCTCTCCTGGTACGTGCCCTCGTGCGTCCATCCGTTCACCTCGCGATCCGACACTACTCGATGGAGACCTCTGTCGTCACGTCCGAGATCTCGCGCTCGGCTCTCCGAAGAGATGGAGGGTCCAGAGCACTCTTTTGCCCTGAACCCCCATCCCAAGGAGGTACTCGGACGTATTCTCGTACACCGCGCAGTCTGGCACCGCCTTGTGGAGGGCGTGTGACGGGCTGACGAGAGCTTCGTGAATTCTCGGGTCTCCCGGCCGGTCTTCTCGTTAGATGTAGCCGAGCTGCACGCCGACGATCATGCCCACGCCGAGGGTCACCATCACGACTCCGGTGATGAAGTGCAGCTTGCCCATGCGCGCCGTACGCCATCGTTCGGCCCGGGCCGTGGTCGTGATGCCGAAGTGCACCGTCAGCGCGATTGCGATCATCGGGAGGATGAAGATCAAGTTGTAGAGAAGCAGGAGAAGCACGCCTTGGATGCGAGTGGTGGTCGTGGACAGGAGCGAGAGAATCGCGAGGTACGGTCCGGAAGTGCAGGGGGCGAGGAAGAGGGCGTCCACCATTCCGGCGACGAAGATTCCGGGCAGCGAGACCACCGAGTTCGTCACGCGCTTCAGCGCCGGTTTCCAGCTCTCCGGAACCTCGATCGAGAACCACCTCCCATACCAGAGAAGGTCCTTCATTTGCCACAGTCCCATCAGGATGGCAACCGATGACACGGCGAGGATGTAGGGCACGCGCAGACTCCGTGTGCCGACCGTCACCCCGAGGAGCGTGTAGAACACGTAGCCTATCAGGAAGTAGGTGATGTAGACGCCGGCCGACCAGGCAAGCCCCGCCCAGATGATCTTCTGCCGCTTGCCGATGACGAGCAGGCGCCCCAACAAGAGGAGCATCACGGCGAAGTCGCACGGGTTGATCGAGTCCAACAAGGCCGATCCGATCACGGCCCACAGGGTCGCCTTCTCTCGCACACGCAGTTTGTCGACTGGCGGAGTCGCCTCTTGCGCAATGGCTTGCTCGACTCGCGCCGTGAGCGACGCCTTGTCCTCATCGGAGAACTCGAATGCCTCTGCCTTGGCGCGTCCCGGGTAGATCATCCGGCCTGCGACGACGGTATCGCCAACGAAGAGCGCGGGAGTGGAGCTGCGCACGCGGTAGAGCTTCGCCAGACGGTCGAGGAGTTTCCGCCCCTCCTCGTCGTCGGCCGACACCCGCCGCACGGCCAGCTCCGGGTGCTCCTCCTGAAGATCTGTCACGAATCGGTCCAGCAGTTCACAATCCGGGCAGCCGTCAGCCAGCACGAGGACGGCCTCCGTCGCCGCGGCCGGCAGCCGATCGAGCGGCGAGGCGGCGTTCTCCGCGATCGCCTTGTCGAGAATGTCGGTCAGCGCGAGTTCCGCTGCACGACCCGAAAGCGTGAGCGGAACGGCGTCGATGCCGTAGAAGGTGTCCTGCACCACGGCGACATTGGCCACAAAGAGGAGAGGCACGGACCCCATCTCGGCGCCGTAGGCGGCCAGGAGACGCGGAAGGAGGTCGCGCGCCTCCCAACTCGAAATGGCGTACTGCCGGACGGAGAGAGCCCCACCCGCATTCTGAATCTCGTGAAGGAAAGCCTCCATGCGGGCGCAATGCGGACAACCGTCCTCGTAGAACAGCACGACCTCCGTCGCCCCCGCGCACGCAAGAGCGACGAGAGAAGCCGCCGCAATCGCCAAGTACAGGACCCTCTTCATCGTCTGGCTCTCCTCCGGGCTTGGCTGCCGAGCGCCCCGCACGCCGCACGTGCGAGAAGCCGAGTCGTTCCGCAGTCCCGCGTTGCGGGCGACTCTACCAGTTGGGAGCGGAACCCGCAAGCCTGGTCAACGCTTTCCGCGCCGCATCCGAGCCGCACACCGCCTCAGAGGAGGCCTGGATCGCTCCACGCGGCTCGACTAGACTCACCTGGAGTCCAAGCGCACGAGGAGACCGGCACGCCGGAGATAAAGAGACCATGACGAACATCGACATCTCGCAGGCCACGGACGGCGAAGTCAACGTGATCGGCCATGGGCTGCGCACCTTCAATCAGGAAGCCATCGGCGAGATCGCCTATTCCCCCGTCCAGCTTGCGGCGCGCGACGCGTCGGGGGCAGTTCTGGGAGGGTTCATCGGAACGGTGTTCCTCGGGTGGCTCGCAATTGACGTGCTCTGGGTTGCTGAGTCCCATCGCGGCCAGGGCATCGGCGATCGGCTCCTGCGAGAGGCCGAATCGGACGCGCGACGGCGCGGCGCCAAGGCGGCGTACCTCGACACCTTCCGGTGGCAGGCGAAGGACTTCTACGAGAAGCACGGCTATCGCGAGTTCGGCCGTCTCGAGGACTTCCCTGACGGTCAGTGGCGCTCCTTCATGCAGAAGCGTCTGGCTCCGCTGGCGTAGCCTCTTTGCCGCCGATCCGCCACTTCTCGGCGTTCCTGCGTGTACCTATACTTGGAGGACCCAAAGGGCTCCTCGCCGTGTCGCATGACGTGCGCGATGGTAGTGCCTCTGGAGACCGACTCAAGGGAAGGGAGGCGGCGATGAGACGGTGGTGGTTTCTGGTCGGACTCGCTCTCTTGTCAGGGGCGATGGTGGTGCAAGCACAGGATGCAGAACTCTTGGGGTACGTCCGCGACGACGTTCAACAGATCAGCCAGCAGAGCCTGCCCACATGGACCCCTCGGTGGACCGGTCCCATCGAGGCGGCAACCGTCCTGGCGTGGGAAGCCGAACACGGGTACGGGCGATTCGTGCGCGACTTCAACGGAGACGGCGTCGTGGACGAGGGCGACACGATTCAGTTGGCCGACGATCTGGGCCGCATGTCGATGGCCACCGAAACCCAACGTGGCACGACGGACGTGCGCCTCGTCCTCGGGCTCGCCCAGTACGTGGCCGGGCTCTACCCGGACGAGTTCGTTCTGAAGATCTACGACGTGAGCTTCCCCGGCGAGCTGCTGGCGGAGGGCCTCGGCACCTACTCGCCAACGATGGTTCCCGGGATCACGATCGAGGTGAAGCCGGCGAACCCGTCCGTCGCAGCGTACGAACTGGAGATGGAAAGCGCCGAAGGAGTGATACTCGGCGTGTACGCCGCTGAGGGAGAGAACAACGAGTACCTCACCGGCCGCTCGTTCCTGTTCGAGGCGACGCCGGAGGGGTACACGCCCATTGACCTCGCATGGCCGGAGGAGGACCGCTGGCAGCCCGGAACCCAGGGGCAGGTTCTCCAAACCCTCGGACGCATGGACGACCGAATGTCGATCGACTACCGCGGAAGGTGGAAGGAAGTCGAGTTCATGCTGGCGCTGTCGCCGCTTCATGAGCCAGTCGTCGGCGGGGAGCCGCGGCCTTGCCCAGCGGACGCCGTGGCGTACGACGTGACCGAGACGCCGACGCTGTACGGGCGGATCCAGATCGCCGAGTGCGTGACGCGCTCGCAGAGCCCCGGATACATGGTGTTCGACAAGTACACCTACACGGTGACGAACCTAGACTTCCTGTACGGTTCGTGCGGCTTCTGCCTCTTCTTCATCCCCAACACCCTGGGACTGTCGACCGTGCACATGAGTGGACCCGCGTTTTGGATGCAGCACGCCGGCTGGGGCGGCTGGTGGTGGATGGCGCCGATCGGCTCGTGCGGCATCCTGCCGGGAAACTCGGCCGTCTTCTCCTTTACCGTGGTCGGCCCGACGGCCGACACGTGGGTGACAGGATCCGTCTCCGGCTGCGCGGCCGGCATGCCTCCGACGATCGGCCTGACGAAGCCTCGCTTGCTCTCCGTCCGGACGACCGGACCCGGCAAGGAGGACGTCCCAGACGACGACCATCCTGGCGACTGCCCCGACCTGGCGATCAAGATCCAGAGCGCGACGTGCACGCGCGTGGACCGTGGGTTCGAGGTCGAGATCGAAGTGATCGTCGGCAACATCGGTGGAGTTGCGTCCGATACGACGACCCTGCGTTTCGAGAGCACATCCGGAGGCGACACCGCCATGATCGGAGCGCTCGATCCCGCAGAGACAGAGACCGAGAGCTTCACCCTCAGCTTCACGCTGAATCAGATACCGCCCTGCCCCATCGAGTTCACGCTGGAAGTCGACCCGTATGACTGGGTCACGGAGTGCAACGAAGACAACAACGAAGTCGCGGGCAGCGTCTACTGCCCGAACTGCAAGTGAGCAACGAGCGCCAATC
>CAYUSW010000040.1:0-12892 GCA_964447445.1 uncultured Thermotogae bacterium
AAGGAGGTCTGGCGAATGGCGAAGGAAGCGTTTGCGAGGACTAAGCCTCACCTGAACATCGGAACCATTGGTCACATCGACCATGGGAAGACGACGCTCACGGCGGCGATCACGAAAGTCCTGGCATCCAAAGGACTGGCAACGGAGCGATCGTACGACCAGGTCGCCAAAGCCGATGCGAAGCTGTTCCGGCGCGACGCGACGAAGATCCTCACGGTCAACGTTGCGCACGTTGAGTATGAGACGGAGATGCGCCACTACGCCCACATTGACTGCCCCGGGCACGCCGACTACATCAAGAACATGATCACGGGCGCAGCGCAGATGGACGGCGCGATCCTCGTCGTCTCGGCGGTCGATGGACCGATGCCGCAGACGCGCGAGCACGTTCTGTTGGCCCGCCAGGTCAACGTTCCGGCCATCGTCGTATTCCTCAACAAGGTTGACCTCGTCGATGATCCCGAGCTGGTCGACCTGATCGAGATCGAGATCCGCGACCTCCTGTCTCGCTACGAGTTCCCGGGCGACGAGACGCCGATCATCCGCGGCTCGGCGCTGAAGGCCAGCCAGTCGACGGATCCCAACTCGCCCGACGCGAAGGCGATCCTCGACTTGATGGCGGCATGCGACAGCTTCATCCCGCAGCCGGACCGCGAAGAGGACAAGCCGTTCCTGATGCCGGTTGAGGACGTCTTCTCGATCAAGGGGCGCGGAACCGTCGTCACGGGGCGCGTCGAGCGCGGGAAAATCACGCCGGGAATGGAAATCGAGATCGTCGGGATCCATGACCAAGTGCAGAAGACCGTCGCGACGAGCCTCGAGATGTTCAACAAGACGCTCGAGTACGCGATCGCTGGCGACAACGTCGGAATCCTGCTGCGCGGAGTCGAGAAGGACGAAGTCGAGCGCGGACAGGTTCTCGCGGCGCCGAAGACGGTCGCCCCGCACACGAAGTTCGAGGGTGCGATCTACGTGCTGACGCGCGACGAAGGCGGGCGACAGAAGCCGTTCTTCAGCGGCTACAAGCCGCAGTTCTTCTTTCGGACGACGGACATCACCGGAACGATCACGTTGCCCGAGGGCGTGGAGATGGTCATGCCGGGCGACAACGTCAAGTTCATCGGCGAACTCCTGCACCACGTCGCGATGGACGAGGGTCTGCGCTTCGCCATTCGCGAGGGCGGCAAGACGATCGGCGCCGGCGTGGTGAGCAAGATCATCGAGTAGCTGAGAGGATTGACAGATGGCCAAGAAGGGCGAAGCCGTGGTGCATGTGACGCTTGCTTGTCCCGAATGCGGGCGACGCAACTACCACACGAAGAAGAACAAGATGACGTCTCAAGGCAAGCTGCAGCTGAACAAGTACTGCAAGTGGGACCGCAAGCACACGGTGCACAAGGAGGTCTAGCCATACGGCAGACCTGAGCATAGGCCCGTAGCTCAATTGGCAGAGCATCCGACTCCAAATCGGAAGGCTGGGGGTTCGACCCCTCCCGGGCCTGCAAGCGGATCCTAGAGCGAGGAGATGCGATGATTGAGCGCATTGCGAACTACTTTAAAGGCGTGCGAGCAGAGACAGCGCGCGTGACATGGCCGACCCGAAATGAGGTCATCTCTCTCACGGTGCTCATTTTGCTCATGACCGTGATCCTCACGCTGTACATCTGGGGCATTGACGGCATCGTCGCGTTCCTCCTGAGGTTGATCGTCGGCGCGCGGACTGCGTAGCGACTGAGGACATCATGCGGCTGAAGAAGTGGTACGCGATCCAAACGTATGCCGGCTCGGAGCTGAAGGTCAAAGAGGACCTGACCGAGCGCGTGCGGAAGCGACAGTGGGAGAAAGCTGTCGAACGCTTTGTTGTCGACGGTGAGGAGACCTACTTCCTTGTCCCTGTCGAAGAAGTGATCACGTCCCGCAGCCGGCGCGGAGCGACGACGGAGTACCGGATTCCGTACGAGTACGATCTCGTCGCGAAGCCTAACGAGCGAACGACGCGCGGCGACATCCTGGCTCGAAAGGCTCCTCGGCACATGGAGGAATCTGCGAAGGCAACCGACATCGAGATTCTCCAGCGCGTCGTGATTGAGCTGACGAACAGGAATGAAGAGACGCACTTCATCCCGAGCGACAAGCGGGTACGGCGCGACATTCGCCTCGGCGAGAAGATCCGCAACGGGGTGCCGTTGACGACGGACAGCGATGAGAAGTACACCGTCACGAATCGCGGCACGATCGTCGTCCGCGACAAAGTGCGAAGGGTGACGTTCGAGCTGCCCGGGGGAAAAGAGAAGAAGAAGATCATCCTCGACAAGTGCGCTGGCCGAATGCGTAAGGGGATGACGCTCGCCGAGGGGGATCTGTACGAGGCAGAGGATCAGATCATGAGCCGCGCGTCCGGACTCCTGAAGGTGAAGGAGTACAAGGACAAGCGCGTTGTGACGATCCAGCGCATCGAGAAACGGCGGCTCTTCCCCGGGTATGTCTTCTGCCGGCTGGGGCTTGAAGAAGAGCAGATGATGGAGTTGATCGATGGCGTCAAGGGCGCGGTCCGCTACGTGGGCTCGCGCTTCAAGCCGATGCCGATCGAGGGGCCTGAGATGAAGCTGATCCGGCGGAAAGCCGGGTTGCTTGCCGTACCGGTAGCGACGGCGCCGACGAGCGCTTCGGGCGAGCCGCGCCTGGAAGTCGACTTCACCGTGGGCGAAGTCGTTGAGATCGTCGAAGGCCCGTTTGCGGACTTCACCGGCGAGGTCAAGGAGATCGACAAGGACGCCGAGGAAGTCACAGTCATGGTCAAGATCTTCGGGCGCGAGACGCCGGTGCGTCTCGGGTTCGAGGGAATCGACAAGCTCTAGTTGTAGAGCGGAAAGGAAGGGGAGGAGGACAGATGGCGAGAACGGCCATAGCGAAGATCACGCTGCAGATCCCGGCCGGTCAAGCAACGCCTGCGCCTCCGGTCGGACCCGCGCTCGGCGAGCACAAGCTCAACATCATGGACTTCTGCAAGAAGTTCAATGAGGCCACGAAGCACGAGACGCCCGGAGTGGTCATCCCAGTCGTGATTTCGGTCTACCTGGGAAGCAAGTTCGACTTCATCCTGAAGCAGCCTCCGGCGGCGGAGCTGATCAAGATGGCGGCGGGAATTCAGACGGGATCGCCGGAACCGAATCGAAACAAGGTAGCTCGGATCACGCGCGAGCAAGTGCGGCGGATCGCGGAGCGCAAGCTCCCCGATCTCAACACGTACAAGCTCGAGTCCGCGATGAAGATCATTGAGGGCACGGCCCGAAACATGGGAGTCGAGGTGGTGGACGGGTGAAACGCAGCAAGCGGTACTCAGGAGTCGCACAGCTCGTCCCCCCGAACGCGGCCTACGGCATCGACGACGCCGTCGCGAAGCTGAAGCAAGCCGCGACGGCCAAGTTCGACGAGACCGCGGAGGTGTCGTTCGTGCTGGGAATCAAGGCGAGCCAGACCATCGTCCGGGGGACGTGCAACCTCCCGCACGGCACGGGCAAGAGCGTGCGCATTCTTGCCTTCGCCAAGGGAGAGAGCATTCTGGACGCGGAGCGGGCGGGCGCCGACTTCGTCGGCGGCGAGGACATGGCGAAGAAGATCCAGGAAGGCTGGTTCGAGTTCGACAAGGTCGTTGCGACGCCCGACATGATGCCGGTGGTCGGGAAGCTTGGAAAGGTTCTCGGGCCCCGAGGGCTGATGCCAAGTCCGAAGACGGGGACCGTCACAAAGGACATTGGCCAGGTGATCGGCGAGTTGAAGAAGGGCATGGTCGAGTTCCGCACGGACCGACAGGGTGTCGTGCACACGGTGTTTGGGCGTGCCTCGTTCGACGAGGCGGCGCTGAGGGAGAACCTGCGTGCGCTCATTCGCAGCGTGGCCGAGAAGAAGCCCGAGGAAGGCGTCAAGGGACGCTACATCCGAAAGGTGAGCATTGCGTCCACGATGGGGCCGGGAATCTCGCTTGATCTGAGTGAAGTGACCGCGATTGCGGAGGCCGAGGCCTAGGAGGGCGAGATGCCAACCCAAGCAAAGATTGAGGAAGTCGCTCGCCTGAAGGAAAAGTTCGCAAAAGCGGCCTCGCTTGTCCTGGCCGACTACCGCGGACTCACGGCGAACGAGATGGTCAAGCTTCGCGAGAAGTTCAGCAAACAAGGACTGGACTACCGCGTCGTGAAAGACACACTGGCGCGGATTGCAGCGAAGGAGGCGGGAATCGAAGGCCTTCCCGAGCTGTTCGCGGGTCCTGTCGGCGTGGCCATTGGCTACGACGATCCGGCCGTGGCGTTCAAGTTGAGCGAGGAGTGTCGCAAGACCTACGCCCCGAAGTACACGCTGAAAGGCGGGGTCTTCGAGGGTGCGGTCGTCAAGGAGAGCGAGGTCGCGAAGTATGCCGCCTTGCCGTCTCGCCAGGAACTCCTGGCGAAGCTGGCGATGGTCTTGGCGAGTCCGATGCGGTCCCTCGCCGTGGTGCTGCAGGCGAAGATCCGCCAGCTTGCGGTGGTGTTGGGCGAAGTGAGAGGAAAGCGCGCAGACGCGAAAGAGGAGGCATAGGCGATGGCAAACGTGGACATCCTCAAGCAGATTGAGGAGATGTCGGTCAAGGACTTGGCCGACCTGGTTGAGATGATCGAGGAGCGGTTCGGGGTCTCCGCGGCCATGATGGCCCCGATGGCCGTCGCGGCAGGACCGGCGGCAGCGGGGGATGCAGGCGCCAAACCTGCCGTAGAAGCGTACAAGGTCGTGATGAAGAGCGCCGGCCAGAAGAAGATTCAGGTCATCAAGGAGATCAAGGAGATCACGGGCCTCGGCCTCAAGGAGGCCAAGGAGCTTGCCGACAAGATCCCGGCTGTGATCAAGGAGAACGTCAGCCCGGACGAAGCGGCGAGCATCAAGGAAAAGCTGGAGGCGGCAGGGGCCGAGATCGAGTTGGAGTAGGCCTGCACGCTGGAACGAGTCGGTTCCCGAACAGCCTGCCTTAGGGTGCTCGTCGCCTTAAGGCAGGGTGTTCTTTGCGCAAGGGGAGAAGATGGAGCACCGAGAGCGTAGATCCTACGGACGAATCCAGGAGATCCTTCCCCCGCCGTATCTCCTCGCCGATGTGAGAAAGTCGTTCACTCAGTTCGTTGAGAAAGGCATCATGCGGGCGTTCGCCGATGTGTCTCCGATCGAGGGGCACGGGAAAGATGGACTGGTCATGGAGTTTGTCCAGCCGTACCTGGGCGAACCACGTAACTCCGAGGCGGAGTGCAAGGACAAGGATCTCACGTATTCGCGCCCGTTGAGAGTCACCGTGCGCCTTCTTCAAGAGAAGAAGCTGCTTCAGGAAACGGAGCTCTACATCGGCGACTTCCCAATGATGACGAACCGCGGGACCTTCATCATCAACGGCTCGGAGAACGCACTGGTGAACGAGTTGACGAGGGCGCCCGGCGTCTACTTCACCCAGGAAGAGGCGAACCAGTACAAGGGACACATCCTGCCGGAACTGGGTGCCTGGCTGGAGATCGTTCTCGACACGAAGCGTGGCACTCTCCGAGCCAACCTCGATCGGAAGGGGAAAGTCGTCGCGACGGTGCTCCTCAAGGCCCTCGGACTGGAGGAAGCGCGAATCGGCCGCTACTTCTCCTTCTCGGTGAGCCCAGTGACTGTCGAGACTCTTGAGCCCTACATCGGCTATCGCGTGGCCACGGACGTCCTCAAGGGCGAGGAGCCTCTCCTTCTCGCTGGGGAGACGCTGCAGAAGGGACGTCTCGGCGCGCTGGAGAAGGCGCGCGTGGAGTCCGTCCGTCTCGTCCACCGGTACATCCAGAAGGCTTTAGAAGAGGACCAGACGACGAGTCAGGAGGAAGCTCTCCGCAGCGTCTACCGGAAGTTGCGACCCTCCGACCGATCCTCGCCGTCGCAGATGGGCGAGTACGTGGAGAATCTCTACTTCCACCCGACGAGTTACCACTTGTCCGAGGTCGGCCGATTCAAGGTGAACCGGAAGCTCAACATGCAGCTCAAGCAGCCGGTGCTGTATCTCGCGGACATCGTCCGCACGTTGAAGGTGCTCATCGAGGTGCCGACTCGGCCTGAGCTTCTGGATGAGAAGGACCACCTGGCCAACAAGCGAGTCCGCCTGCCTGGGGAGCTGGCCGAGAACGCTCTCCGCACGGGGCTTGTCCGCATGGCGCGAATCGCGCGCGACAAGCTGTCGAAGTACGCGCTGGAAGAGAAGGACACGATCCGCCGCCTGATCTCGACCCGAACGGTTCAAGGCTCGATCAATCAGCTCTTCTACACCGGGCGATTCTCCCAGTTCCTCGAGCAGACGAACCCGCTGACGGAGCTCACGCATAAGCGGAGGCTGAACGCGCTTGGGGGAGGGCTCACGAAGCGGCGCGCGAAGATCGAAGTGCGCGACGTGCACTCGTCTCACTACGCGCGCATCTGCCCGATCGAGACGCCGGAAGGCCAGAACATCGGACTCATCACGTCTCTTGCTTGCTATGCCAGCGTCAACGAGTACGGATTCCTCGTTTCGCCGTATCGCAAGGTGGTCAAAGGGAAAGTGACGGATCAGATCGACTACCTGATGGCGGACGACGAAGAGCGCCTGATGATCGCGCCGGCAACCTCCCCCGTCGGCCCCACCGGCAAGCTCCTCGGCGAGCGGGTGGAAGTGCGCACAGGGCGAGAGGAAGTCCGCCTTGTTCCGCCGAACCAGGTGCACTACATCGGAGTGTCGCCATGCGGTCTCGTGGGCATCTCGTCCGCGCTGATTCCATTCCTCGAGCATGACGACTCGAACCGCGCGCTGATGGGAGCCAACATGCAGCGCCAGGCCGTCCCTCTCTTGCGCCCCGAGGCGCCGCTCGTCGGTACGGGGCTTGAGCGCCAGGCGGCGATGGATTCCGGAATGCTCCTGTTGGCCGAGGAAGACGGGGTCGTCGCGGAGGTGGACGCAGACCAGATCGTGGTGAAGAAGGGCAAGAAGCGCCACGTCTACCAGCTCATCAGTTTCGAGCGGTCGAACCAGGACACGATCCTCCATCAGCGGCCGGTGGTCTCCGAAGGGGACGAGGTCAAGGAGGGGGACCTCTTGGCCGACGGGCCGTCGAGCGACCTGGGCGAGCTGGCTCTCGGACGCAATCTCCTCGTGGCGATCATGCCGTTCGAGGGCTACAACTACGAGGATGCGATCGTCGTCAGCGACCGGCTTGTACGGGAGAACCTGCTGGATTCCATCCATATCGAGGAGTTCGAGGTCAAGGCCGAGGAGACGAAGCTCGGGCCCGAGGAGATCACGTCCGACATCCCGAACATCTCGAAGGAGGATCTAAAGAACCTTGACGAGGACGGGATTGTCCGCGAGGGGACGGTGGTTCGAACCGGAGACATCCTGGTCGGGAAGATCACGCCGCGCGGCGAGTCCGAGCCGACGCCGGAAGAGAAGATCTTCCGGTCGATCTTCGGCGAGCGCGCGAGGAACGTAAGGAACACCTCGTTGCGAATGCGTCCGGTCTCCGGCACGGCCAAGGTCATCAAGGTGAAGAAGTTCTCTCGGGACAAGGGCGACGAGCTGGACGCCGGCGTGAACGAACTGGTGAAGGTGTTCGTCGCGCAGCGGAAGGCTCTCTCGATCGGCGACAAGCTCGCCGGACGGCACGGGAACAAGGGCGTCATCTCGACCGTGCGGCCGATGGCCGAAATGCCCTTCCTTCCGGACGGAACCCCGGTCGACCTGGTTCTCAATCCGATGGGCGTGCCGTCACGCATGAACCTCGGGCAGATCTTCGAGGCGAACCTCGGCTGGCTGGCACACCTGCGGGGCGAGGTGGTCGCAAGCCCGATCTTCGACGGCGCGCACGAGGATGAGATCATGACAGCACTCCACAAGGAGAGGGAGAAGGCCGGGCTCGCCGATGGAGACGACTACGACGGCAAAGTCACGCTGCGCGATGGGCGCACCGGGCTGCCGTTCGCCCGTCCCATCACCGTGGGCTACATGCTGATCCTCAAGCTGGAGCACATTGCAGACGAGAAGATCCACGCTCGGTCCACCGGTCCGTATGCCTTGATCACGCAGCAGCCTCTTGGCGGCAAGGCTCAGTTCGGCGGGCAGCGCCTCGGCGAGATGGAAGTGTGGGCGCTGGAAGCGTATGGCGCGTCCGCCCTGTTGCAGGAGATGCTCACCCTGAAGTCGGACGACACGCGAGGACGGATCCAGCTCTACAAGGCGATCCTCAAGGGCGAGGAATTCCCGAAACCCGGACTTCCCGAGTCCTTCAAGGTGTTGCTGCGGGAGCTCCGGAGCCTGGGCCTCTACCCGAGGATCTACGACCGAAACGAGCACGAAGTTGACATCACCTAGCACCGACGGGGAGGAGCAAGCGGCGGGCGCCGTCCTGTTTAGAGAAGAAGAAGGGCGGCGAGTCTTCCTCCTCCTGCGGCACGAGCACGGAGGGCACTGGGGATTTGCCAAGGGAAGGGTCGAGCCCGGCGAGAGCGATGTCGAGGCGGCGCGGCGCGAGATTCGGGAGGAAACGGGGATCACGGACATCGACCTGGTTGCCGGTGTCGCCGTGCGCAGCAACTACATCGTTCGCCGCGGCGGACGGGCGCTGCGTAAGACAGTGACATACTTCGCGGCGCGGGTGCGCGACAGAGCCGTCCAGCTCTCTCACGAGCACACGGACGCTCGTTGGGTGGTGCCAGCGGAGGCGCTGCGGATCCTGACACACGCAGAGAGTCGACGCGTCTTGGAGGCCGTCGACGCTGCGCTGACGTCGCGCGTTCCCGCCGCGTGAGGTGGGAGGAACCGTGGAGAAGGCGTCCTACGAGGGATTCACGGAGAGTCGAGAGCGCGGGAACCGCGCGATCCTGAACGAAGGCAACCTGTCCCTGCGCCGCTTCTTCGCTCTGGACCACGACGTGTACGCCGACGGCGCGGTCTCTCGCAAAGGGAAGGAACTCCAGGGGCTTGTTGCGTCCGCGGTGCTGCGCTGTGAGGACTGCATCAGCTACCACCTGCGCGCAGCGAGAGAGTGCGGTGCGACGCGAGGAGAGGTCGTCGAGAGCCTTGCCGTCGCGCTGGTCGTGGGGGGGTCTGTCGTGATTCCGGCGCTTCGTCGGGCCTTCGAGCAGCTCGACAAGCTGTGGGAAGACGAGCGGGCAGCGAGCGTCTGACATGAGGGGGGGAAGATGAACAAGCTGGCTTTTGTCGAGGAAGCCTTGGCCGACCTGCGCGAGAAGGGCCTCTACAACACGATTCGCACTGTGGAGGGCCCGGTGGGCGCGTGGGTGACAATCGAGGGCAAGCGCCTGCTCAACATGTGCTCGAACAACTACCTCGGGTTTGCCAACGATCCGAGGCTCCGCAAGGCGGCGAAGTGCGCGATCGACGAGTACGGCGTCGGGCCGGGTGCCGTGCGTTCGATCGCTGGGACGATGACGCTGCACGTGGAGCTGGAGCGGCGCATCGCAGAGTTCAAGGGCACGGAGGCGGCGCTGTCGGTGCAGTCGGGCCTGAACACGAACCTGGCCACGATTCCCCTCCTCATGGACAAGGATGACATCCTGTTCACCGACGAGCTCAACCACGCTTCGATCATCGACGGGGTGCGTCTCACGAAGGCGCAACGCGCCATCTACCCCCATCGGGACGTCGACGCGCTCGAGAACCTGCTCAAGGAGCACGAAGCGATCGCAAAGAAGCTCATTATCACGGACGGGGTCTTCTCGATGGACGGGGACTTGGCACCGCTGCCGGGGATCGTGGAAGCCGCCGAGCGTCACGGAGCGATGGTCATGGTCGACGACGCGCACGGCGAGGGCGTGCTCGGGCGGCACGGACGCGGCATTGTCGACCACTTTGGCCTGCACGGCCGCGTCGACATCGAGTGCGGCACGATGTCCAAGGCGTTCGGCGCCATGGGCGGATACATCGCGGGGAGCGCGAAGATCGTCGAGTACCTACGGCAGCGCGCGCGGCCCTTCCTCTTCTCGTCCGCGGCAACGCCGCCAGACGTCGCGGCGTGCATCGCGGCGATCGACATCCTCGAGGCGTCCGACGAGCCCGTGCGCAGGCTGTGGGACAACGCGCGCACGTTCAAGGCAGCGCTCGCGGACCTGGGGTTCGACCTTGGCGTGAGCGAGACGCCGATCACGCCCGTGATGCTCGGCGAAGCTGCCACGGCGTGGGAGTTTTCCAAAGCGCTGTTCGCGGAGGGAGTGTTCGCGACGGCGATCGCGTTCCCCACCGTGCCGCGAGGCAAGGCGCGGATTCGCGTGATGCTGTCGGCAGCGCACAGCGCGAAGGACCTGTCCTTTGCCGTTGCCGCGTTTGCCAAGGTGGGACGCCGACTCGGGGTGATCGGGCGATGATCCGACGACCTATCTCTACGACGGAGGCTCCAGGGGCGATCGGCCCGTACTCGCAGGGGATCCGCGCGGGGGGCCTGTTCTACACGTCCGGCCAACTTCCGTTGACTCCGTCGGGCGAACTGATCCGTGACGACATCCCGCGCGCGGCGCGCCAGGCGCTGGAGAACGTACGGGCGATCCTTGCAGCCGGGGGCGCGTCGATGAAAGACGTGGTCAAGGTGACTGTGTACCTGACGGACATGGGGCACTTCGCGCTCGTGAATGAAGTCTACGCACAGTTCTTCTCCGAACCCTACCCGGCGCGGACGTGCGTCGCGGTTTCGCAGCTGCCGCTCGGCGCTGCGCTCGAGATCGAGGCCTACGCGGTCGTAGGATGAACGACGAGGGATTGGCGGAACGCGGGACCGCTGGCTTCATCGATGCCCACTGCGATGCAGCGATGAAGGTCGTCGATCTTGGCGCCGACTTCGTTCGCGGCGACGAACGGCTGCACGTGACGCTCTCCGGGCTCGAAGCCGCGGGCATGCGAGTCCAGGTCTTCGCGTCCTGCGCTGTCTATCCTGAGGTGCCTCCCGACGACGTGGTCGAGCGCGGCCTGGCGATGGTGGATGCCGTCTCGGGGATGGCCGCCGCGTCCGACGGGCGGATGGTTGTCGTGAGGACGGCCTCCGAGCTGCACCGGGCACTCGACGGCGGCCCCATCGGCGCGCTGATTGCGCTTGAGGGAGCCGATCCCCTGGAGGGAAGGGCCGAGAACCTCCGCGAGCTGGCGCGGCGGGGAGTTCGCAGCATCATCTTCGCCTGGAAGGACAACGAGTTCTCGGGAACGGCGTTCGGGTCGAACACGGGGCTCAGCCGTGAGGGGGAGCGCCTGCTTGGGCTTGCTGAGGAACTCTCGACGATCGTCGATGTCTCGCATCTGTCCGATCGGGCCTTCGCCGACGTGTGCCGCGCGGCGACCCGGCCTTTCGTTGCCAGCCACTCGAACTGCCGAGCGCTCTGCCCGCACCCGCGAAATCTGACGGACGCGATGATCAAGAACCTCGCCGATCGTGGCGGGGTCATGGGCATCAATCTGGCACCCCACTTCCTCGTGCCGGAGATCGCAAGCGCCTACGCCGCGTTGCGCGCAGAAGCCGCAGCGCGCGGCGACGGGCCGGACGTGCGCGCCGAGATCGCGGCGCTGCGACGTGCTGTTCCGCGCCCGGATCTCGAACATGTGGCGCGCCATGTGGTCCACGCGATCGGGGTGGGCGGCGAGGATTCGGTGGGGCTCGGCGGCGACCTGGACGGCATCGAAGTCCTGCCCGCAGGCTTCGACTCGGTCGCCGACTACGCGAGACTCCCCCATCTCTTCCGCGAAGCGGGCCTGTGCGAGCGGCAGATCCGGAAGGTGTGCGGCGCCAACTTCGCACGTGCGTTTGGGGAACTCCTCCCCTAGAGGTCCTCTCTGCGCAGCTCGAAGAGCGCGTCGAGCGCGCCGCGATAGCGCGGCTCGAGGACGCGCGGGTCCGCCGACTCCGGCTCGTTGGGGAGGGTGACGAACGGGACCTTGTTCTTGCCCACGCCGATCCAGCCGGACGAGCGCTTGTCCGTGAGATCCTCCCAGTCGTCCGTGCCGTACGTTCGCTCCATCTCCTCGCGCGGCACAGAGTGCGTCAGGATTCCACCCCGGCGCTTCGCGTCGTAGCGCGCCAGGTTGCGGCGCCACGACTCCTCGAACGAGACCGAGAGGTAGAGGATGGCGGCCCGGTGGAGAACTGCAGGCGAGAGCCCGTGGAGCGCGTCGCGGTATCCCGATACGCCGCCGCGGGAGAACTCGACGAGGGTCGTGGCTTCCGGTTGCCGCGGGCCGGCAGGGAGCTGGTCGTTGAGGCGCTCGATCAGGAAAGCCCACAGCCGGTCGTCGCTGACGGCGTAGTTGCCGTCCGCGCGCCTCGAGTGAAGACGCGAGCGGCCGAGCCTCTCCCATGCGTCGTCATCTTCGAACGTGCGCCACAGGATGGGGAAGTCGTCGGCAATCTCGAGGCGGCCGAGGTGGAACTGCCCCGCCCGGTCGCGCGGGTGGGCGCGGGCGATGAAGTCGATGAACTCGCTCTTGCCGCTTGCGGGGCGGCCGAGCAGCAGGAGGATGTCGAACGTGGGCACGTCGAGCGCCTCCGCCGAGAGATACGAGAGCCCGAGCGTCCGCTCCAGATCGGCAGTGACCGCGCTTGCCGCGCGATCGGCATCCACAACGACGAGCGGCGTGCGGCGCGCGGTGTGCCATTGATCGAGCTCGGCGAGGAATCCCTCAAGCCGCCGGCCGTCGATCGCGTACTGAGGCGTTCCGCGCGCCTCCTGCCGAGCGACGGATTCCGCGACGGGGATGTCGAGTCGTACGTAGAGATCGGGGCGTGGCGTTTGGAGTTCGAGAGCGGGATAGGCGCGAAGGAAACCCTGGTCGGAGAGAGCGGCGGAGTAGGCGTAGTGCGCTCCGACGTGGGACTCCTCGAGGCAGAGG
>CAYUSW010000041.1:0-6403 GCA_964447445.1 uncultured Thermotogae bacterium
GCTGCCGCACCCCCGGGGATCGGCTGCAGGATCGGCGTCTCGAGTTCGACGAAACCCATCGCATCGAGCGTCTTGCGCAGGCTGCCGAGCAGCTTCGCGCGCCGCAGAAACCGGTCCCGCGTCTCGTCGTTGGCGAGAAGATCGAGCGACCGGTGCCGGTACCTCAGCTCGACGTCCTTCAGTCCGTGCCACTTCTCCGGCAGGGGACGAACGGCTTTCGAGAGGAACGTCCAGGACTCGACGGCGACGGTCAACTCCCCGCGCTTTGTGCGGAAGACCTCTCCGGAGACCGCGAGGAAGTCGCCGACGTCGAGGTGGCGAAGGTTCTCGTACGCCTCTCCTCCCATGCGATCGACCGAGGCGTGCGCCTGGATCTTGCCGGTTCCGTCGCGCAGATCGAGGAAGGAAGCCTTCCCCATCTGGCGGAGCGCTACCAGGCGGCCGGCCACGGACACCCGCACGCCGCTGTGCTCGTCGGGCGCGAGCGCCTCGTGGCGGCTCAAGACGAGAGAGGCGCGCTCAACGGTCGGGACGCGGGGTGGGAACGGATCTATCCCGCGACGCCGTAGATCCTCGAGTTTGTCGAGGCGCGCTCGAACGAGGTCATCGGTCATGGCAGGGGCCGTGCTCAGCGGTTCAGGGCAATCACGCGGAACTTGGAGATTCCCCAGGGCAGCTTCGCTGTGACGTGGTCGCCCTCCTTCCGGCCCAACAGCAATCGGCCGACGGGGGAAGCAACCGAGATCTTCCCGTTCTCCAAGTCAACCTCGGCAGGGCTGACCAACGTGAAGGAACCGCTCTCCTTCAGCGTGAGATCCTGCAAGATGAAGCGCGTGCCAAGCCCAATGACGTCCTTGGCAATCGCTTCGTCGGCAAGAATCTCGGCCCGCTCGAGAATGGACTGGAGGCGCCGCACCTCGCGCTCGTAGTACTCCTGCTGGCTCTGGAGGTACATGTACTCTTTGTTCTCGCGAAGGTCGCCGCCGCTCAGCTTCGATGCCTTGAGTTTCTCCGGGATCTCCTCGTAGAGGATCTTCTCGGCCTTCTCGAGTTCCTGCTGCATCAGCGCGTTGCCTTCTTTGGTGAGGTAGACTACCTCTTCGTTCATGGGCAACCCTCCCTATTCGTCGACTTCCTCGCGCCATCTGCCAAGAGCCGAGCGATCGCGTCCACCGTCGCATCTCGGCACCCGGCCTGAGGCCGAACGACGATGTCGACGCGCGGCAGGCTTCCCGCGCAGCGACGAAACGCCTCGCGGATCAGCCGCTTCGCTCGATTTCTTTCCACAGCCGACCCGTACCGGCGCGAGATCACGATTCCCAGTCGCGGACCCTTGTCGTTCGGCAGCACGTGAACGGCAAGACACGTTCCCGTCGTGACTCTGCCGCTTCGGAAGACGCGAAGGAAATCCCCGTGCCTCTTGAGGCGCATCGTGACGGGAAAGCGGCCCTCACTGCCGCAAGACATGGGCGAACTATAGCGCCAAGCTCTCTCAGGTTCAAGGTTTGCCGATCCCGACTCCGCATGCGGCGCGACGGCGGGTACACTCGGCAAGCCCATGGACGAGCAGAGAGTCTACACGGTGTCAGAGCTCAACCGAGCTGCACGCGGCCTGCTGGAGACCGGGCTTGGCGACGTGTGGATGAAGGGCGAAATCGCCGAAGTCACGCGCGCCGCATCGGGGCACCTCTACTTCACCCTCAAGGACACCGAAGCGCAGATCGATGTCGTTCGTTTCCGGGGACGCGCTCCCGTCCTCGTGACGCTCGAGCCCGGAATGGTCGTCCTCGTGTTCGGACGAACGACCGTCTACGAGCCCCGCGGCAAGTACCAATTCGTTGCGTCCCTCGTGCAGCCGATCGGCGCCGGGCTTCTCCACGCGGCCTTTGAGCGGCTCAAGGACAAGCTTCAGCAGGAGGGACTGTTCGATCCGGCCCACAAACGCCCCTTGCCCGAGTTCCCCGAGCTCATCGGTGTCGTCACATCCCCCAGCGGAGCCGCCATGCACGACATCGCAGCTGTGCTGAGTCGGCGTTGGCCACTGGCGCGAGTGGTCTTGTTTCCGTCGACCGTGCAAGGCGAGGCCGCCCCCAACGATCTCGTGGCGGCACTCCAGTGCGCCGGCCGTTTCCGGCTGAGCGGCGCGTCGCTTGACTTCGTGATTCTGGGACGCGGGGGCGGCGCCGCCGAAGACCTTGCCGCGTTCAACGACGAGCGCGTGGCCAGGGCCGTGTACGCGTGTCCTGTCCCCGTTGTATCGGCCGTCGGCCACGACATCGACGTGTCGATCACCGACTTTGTCGCCGACGTGCGAGCGCCTACACCGTCCGCCGCGGCGGAACTGACCACGCCGGATCGCGCAGAGATCGCGGGGATTCTCCGGCAGTTGTCCCAGCGCATGCGGACGGCCGTCGAGTCGCGGCAGTCTGCAGCGGAAAGGACCTTTCGCGCGGCCTTTCGCGCGACGCTCTGGCGCGAGCCGCGGCGGCTTGTCGAGACGCGTGAACAAAAGCTCGATGCCCTCTTGTCCCAGATCGCGCGGATGCCGCGAGCGGTCCTCGGCCCGCTCCTCGATCGGCTACGGCACGCGGACGATCTCCTCCGATTGACGGACCCACGGCGTCCGCTCGAACGGGGGTACTCGATCACGTTCCTCGAGGGATCCACGAGCCCGCTGCGCGCACCTGCCGACGTGGTCCCCGGTCAGCGCATCGAGACCGTGCTCGCCGGAGGACGCATTCGGTCGCGCGTCGAAGGAGGTGAGTAGACGGTGAAGATCGAGCAAGCTCTCGAGAAGCTGGAGGAGATCACGGCGTCGCTCGAACGAGGCGAGCTTCCCCTCGACGAGGCGATTCGCTTGTTCGAGGAAGGCCTCGTGCTTGCGGCGAAGACGAAACGCGAGCTCGACGCGGCCCGGCTGCGCGTCGAGCAGATCATCGACCAGGCGAAGGACGCGCTGGCCGTCGAGCCTTTTGACGTTTCGTAGGGCTTTCCCGATAATCGCGACCATGAGTGGAATTCCCCCGCGTCGCGACGTCGTCATCGTCGGTGCCGGCCCGGCCGGATTGACAGCTGCCGTGTACGCCGGACGCTCGCTGTTGTCTCCCCTCGTCCTCGAGAAGGCGGCGCCGGGAGGACAGCTCAACGAAACAGACCGCGTCGAGAACTGGCCTGGTACGGGAGATCCCGTTCCGGGGCGGGAACTGATGTCTCGTCTGCGGGAGCAGGCGGAGCGATTGGGAGCCGAGATCGTGCAGGCCGAGGTGCTCCGCATCGAGCCTGGCGCCGCGTCACATCGCGTAGTCACGGACGCCGGCGCGATAGAGGCTCGTGCCGTCATCGTCTGCCCTGGGTCGCGTCCTCGCGAGCTGGCGGCGGAAGGTGCAGCCCGCTGGAAGGGAAAGGGCGTCTCGTACTGCGCTACCTGCGATGGGTACTTCTTCCGGGGCCGCCACGTGATGGAGGTCGGGGCCGGCGACTCCGGACTGACGGAAGCCCTTTTCTTGACCCGCTTTGCCGCACGAGTCTCGATCGTCGTACGACACCGGAAGGACGCTCCGGGGGCCATTCGGGCCTCCGCATCGCTCCGCCGACGCGCCGAGGAGCACCCGAAGATCGAGTTCTTGTGGAATCGTGTTGTCAAGGAGATTGTGGGAGACAGCTTTGTCACGTCCGTCCGCTTGCGGGATCTCGACACTGGAGCCGTCGAGGATGTGGCTGCGGACGCTGTGTTCGTCAACATCGGAAGACTCCCGCAGACTGATTTCCTTCAGGGGACGGTGGATCTGGAAGAAGGCTACGTCATGACGGATGCTCGTCTGCGAACCCGCGTGCCGGGAATCTTCGCTGCAGGCGACGTCCGGCTGGGCGCACATCGGTACTCACAGGCCGTCGTAGCGGCCGGCGACGGCGCGATGGCAGCCATGGAGGCGGAGCACTACCTGTCCACCGCCCTTGTGGGCGTCCCCGAGTAGAGACGGAAGGCCTATCGCAGGCAGGGGCTAGGAAGGTCAAGGAGGTCACGGATGTACCCAACTGTGTCCCAGCTGTTCGAGGATGCGGTCCACGCGCACAAGGACCGCGTTGCGTTGCGCATGCCGGTCCCGAAGGAGCGTCGTAGCGGCCGCGGCGCTCAATTCATGTTGAACGAGGTGACCTACGCGCGGCTTGCCGAGATGGTCGGTCGCCTCGCTGCGGCGCTGAGGGAACTCGGCGTGGAGCGGGGCGATCGAGTCGCACTGGTGTCAAAGCCAAGAACAGCGTGGGCAACGAGCTTCTTCGCCATTCTCCGCTGTGGTGCCACGGTCGTGCCCCTCGACCCCGAACTGCAGAAGGTGGAGATCGATCGCATTCTCAGCGAAGCCGGAGTGAAGGGCGTCATCGCCTCGGGAAGCAAGATGGACGATCTCGTCGCCCTGCGCGAAGTGGGCTCGCTGCGCAACACATTCCTCATCTCGATGGACCGATCCAAGGACGAGAACGTCCTCTTCCTCGACGCACTTCTTCTCGGCAAGGAACCGCTGCCTCTCGTCGACGTCGCCGCATCCGACCTCGCGATTCTCATGTACACCTCGGGCACGACCGGCAACGCGAAAGGGGCGATGCTGACGCACGCCAACATCGCGTCGAACGCACTTGCCGCAGTAAAGGTCGTCGAGCTGACGCCGGAGGATCGCTTCCTATCCATCGTGCCCTGGAATCACATCTACGGGCTCACGATCACGCTCGTGACGCCGCTCATCACGGGAGGAAGCTCGACGTACACTCCCGTGGACCGCAATCTCATGGAAGTCATGCACAAAGCGAAGCCGACGATCCTCCTCGGCGTCCCGAAGCTGTTCAACGTCCTGTACGGAAGAATCTCCGAATCGCTCGAGAAGAGCGCCATCAAGCACGTGATCTTCCATCTCTCGCCCTCCCTCATGGGGCGGCTCGTGCGCAACAAGCTCTTCGGCAGGCAGTTCCGCTTCTTCACGTCGGGGGGCGCGCCACTGAATCCGACCGCCGCGGCCGGTCTGCGGCACCTCGGACTCGGGATCATGGAGGGGTACGGGCTGACCGAGACCGCACCGCTCCTCACGATGTGCGAGGCGTTCGACGAAATCCCCGGCATGCGAGCGATCGAGAACGTCGAAATCCGCATCGATCACCCGGATGACACCGGCGTCGGTGAGGTCATGGCCCGCAGTCCGGGCGTCATGGCCGGCTACTACAAGAACCCCGAGGCGACGGCTGAAGTCCTGGAACCGGACGGCTGGTTCCACACCGGCGACCTCGGCTCCTACAAGAGCGGGCGCCTCGTCCTGTGCGGCCGGGCGAAGAACGTCATCGTCCTTGAGACCGGCAAGAACGTGTACCCAGAGGAGATCGAGTGGGAACTCGCCCCGATTCCATCGATCGAGGAAGTCATGGTCTACGAGGGGAGCCGGCAGGGCGTGCCAACCGTGTGCGCTGAGATCTACCCCAACTGGACATTCCTCAAGACGCACGGCGTGCGAGAGAAAGACAAGGACGCCGCGCTCGACGTGATCTGGGAGGCCGTGAAGGAGAAGTGCGAGAACCTCGCGATGTTCAAGCGGGTCAAGTACAAGGAGTGCTTGTCGCTCGTCGACGAGCCGTTCCAGAAGAGCGTCAAGCTCGACATCAAGCGCTACCTTCACAAACCAGCGACATAGAGGGAAAGCTCTCGAACAAGTGACCTGGCCGCGGCCTACGGGCTGCGGCCTTCTCTTTCTGGCAGCGCGGGCTCGCGGTTCGCGAGGGCACGCAGACGCCGGAGACGTTCGCCGATCGCCTGCTCGCTTCCATGCGCTGTCGGGCGGTAGTAGCTGCGTCCAGCGAGCTCGCGGGGCAAGCACTTCATCGGCGCGACGCCCTCGGGGAAGTCGTGCGCGTAGAGGTACCCGTCTGCGTACCCCAGACCCTGCATCATCGCTGTCGGCGCGTTGCGCAGGTGGAGCGGAACTTCCTCGACGGGGCAGTTCACGACGTCTTCTTTCGCCGCTGCGAGTCCCACGTAGAGAGCGTTGCTCTTCGGCGCGACCGAGAGATAGACGGCTGCCTGGGCCAGCGCGAGCTCGCACTCGGGCACGCCCATCATCTCCACCGCCTTCCACGCGGCGACTGCTTGTTCGATGCCCCGCGGGTCGGCGAGTCCGACGTCCTCAGAGGCGATCCGCAGGAGCCGGCGCGCGATGAACCGAGGATCCTCGCCTCCTTCGAGCATGCGGGCCAGCCAGTAGAGGGCCGCATCGGGATCCGAGTTGCGGATCGACTTGTGGAGCGCCGAGATCATGTTGTAGTGCTCGTCGCCCGCGCGGTCGTAGCGGAACCCCTTCCTCTGCACGGCCCGGGAGACCGTGTCCTCGTCGATAACCGTCCCTGTGGCGACCGAGGCCGCGAG
>CAYUSW010000042.1:0-17150 GCA_964447445.1 uncultured Thermotogae bacterium
CCGACGCTACAGGGATCTGGTCGCCTCGCGGCGCACGGCGTCAGCCATCACCGGGTCATGGAGCATGCCAGGAGCTTCTTCTACAGAGACATAGCGAGCCTCGGCGATCTCGTCCAGATCGGGCTTCGGCTCCCCGAGCAGGGCGATGCGATAGAAGAGCATGATCCAGTGAAGCCCGGTCTTCTGACCCATCTTCCCGTGGACTCCGGCGAAACGAAGGATCTGCGCTTCCGCGCCGACCTCCTCGCGGACCTCGCGCAGGACGCCTTCTTCCGGAGTCTCGGCGAATCGGAGGAAGCCGCCGGGCAGCGACCAGCGGCCGGTGTTGAGTCCGCGGCTCCCCTTGACCAAGAGGATCGAGTCGCCCTCGATGCAGATGCCCTCGACGACGACGCGCGGCATCGTCGCGTGAACGGCGCTCCGGACACGCGACTCGACATCCAGAAGTCTGTCGACATCGTCCTTGCTCGGCCACTGGTTGGGATGCTCTGCCAGCTCGGGGACGCAGAACCACGTCTCCTCGTCGCCGATCACGAGGGGCGCGACGCGCACGAAGGGGAACGGAAGTTCATCCGGCGTCGGCAAGTCCAGAAGTCCCTTCCGTCTCACAAGGTAGATACGCCCGTCCGACTCCACGTAGCATCTCATGGGACCACCGGGCGCATTATACGCGCAATGGTAGTGGCTTTTCGGGGTTGCGGCATGCAGGCAAGACCAGGATAATGCGCTGTCCGCCGAACGCGCAGACGGGGTGCCACTCTTGTTCCGTCTCGGGGCGAAGCGTTCCGCGCGATGCGGAAGGAGGACGAAGATGGAGGTCCGCTCTCCAGCGACGAAGGCGACACGCAAGCCGTGGGACGACGTGCCGCGTGGACCGGAAAGCATCATCGTGCTCCTGCAGTCGATTCAGGAGGAAGAGGGCTACGTCTCTGAAGAGGGCATTGCCCGTGTCGCGGAGCACGCGCGATCGGCCGCGAGCGCCGTCTACGGAGTGGCCACCTTCTACTCGCAGTTTCGCTTACGGCGCCCCGGCCTCCACACCCTCCGAGTGTGTGAGGGGATCGCGTGCCACGTTCTCGGATCGGAGGACGTGATGGAGTCGCTGAAGGAGCTGCTCGGAGTGGATGTGGGAGGTACGACATCCGACGGCCTCTTCACCCTGGAGAGCGTGCGCTGCCTCGGCTGCTGTAGCCTTGCCCCCGCGATGATGGTCGACAACGAGACGTACGGCCGCGTAGGAAGGAAGCAAATCGCGACGATCCTGCAGAAGTACAGGGTGGACACGCGATGAGCAAGGTCCGCGAGCTGCGCGTCGGCCTCGCCACCTGCGGCGTGGCGGCGGGCGCGGAACGCGTCTACGACGCGCTCCGCCAAGAGGTCGCCGCCGCGGGGCTCACCCTGCCCGTGAAGCGCGTTGGCTGCGTCGGGATGTGCTACGCGGAGCCCTTGGTCGAGGTCGTCGACTCGGCCGGCGCGTTGGATCGGTACGGACACGTGACGCCGGAGGATGCACCGCGGATCGTCCGCGAACGCATCATGGCGGGACGAGCGATCGAAGGCCTCGAGGTCGACTCCGATCGGTTCCTCAGGCGTCAGGTCCGCATCGTCTTGGAGAACTGCGGCCGGATCGACCCTGAGTCGATCAACGAGTATCGCGCGAGTGACGGCTATCGCGCGCTCGAGAAGGTGCTTCGTGAGATGACACCGCAAGATGTCATCTCCGAGATCACGGCCTCGGGA
The DNA here is from genome assembly GCA_964447445.1 of uncultured Thermotogae bacterium. Taxonomy (GTDB): domain Bacteria; phylum Bipolaricaulota; class Bipolaricaulia; order UBA7950; family UBA9294; genus CAIOGO01. The sequence goes on from CAYUSW010000042.1 coordinate 1,741, forward strand.
CTGCGAGGGCGCGGAGGCGCCGGCTTCGCCACGGGCACGAAGTGGTCCCTGGCGGCCAAGGAGAAGGCTGCGTCGAAGTACATGATCTGCAACGGGGACGAGGGCGACCCCGGAGCGTTCATGGACCGCAGCGTCCTCGAAGGAGACCCGCACCGCGTTCTCGAGGGCATGATCATCGCGGCGTACGCCATCGGAGCATCGAGAGGCTACATCTACGTTCGCGCCGAGTACCCGCTCGCCATTGCTCGACTTGTGCGGTCGATTCGCGATGCGCGGGCCGCGGGGTTCATCGGCGAGCGTATCCTCGGCACGGAGTTCTCGTTTGACCTCGCGATCAAGGCCGGCGCGGGCGCGTTCGTTTGCGGTGAGGAAACAGCTCTCATCGCGTCGATCGAGGGGAGGCGGGGAATGCCGCGGCGTCGCCCTCCGTATCCCTCGACGTCGGGCTTGTTCGGCAAGCCGACGTGCATCAACAACGTGGAGACGCTGGCCAACGTGCCGTGGATCTTGCGCCACGGCGCGTCGGAGTTCGCGGCTCTCGGAACCGAGAAGAGCAAGGGGACGAAGGTGTTCGCGCTGGCCGGGAAGATCGCCCACAGCGGGCTGATCGAGATTCCGATGGGAATGAGCATCCGCGACATCGTGTTCGACATCGGCGGCGGCATTCAGAAGAACGGGGAGCTGAAGGCGGTCCAGATGGGCGGACCCTCGGGAGGCTGCCTCCCGGCGAGCCTGGCCGACACGCCCGTGGACTACGAGGCGCTGAAGGCGACCGGCGCGATCGTCGGCTCGGGCGGGATGATCATCCTTGACCAGGACACCTGCATGGTCGACGTCGCCCGCTTCTTCCTCGACTTCACGCAGAAGGAGTCGTGCGGGAAGTGCACGTTCTGCCGAGTGGGCACGAAGCGGATGCTCGAGATCCTCGAGCGTATCTGCGCCGGGAAGGGCACGCAGGAGGATCTGGGGCGTCTCGTCGCCCTCGGAGAGAAGGTCAAGGCGAACTCCTTGTGCGGCCTGGGTCAGACGGCGCCGAATCCGATTCTGACGACGGCCAAGTACTTCCAAGACGAGTACGCGGCGCACATCGAGAGCCGCGCCTGCCCAGCCAAGGTCTGCAAGGCGCTCCTGTCCTACCGAGTGGACCCGGCGGCGTGCAAGAAGTGCGGCCTTTGCGCTCGTCAGTGCCCGGTCTCCGCGATCGCCGAAGGAGATGACGCGTTCGTGATCGACGAGGCCGCGTGCGTCCAGTGTGGCCGTTGCCGTCAGGTTTGTCCGTTCGGCGCCATTCTCGTCCTGACAGGGAAGGTGAGGGAGTGATGTCGGTCACGATCAACGGGCGAACCGTCGAGGCCAAGGCAGGTGAGACGATTCTAGAGATCGCGCGCAGACACGGGATCGAGATTCCAGCGCTGTGCGCCGAAGAACGACTCGCACCGTTCGATTCGTGTGGCGTCTGTGTGGTTGAGGTCCAGGGCAAGGGCATCGTCAAGGCGTGCTCGACCGCGGCGGTCGATGGCATGATCATCGACACCGACGCTCCCGCGGCCCTCGACGTACGCAAGACTGCACTGGAGCTCTTGCTTTCCAATCACTGGGGCGACTGCCTCGGCCCGTGCCAAGAGGCTTGTCCGGCGCACACCGACTGCCAGGCCTACGTGAGTCTTGCCGCAGACGGCCGGTTCGAGGAGGGTCTGAGAATCCTCTACGAGGCCCTTCCTTTTCCCGCGTCGTTCGGCCGCATCTGCCCAGCGCCGTGCGAGGACGCCTGCCGGAGGGAGATCGCCGAGGAGCCGGTTCAGATTCGGCAACTGAAGCGATTCCTGGGCGATCTCCCGATCACCTACACGCCGTCGTGCGCACGGGGAACGGGCAAGAAGGTCGCCGTGGTTGGAGGCGGGCCGGCCGGCCTCAGCGCGGCGTACTTCCTGCGCCGTCGAGGTCACGACGTCACGGTCTTCGACGCCATGCCACGGATGGGCGGGATGCTTCGCTACGGGATCCCCGACTACCGGCTTCCTCCATCCGTCATCGACCGGGAACTGGACGTGCTGCAGAGAATGGGCATCGCGTTCCGCAACGGCATGCGTCTTGGCGACCAGGTCACGCTCGCGGGGCTTGAGGCATCGCACGACGCCGTCTTCCTCGGCCTCGGAGCTTGGGGAGTGAATCCAATGGGCCTGCCGGGAGAAGACCACGCCACCGTGATGCAGGGGACCGACTTCCTTCGCCGAGTGAACGAGGGCGCTCCTCCGCGCCTTCCGAAGCGCGTCGCCGTGATCGGCGGCGGCAACACGGCCGTGGATGCGGCGCGCTGTGCGCGGCGACTCGGAGCGGAGGTCGTCGTTCTCTACCGGCGTTCGCGCGGCGAGATGCCGGCTCTGCCTCACGAGGTGCAGGAGGCGGAGGACGAAGGCATTCGACTCCAACTGCTGGTGCAGCCGGTGGAGTTCGTGTCGAAGGGCTCGAAGCTCGTCGGAGTGCGCTGCGTGCGCATGGAACTCGGCGCCCCGGACGAGAGCGGCAGGCGCCGCCCGGTTCCTGTAGAGGGTTCGGAGTTCCTGGTGGAGGTGGACGCCGTCCTCCTCGCGGTGGGGCAAGCGGTCGACAGCACCTGCCTCGACGGCACCGGGATCACGCTGGCGAGAGGCGGCAGCCCGGTGATCAACAGCGCAACAGGGCGCACGTCGAAGGCGAGAGTCTTCGCGGGCGGGGACTTCGTGACGGGTCCCAGCATCGCCGTCGAAGCCGTGGGGGCAGGCCGGCGCGCTGCAGAGGCTATCGATCGCATGTTCTCGACGGGCGAGGCGACCGCGTCGACGGTGGAGTACGTCCACGTCAAGCACGATGTCACGCGGCGGGACATCGGAGATCCGCCGCCTGCACCGCAGATTCGGCCTCTCCAGCGGCCTGCCGCCGAACGGATCGGCGATTTCCGTGAGGTCGAGGGCGTGCTTGACGTGGCACAGGCGGTCGCTGCGGGGCATCGCTGCCTGGAATGCGGGTGCATGGCGCTCGACGACTGCCTCCTGCGGGACTACGCGACGGCTGTGCAGGCGCTGCAGGACACCTACGCGGGAGAGGTGTCGCGCGCGCTTCGAGACGAACGCCACCCGTTTATCGTGCAGGAGGCCGGCAAGTGCGTGTCGTGCGCGCGGTGCCTGCGCGTCTGCTCCGACGTGTGCGGAGTCTCCGCGATTGACTTCGTCGGGCGCGGCATCGAGACGGAAGTCCAGGTGCCATTCCATCGTGCTTGGCAAGACTCGGATTGCGTTGCCTGCGGCGCGTGCGTCGATGCGTGCCCGACGGGAGCTCTGTGCGACCGGACGGTTCTCGACAAGCAGGTTCCTCTGGACTTGGTGGGCACGGAGACGGTCTGCGCGCTCTGTGGGCTCGGGTGCGACGTGAGCGTCCTCTGTCACAACAGCCGATTCATGCAGATCGTCCCGGGACAGCGCACGGACGTCTTGTGCGCCCGAGGACGCTATGCCGGCCACGCTCTTCGGGGCGTAGAGAGAATCACGTCGCCCATGATCCGCCGCGGAAGTGCGCTGGTAGAGACCTCGTGGTCCGAAGCACTGGACGAGGCATCGCGGAGGCTCTCGGCGGCTCGGGGAAGTGCCGTCGTCTTCGGGACAGGCCTTCTGACGTGCGAAGAGGGTTGGCTCGCGTCGCGGATCGCCGAGGAGCTTGGAGCCGGGCCCCCGTTGCTCAGCGCGAACGCAACGCAGTCCAAGACGGGCATCGCGCCGGAGCGCACCGCGACGCTCGATGCTCTCAACGAGCCCGAGCTCCTGATTGTGGTTGTCGGTCCGCGCGGGCACTACGAGAAGGTAGCCCTGGACGTCCGACTGCGCCGGGCGATGCGCCTCGGGTCCATCGTCATCAGTGTGGGTGGCGAGGTTCCGGGCGCCTCCGCCGAGTTGCCGTTGGGGGCGCTGGCCGCGTTGCTGGACCGACTCTCGATCGCCAGCGGACTCGCGGGCGAACTCGACGGCGGCGATCTTCCGGCCACCGTCGACAGACTCGTCTCGGCTGAGGGAGGCCGCAAGACGCTCGTCGTCATCGAAGAGCAAGCCATCTCGCGCGTTGCTCTCGAGAAGGTGGCGGAGTTCTCCACGCGAAGCGGCGGATCTCGCTTGCTGGCCGTCCCGGCGACAGCCAATGCTGTGGGACTGCGGCGTCTCGGGTTCGCGGAGGGACTACGCGCCCCGGCGCGAGCCTGGCTTGCCATTGGCGCGGATCCCGCGGCGATGGCGGCCGGGCGCCAGCATCTGCCGGGCGTTGAGACGCTGGTCGCCGTGAGCAGCATCCAGACCATGACGACCGCGCGCGCACACGTAGTGTTGCCGATGCGGTTGCCGCATGAGACGCGAGGGCACGTCATCGGAGCCGCAGGCGAGAGGCGGCTATCGATCGCTTCCCGAAGCTCGCTCGAGGAAGAGACCTGGCAGATCCTCCTGCGCCTCTCACACGCTCTCAGTGGCGCGTCGTGCCCGGAGGAGTTCGAGTCTCTCGCGGAGGCCGCGATGGACGCGGTGAGGAGCGGGCCCCGCGGCGTAACCGCGGCAGGAGCCACGGCGTCTAGCCTTTCCCGCGCGATTGACCGCCGCCTCGGCGAACTCGGAATCTAGAGAAGCCCGGAGCGTGGCCAGCAAGATCGTCGTCAACGACTGCTCGCCTTGGAGCACGTGTCACCCTGGGAGAGGACTCCTGCCTAGTATCTGGAGCCGGTCTTGTGTCATTCTCCAACCACAGACAGCTAGCACCACCCGGTGCCAGAACGAGTGAAGGGGCCTCGCCTCTTCACTCGTTCCTTTCTAGGGCTGGGTTCCCCATGCCATCGCGAGATGTGTGCATGCTCGGACTCGGAGAAGGGGTAATAGAGGCATGCGACGTCCATCAGGTCTCTGTAGCGTCCTAGTCCCCCGGGACGAGTCTCCGAAGCCGCAATACATCTGCAGAAGCCATCGCTCGTTACGGCTTATCCTCCACGCGAGGCGATCCCGTTTGGCGGGTCCGCGCGCCTGACAGTGGTGGATCCGTCCAGATTGGCGAGCGGTCGCGAGACGACGTCGTAGCCGGCTGCGCCGCTATGCAGTCGCGGCATGATGCATCGCCGTTCGTACGGGACGCCCATCCGTTCTCTGACACATCAGGAGCCGGCCTGGTGGGACGCGTTCGAGCCCGGAGCGTGCCTCTGGCGTTCGCGCCTGATCTTTACGCGCCCGGTCGCGGTATGCTCTTCCGCGGACGGAGCGTACGTGGACTGGAAACCGTACTACCAGGCCGAGTGCCGGGCTCGGGGAGCGCGAGAGGCCATCGAGGGGTGGCTCGCCGCGGATTCGGAAGTAGCCCGCGCCGTGGAGCAGCGCGCGGTGCTGTCCTTTCCGCACACCGCGCTCCGTTATGCAGGACCTCTCCAGGCGCGCGTCGCCCGCGCCCTCTATGACGACCCTTGCGTCGAACGTGTTCTCGCACTCGGCGTGCTGCACAGCGGGAGCATCGAGATGTATCGAACGGCGCTTGATGAAGCTGCCGCGGCGGCACGCCGCGCAGGCGCCTACGCGAAGATCCGAGGTGCCTTCCTCTCCTTGGCGACCGGTGTAGAGACGCCCTTTGGACCTGTTCCCACGTGGGCAGTCGAGGAAGCAGGGGTCGTCCGAGCCGACCCCGCGAACCTTCTTGCGGCGGAATTCTCGCTCGACACGTTTCACTGCGTCCTTCGTGCAGCGGCTGACGCGCTGGGCCACCCGCCGCTTCCCGTTCTCCCGATCTACATTGGGATGACGCGCGATCCTGTGTCGGGGTCTTTTGCGGCTGCCGAGGAGGTTGGCGACTGGATTCGCGCCCACGTCGACTCGTCGACGGCCGTCGTCGCGACCGGCGATTTCGTGCACTACGGCACCGCGTACGGTGGAGCGTGGATCGACGGGAACCCGGTCGGCGTCGAGGCGCTCCGACGCGCCCTGAAGCCTCAGGTGGACGGCGTTCTCCGGGCCGCGTTTGTGGACGGGGACTGGCCGAACGCCTACCGATGGTCTCGGGAGAAGCTGGGGAACGATCAGCGGGAGATGCTCGCCGTCCTCTCCTCGTACCTCGGGCCGAGGGCAGAGCCATCCGTTCTGACATTCGACCTCTCCGACTACTCTGAGATCCTCGGAGTTGCTCCTCCTTGCGTGGTGGCTTCGGCGCTCGCCGCCTACCATCGCGTCGTGTAATCGTTGCGGGCGCGCCGTTCGTTCCGTACGCTCTTTGCGCCCGTGGGGAGGTCAAGTGAAATCCAAGGTGGTCGGGGTGGTCGGCGGGATGGGGCCGGCGGCAACGGTCGAGTTCCTTGCTCGGCTCGTTCGCGCCACGCCGGCAGAGCGCGAGGAGGAGCATCTGCACATCCTCATCGACAGCGACCCCGCGATTCCGAGCCGTACGGAAGCGATTCTCCGTGGGGGGCCGAGTCCGGCGTCGCGGTTGTGCTCGATCGCGCGCGGCCTCGAGCGGGCCGGCGCGCAGCTCCTGGCCATGCCGTGCAACACGGCCCACGCATACCTCGCCCCGATGCGTGCTGCGGTAGAGATCCCGATTCTCGACATGGTGGCAGAGACGGCGGCGCGCGTGGACGCCGGCCCAGTGGGTCTGCTGGCCACAGAAGCGGCGGTCCGCGCCGAACTCTACGACAAGGCGTTCGCCTCGCGCGGGATCCGCGTCCTCCCTTTGTGCCCGGACGACCAGGCGGAGGTCTGCCAACTGATCGCTTCGGTGAAGTCGGGGGAGCAGCTGGAAGCGCTCCGGCCCCGCCTTCGGCGGATCGTCGAGCGGCTGGAAAGAGACGGGGCACGCGCGGTTGTCATTGGCTGCACGGAGATTTCGCTCCTGCACGATTCCGGATCAAGGCTTCTCGCGATCGACGCGCTCGACGGTCTGGTCGAGGCGACGGTGCGGGAGGCGCGACGCGGGGACAGGTGATCGCGATGGACTGGAAGGAAGAGGTTGGACGGCGAGTCGACAAACTGGCGGCTCAGTTACGTAGCGTGAGCGAGAGCATCTTCAACCACCCCGAGCTGAAGTTCGAGGAGACGTACGCCTCGGAGCTGCTGGCGAAGGAACTCAAGGCGGGCGGATTCACCGTGGACGTGGGAGTTGCCGGGCTTCCGACGGCCCTGCGTGCCGAGCACCCTTCGTCGAGCGCGGGACCGACCGTCGCGATCATCGCCGAATACGACGCGCTGCCTGACCTTGGGCACGCGTGCGGCCACAACCTGATTGCCGCAGCGGCCCTCGGTGCGGCGCTCGCCCTGGGGCAAGTCAAGACACATCTGCCGGGGCGGCTTGTCTTCCTCGGGACGCCGGCGGAAGAGGGCGGCGGCGGGAAGATCACGATGATCGAGGCGGGCCAATTCTGCGGCGTCGACGCGGCCATGATGTTCCACCCATCGCCGTTCACCGCGGTCGGACACGGCAGCCTCGCGATCACGGAGGTCCGCGTCGAGTTTCGTGGCGTAGCGGCGCACGCGTCGGCGTGGCCGGAGAAGGGCATCAATGCACTCGACGCCGTGATTCAGACGTTCAACGGAATCAACGCGCTCAGGCAGCACATTCGAGAAGGCTCGCGCGTTCACGGCATCATCACGCACGGCGGCATCAAGCCCAACATCGTGCCCGACTACGCGGCGGCCGAATTCTACGTCCGTGCCACGGACACAGCATACCGCGACGAGCTGTTCGAGAAGCTGCGCCGCTGCGCCGAAGGAGCAGCTCGCGCGACGGGCGCCGAGCTCACCTACTCCATCATCTCCTTGCCGTACAAGGCGATGAAACTCAATGGAACGCTCGACGCAGTGTTTGCGCGCAACCTCGAACTCCTCGGATGGAAGCTCGACGTGCCGCGCGGCCCCCTCCCGCTTGGATCGACCGACATGGCCGACGTGAGCCACGTCGCGCCTTCGATTCATCCGTACCTGTCGATCTGCGACGCGAACGTGGTGGGCCACTCGCGGCCGTTTGCGGACGCATCGCAGTCCGAGCGCGGCCACGCGGCGATGCTGGCCGCAGCCAGAGCCATGGCGATGACCGCGGTGGACGTCTTCTCCTCCCCTGACGTCGTGCAGTCTGCGTGGGCGGAGTTCCGCGAGCGCCCGAGCGGCTAGGACCAGTCCGGCCGCAATGTGGCGTGGCCGGAGAGATAGCGGTCGGCTGCCAATGCGGCCGTCGCGCCCTCCGCGGCTGCGATCACGGCTTGCTTCAGGTGCTTGCAGAGAACGTCCCCGGCGGCAAACACGCCGGGCACCGACGTCTGCAAGAGCGAGTCCACCACGAGGCATCCGTCGCGCGAGACGTCGGCCCGCCCCCCGAGGAAGTCAACGATCGGCCGCGCCCCCTGGAGGTAGAGAAAGGCCGCGCTCACGGGAAGAGTTGAGACGGCTCCGCGCGTCTTGATGCGCAGGCCTTCGACGTGGTCCGTTCCCAGGATCTCTTCGACGAGGGTCGAGCGATGGACCTCGACACTGGGGTCGCGATCCAGCTTGGCCGCCAGCTCGGTTGGCCCGCGGAGCGTCTCAGCGGGCAGGAGGAAGTGAACGCGCTGGGCGAGACGAGCAAGGACGAGCGCCTCCTCCGCCGCCTCATCCGTTGCGCCGACGACGGCAACGGCCTGGCCGCGGAAGAAGTACCCGTCGCACGTCGCGCAATACGACACGCCTCGGCCGATCAGCCGTTCCTCTCCCGGCAGTGGAGCCACGCGGCCCATCGAACCCGTCGCGACGATCATCGCGCGCCCTCTGTACTCGCCTTTGGAGCCCCACGCCGTCTTCGTCGTCCCGTCGAGGTCTGTCGCAGTGACCCGGTCCACGACGAAGATTGCGCCGTAGCGCGTTGCTTGCTCGCGGAGCCGCTGCACGAGCTCGGGGCCGGCCACCGGATCTAAGAGCCCCGGGAAGTTGGCGATCTCGTGGCACATTCCCAGCGCGCCGGAGGCGATGCCCTTGTCGACGACGCAGCACGAACGGCCCGCCCGTGCGGCGTAGAGCGCAGCGGTGGACCCCGCCGGGCCTCCTCCAAGGATGAGGACGTCCACGACACCCTCGGGAGGGCGTCCAGCCTCACTCATGCCTTACCCCCTTCGGCCGCCGTTCCGGAACCGGATCGTACCCCCCTGGGTGGAGCGGCTGACACTTCGCAAGTCGGCGTGCTGCGAGCCATCCGCCTCGAACGATCCCGTGCTTCTCCACGGCTTCGACCGCGTAGGTCGAGCAGGACGGGTAGAACCGACAGGCGTGCGGCAGGAATGGAGACACGAAGCGGCGATAAGCTCGGATTGGCGCGGTCAACATCAGGCGGAACACGGCTCGATACTAGGCGAATCCCTCCCTCTTGACAACTGGCAGGCGTGTTGCTAGACTGCCAATTAGCAATCACAAGGATAGCTTGCTAAGGAGATGGAGATGAGAGTTCTCGTGAGGAACTGCAGAGACAAGGAGGAGTGCGCCATGAGGCACCTACCGGATGTGCGTCGGGGGCCATTCCTGCTGGAGTCGAACCTATCGCGGCTGATGGATGAGTTCTTCAGCGACTTCGACAGGGTGGGGTTTGACGTCGCGACGAGCTTCGAACGCACGGACGTCTACGAGAAGGACAAGGAACTCGTGTTCGAGACCGAGCTGCCTGGAGTGAAGCGCGAAGATGTGCAAGTCCGGGTCGAAGACGAACAACTCGTGATCTCGGGCGAGGTCAAGCGGCGCGACGAGATCGATCGCGAGCAGTACTTCCGCGTTGGGAGACGCTACGGACGGTTCCAGAGATCGTTCCCGCTTCCCGCGGACCTCGTCGACAAGACGAAGGTCGCGGCGAAATTCGAGGACGGGATCTTGCGGGTGTCGGCTCCGCTGCGCGAGTCGATCAAGGAGCGCGAGAAGTCGATCGAGGTCAAGGTCGACTAGGCCAGGAAGACTTCTTCGGAGTGATGGGGCTCGGCGCGTGCCGAGCCCTGCTCATTTGCGGTACGCGTTCGTCACGGGGACTCGACGGCCCGTGCCGAACGCCTTGGGCGTCACCTTGATCCCAAGGGGGAGCTGGCGGCGCTTGTGCTCGTGTTGGAAGTAGCGGCGGAGTACTTCGTCGACGAGAGACGACGAGAACCCGGCAGCCAGCAGGCCGTCGCGTGAGGCATTCCCCTCGATGAGCGCTCGCAAGGCAGGATCCAGTTGGGCATACGGCGGGAGATCGTCCTCGTCTCTCTGGTTCGGGCGCAGCTCGGCCGTCGGAGCCCTCTCGATGACGCGCGCCGGGATGAGGTCCCGATACGTCGCGGCGAGCCGGTACAGTTCGTCTTTGTAGAGATCGGCAATCGGGGCCAGCGCGCCGACCGTATCGCCGTACAGCGTGTTGTAGCCCATGGCGATCTCCGACTTGTTCGCCGGACACAGGACGAGCCGTCCTTCTTGGTTCGAGAGCGCCATGAGCAGAGTGCCGCGGATCCGCGGCTGAAGGTTCTCGTCGACCAAGCCTGTCGCGGCGACAGGGAGCACGCCGCGGAACTCGTTGTGGATCTCGGTGATGGGGATCTCGAGATGACGGACTCGGAGAGCGCGCGCGACCGCGCGGGCATCCGCACCGCTCTCCTCGGCCGAGTACTCGCTCGGCATGTACACTGTGGTGACGTTCTCCGCCCCGACAGCTTCGACGGCAAGCGCGGCGACAACGGCGGAGTCAACGCCGCCGGAGAGGCCGAGCAAACACCCGCCAAACCCGTTCTTCCGGACATAGTCGCGAATCCCGAGAACGATGGCGGCGCGAGTCTCCTCTGCCGGATCGTCAAGCGGCGCGGCGATCGGGCCGCAGGGGAGGTCCGCCACGTACAGCCCCTCGGCGAAGCGGGGCGCTGCGAAGACGACGTCCCCTTGTTTGTCGACGATGAAGCTGCCTCCGTCGAAGACGACGTCATCCTGACCGCCGACCAAATTGACGTAGACAATGGCGACGCCGTTCTCCCTGGCGCGCCGTCGGAGAAGCCGGCGGCGGATGCCGAGCTTTCCTACGTAGAAAGGGGATGCGGACAGGTTCACGATGACCTGCGCGCCGAGGCTTGCCTGAAGGTCCGTCGGTCCGTCGTCGATCCACAAGTCCTCACACAGGTTGATGCCGATGCGCGTGCCTGCAACCACGTCCGTTTCCACTCCCTCGCCCGGTGTGAAGTAGCGTCTTTCGTTGTAGATGTCGTACGTCGGGAGGTGCATCTTCTGAATCCGCCCGATTTCTCGTCCATTGGCAAGCACGTGAGCGACGTTTGTGATGTCGGTTCCCGCGCCGTCACACGTGGACGAAGGATCGCTGCGATTGGCGGCTCCACGCGTGGGATTCGCGGCCACGGATCCGACGATGAGGGTCATCTTGCCGCCGCGGCCGCGAAGGGATGCTACGGCCTCCTCGCACGCGGGCACGAAGCCGGGGCGCCACAAGAGGTCGAGGGGGATGTACCCGGGGATGGCCAGTTCGGGGAACACGACCACGTCGCATCGTGCCGTCTTCGCTTCGTCGATCAAGTCCGCCACGGCTTGCGTGTTCTGCTCGATCGCACCGACGTGCGCATTCACTTGCCCAATGCCGACCCGCATGGCGGGAAGTATAGGGTGACGGCGCTTTGCCCACCAGGCTTGTCTGTTTGGCTAGTGCCGTCACTCTGCTCGCCGACAGGCTTAGTGGATGTCGTCGAGTAGCTTGGCGATGGAGTCGCTGCGCTGCTCGCCGACAGGCTTAGTGGATGTCGTCGAGTAGGTCCTTGTCTGGCGTTTCTCCAGCCCGGGCGACAAGCGCCCGCGCCAGTTCAACGAGCGACGCTTCGTCGGAGGACGGGAGGCGGGCGAACGCTCCGGACGGCAGGGTGCCGAGTTCGACCGGCCCCACGGCGACCCGCAACAGGCGACTCACGGAGAAGCCGAAGTGGTCGAACAGGCGTTTGACCTCGTGCTTCTTCCCTTCTGCCAGCGTGATCACGACATGTCGCGGATGCTCCTCGATGCGGCCCTCGAGAATCCGAAGCATGTCGCCCTCGTCCTCGATACCCGCTTCCATGGAGCGCAGCGCTCGCCGCAGGTCTCGGTCTGCCGGCGACTCGGCAAGCCAGACCCGATAGACCTTCCGCACCTCGTGCCGCGGATGCGTGAGTGCCTGGATGACGTTTCCGTCGTTCGACACGAGGAGCAGCCCCTCGGCATCCTGATCGAGGCGCCCGCCCCAGGTGTAGCCGACGAATCCCTCCGCGCGCAGCACTCTGCCGACGGTGTTGCCGCAGTGGGGGTCGTCGTGGCTGCAGAGCATGCCTGCCGGCTTGTTCAGCCGATAGACGCGAGACTCGCGCGGCTCGAGGGAGAGAGAATGACCGCGGAGGGCGAGATGGTGGACGGCGCCTTCCTCCAACGGGAGAAAAGGATCCCTGACCACCTCGCGGTCCACGGCAACCTCGCCCGCGAGGACGAGATCGAGGGCCTTCCGTCGGGACACGCCGGCCTGAATCTGAAGCAGGCGGAAGAGCTTCGTCGTCTGGCGCGGCACTTCGGACATGCCGCAAGGGATATCCTTTGCGGCGAGCGAGCGCAAGGTGCCCCGGCGGCATGTCACGCGAGGTCTTCCACGGCATAATGGGCGAACGCGGGGTGTGAAAGGCTGCCATGGGATTCCAGATTCAACAGGTCGAGTTGGGCGAGCGCGCGCTGGAGGACTTCGTTGAGGTGCCCTGGAGGCTCTTCCGCGGCGATCCGTGCTGGACGCCGCCCCTTCGGGCGGAACTCCTGGGGAGTCGGCTCCTTGGGATCACGGGGCTCCTGACGCCCAGCCATCCGTACCATCGCGACGCAGAAGTCACGCACTTCATCGCACGCGACGGCGATCGCCTGCTAGGACGCGTCTCGGCGACCGTGAACCGCCGGTTCAACGAGTTCTACCACGCCAAGGTCGGCTTCTTCGGCTTCTTCGACGTGGGTCCACACCCTGACGTAGCCAAGGGACTGCTCGACGCCGCGTCCGCCTGGGTCAAGGCGCGTGGCATGGAGACGCTGAGGGGCCCTGGCGGGTACTCGAACGCTACGCATGAGGCGAACCAGGGCGTGTTGGTCGAGGGCTTCGCCCACCCGCCTACGGTGGAATTGACGCACAACCCGCCGTACTACAAGGACTACCTCGAGGCCTGTGGGTTCGCCAAAGCCATGGACTACCACGCCTACCTCATTCAGGTCTCCGACGGACCTTCCGAGCGGCTGCGGCCCCTTGCGGAAGCCGTGCTGCGGCGGCGCGACATCGAGACGCGGCCGATCGACATGCGGAAGGTCAGTCAGGAGGTCGACCTGATCGTGAAGATCTACAACGAGGCGTGGGCGGCCAACTGGGGGTTCTTGCCGCTGACCGAGGCCGAGGGCGCGGCGATGGCGTCGAGCCTGAAGCTTGTGGCCGACCCTGGCCTGATGCGGTTTGCCTACGTCGACGGCGAGCTTGCCGCGGTCCTTGGCGCATTGCCCGACCCCAACGTCGCGCTGCGCCCCCGCTGGAACAGACTACAGGACACGGATCTCGTCCGTGCGGCGCGCCTGTTGCGGACACGGCGACGTATTCCCAACACGCGCCTGATGTTCTTCGGCGTCCTGCCTCGCTTCCGCAAGCTTGGGATTGATGCGGTCTTGTACCTCGAGGTGCTCGACTACGCCCTGCGCCGCGGGTACACGACCTGCGAGCCGTCCCTTCTTCTCGAAGGCAACGACCTCATCCTGCGCGCGTCGAGTTTCATGGGCGGCGTTCGCTACAAGGTTTGGCGCATCTACGACAAGTCGCTGCTCCAGCCAGTGTAGCACTACGTTTCCCGCGTCCATGTGGCACCGTCGGGAAGGGCCACGGACTCGCCGCCGAGATACCCAAGGAAGCGCAGAAAGCCGTCCCGCACGGACGGACGGTCCAGTCCCGGTCCGCCCTTCTCGGCGAAGTACGCGTGCACGTGCAGGACTCCCTCCGCGCGGTCGAAGGCGCCGTCGAAGCGTGCGACCAAGCGTTCTCCGCTGAGGATCGGGAGAACGTAGTACCCGTACTCGCGCTTCTCCTTCGGCTTGTAGACTTCCCAGACATACCGGAATCCCCAGAGCCGCTCGAGGCCGGCCCGCGCCCAGAGGAGCGGATCGAGCGGGGCCAGGAATCGGACGGCATCCCGGCGCGGGTCGGTCTTTTCCGCCGCGGCCAGTCTCTCGGCGGCGCCCGCGAGCGCCAGGAAGGGGGTCTTGATGCCCGCAACCCTCACTTCCACGACATCTCCCCGGTGCACGAGGGCGGCGAGCGTGCCGTCCGTTCGTGCCTGCTGCAGGAACATCCAGGCCTCCGCGTTGCCCGCGGCAGGGAGGAGCCCGACCATGCGGATCCGCTCTTTCAGGAGGCCTGACCACAAGGCCTCGCTGCGCACGCTCCGGCGTCGCACGGCGGCGGGGATGACGCGCTCGGCGAGATCGAAGTAGCGGCGGTAGTTCACGCGGTGAGACACGGAGAGGCGGCCGCTGTTCCACAGTGCTTCGAGGGCGAGGTTCGCGACGCGCGTCGACTTCCAGCCCCGATGCTCTCTCTGCGCGATGTGGAGCGTCTGGAGCTCCCGGCTCGACAGGGGGCCGTAGCGGCGAACCGCCTCCATGACGTCATCGACGGCGGTTGGATCGTCACGCTCGATCTGGGCGGCGCGCCTCACAGTGTAGGCGTCTCCTCCATGCTCCATCAGACGGCGCAGGAGGGGGTAATGTCCGAGGGCAACGACGCAGAGGGCCTTGTTCCAGTACTCGAAACCGAGTCGCTCGCGATGGATGAGATCGAGAGCCTCGTCGGGGTGTGTGCCGTCCACGCGCGCTTGAATGACGAGATCCTGGTTTCGTCCAAGGAGGGGCAGGGGATCGAGCTGCAGCGAGCCGAGGTCGGCGAAGGCGCGACGAATGCCCTCGGCCCCCGAGGGGTAGTCCTTCCCCACGAGCCCGACAGCCGAGAGCTGGTATCGACGAGCCTGTTCCGGGCTCCACTCAAGCATGACGCCTCCTGGCACGAGAGTCGATCGTACCCGGCCCCAGGCCTACGATCTGGGTTGTCGGAAGAAAAGAAAGAGGCTCAGCCGAAGCCGAGCCTCTCCTGCGAGGCCGAATCCCGAGGAGGTACAACGGCCCCACATGCTTGATCGCTCGTTACCCTCCGAAGTTGAGGTGGAACGAAATCCGAAGGTGCCACTTCCCGTCCGCCCCGAAGTACCAGTAGATCCCCTCAGCGGGAATGCCGTAGTTCCACTGCCCGTTCTGCCAGTACCACGTCCCGCCCGGGAACCCGATGAACGGCGGATAGAAGTAGTAGTAGCCGCTCGGCGGCGCCGGCGGGGTGTACGCGGCGAGGATCGTGAACGACGTCCACGCGGT
>CAYUSW010000043.1:0-5678 GCA_964447445.1 uncultured Thermotogae bacterium
AACTCGCTCCTCAGTTCTTCCGGATCGTGTCTCGGCCAGAGGGAGGTTCGGAGGCGCAGCCACTCCTCTCGGCCTCCTCGAGCGGCGGGACGAATTGTGACCGGTTCGCTCGGCTGTTCTTCCCCTCGGTGCGCCTCAAGCCACTGCACGGCGTAGTCCACAAGTTCTCGCTGCCGCATGAGGAGTGCGGTGGCTTGTCCTACGCGGCCCGACCGAACAGCCGTCGTCTCACGCGCGAAGTCCGCTCCTAGGTTGGCGAAATCGTCGCCCGAGAGGTCCAGGTCGCGGATTGGCACCCAGACCCTCCTCCCGTCGCGGAGCACCGGCGCCCCCTGGCCGATCTCGCGCTTCCCGGGGAACTCGGCGCGGTACTCGGCAAGGTGGATCGAGGTGTTGTTCGCGAAGCTCACGCCCAGGAGGAGCACCCACCCGTCGAGGTCGTAGATACGTGCCAGTGGAGAGCCCTCGCCCAGGCTGAAGTCGAGCTCGTGATGAGAGCAGATGTCGGCCGCTCGCGCCCCCCGCGCGGCAAACGAAGAGTGGGGGTGGGCGCTGCGGAGAGTTCTCGGCCACGTTCGGAAGGTCTCAGCAATGACGCCCATGCTGCGCGTCGGTGTGCGCGCGGGATCGTAGGCCGGTGTCGAGGCGCGGATCACGTCCTTCCACTCCTCGGGAACCGGCGGACAGCGCCAGTTCTGCGGGTCGGTCAGGTCGTCCGACTGAGAGGGCATGACGATCGTTCCCGACCTCCCGACGACTTCCTCCAGCGCAAGAATCACGGCGACTGGCCCGCCGCACACCCATCCGAGGGATCGTAGTGAGGAGTGAACGAGCAAGACGGAACCTTCCTGCACGCCAAGCGCCCTGAGGTCGCGCGTCAGCGACTCCACGGTCGCCGGAAGGCCCGACGTGTGATCCGCAACCCATCGCTCATCCATGCGTCTCCTGCTACCCCGAAAGAATCGCGCCCCCTCACGGGGGCGCGTCCGTCGTCTGCATCGCGGGTCTTGCCTACGCCTAGGCGCCGGGACGCTTCACGGGCAGCGGCGTCGCTCCAGCCAAGTCGCCGATCACGTTGATCAACTCGGCGCCCTCGGGGATGACGATCTTCGCGTTGTCGCGCAGCGACTTCTCGACCGCCTCGAGCTTCCGCAGGAGCTGTGCGTTGCCAACGAAGTAGGTGTTCGCGGCCTCGTTGACGAGGCGAATGGCCTCGGCTTCGCCCTCCGCGGCCAGGATCTTCGCCTGCTTGATCCCTTCTGCCTTCTTGATCTCGGCGCGCTTCTCGCCGTCCGCCTGCCGCTCCACGGCGTTGGCGTAGTCGAGCGCGGCAATCTTCTCGTTCTCCGCCTTGACGACCTTGTTCATCGTCTCCTGGACGTCCTTCGGCGGATCGATCTCCTTCAGTTCGGTGCGGACGATCTCCATCCCCCAGCTCTGCGTCTCCAGGGACAGCGTCGCGAGGAGCTCGGTGTTGATCCTGTTGCGCTCGCTATTCGCCGACTTGAGCGTCAGCGTGCCGATGATGTTGCGCAGCGTCGTGCGAGCCAGGTTGACGATCTGGATCTTGTAGTTGTTGACGTTGTACTGCGAGTTCTTGACGCTCTGCTCGTCGTCCTTGACCTTGAAGTAGACCTGAGCGTCCACGCGCGCGTTCAGGTTGTCGTTGGTGATGATCTCCTGCGGCTGCGCGTCGACCATTTGCTCCGTCACGTTGATCTGGATGAGCCGGTCGATCAGCGGCATCACCCAGTGGAACCCCGGCCGTCCGAAATGGTTGTACTTCCCAAGCCGCTCGATGAGCGCCCGATGGGTTGGACGAACAATCCGAATGCCGGCGAAGAAGATGATCACCGCGGCGATGATGAGAATCCACGCCCAAAGCTGCATCGTTTTCCCCCTTCCTAGAGTCGGGCAGCCCAGAGGCAACCCGCAGGGTTCTCATCCTATCGCGGATCCTCGGGGACGTCCAACAGGGATTCCCTCCTGAGAGATGTGACGATCGGCGCGCGGACGAACGAGGACTCGCCGGGCCGGCGCGGAACGAGGCAACGGCGGAAACCTAGTTCCTGCTTGCTCTGTGGAGCACTCGTTTGAGCAAGACTCGATCGTGGCTGGATAAGCTCGCGCGGCGGCGGTACAATGCCGTCATACAAAGCGCTAGCAATTGGATCGCATACGTCAACCGCCAAAGATTGCCAAGCATCACGAGCTGAGAGTGCGACTTGGCTCACCTGTCCAAGGAGGACTTTCAGTGAGTTTCGACCATTTCTCGCTTCACCCGCACATTGTGTCCGGAGTTGACTCCGTCGGGTATCACACCCCCACCCCCATCCAGGAGCAGGCCATCCCGGCCGTGCTCGCCAAGCGCGACGTTCTCGGACTGGCGCAGACAGGGACCGGAAAAACAGCGGCATTTATGCTGCCGATTCTCGACCGCCTCGTGCGCGGCCCTCGCGGAGGAGTCCGTGCCCTCATCCTCGCACCGACGCGCGAGCTGGCGGAGCAGATCCATCAGGCAACCCTCGGGTTCGCCCGGCACACGTCGCTTCGCAGCACGACGATCTACGGCGGGGTGAGCAAGAAGCCGCAGCTTGACGCCTTGCGGCGCGGAGCTGACATCGTCATCGCGTGCCCAGGACGGCTGCTCGACCACCTGCGCGAACGCGACATCGACTTGTCGCACGTCGAGGTGCTCGTGCTCGACGAGGCGGATCGCATGTGCGACATGGGTTTCCTGCCCGACATCCGACAGATCATCCGCAGCGTCCCGGCGCAACGCCAGACGCTCTTCTTCTGCGCCACGATGCCGAACGACATTCGCTCTCTTGCCCAGAGCATCCTGCGCGACCCGGCGACTGTGCAGGTAGACCCGATCGCCCCGGCGAAGACGGTGTCACACGCCCTGTATCCGGTCCACGAGACTCAGAAGACGAATCTCCTGCTTGCGCTCCTCAAGCGAACGTCCACCGGGCGTGTGCTCGTGTTCACACGAACCAAGCACAAGGCGCGCAATCTCGCGCTCATTCTCGCCAAGGCCGGACATCGCGCGACGGCGCTCCAGGGAAACATGTCGCAGGCACAGCGACAAGCGGCGATCGACGGCTTCCGCGGCAAGCGCTATGACGTCCTCGTGGCTACAGACGTCGCGGCGCGCGGCATCGATGTCACAGGGATCACACACGTGATCAATCTCGACGTTCCCAATACCGTGGACGCTTATGTGCATCGCATCGGCCGCACCGGCCGCGCGGACGAGGTTGGCGAGGCGTTTACGCTCGCGTCACCCGCCGACGGGTTGATGATCCGTGATATCGACCGCGCCGTCGGGGCGCCCATCGAACGCCGCCGCCTGGAGGGGTTCGACTACGGCACGTTTGCTCCGGAGACGCAGTTTGCCGTGAGGCCGGCCGTCGCGCTGCCTCGCACATTCCGCCAGCCCGCGCCGCAACGGAAATCCGGAGCCCTCTACGTAAGCCGGCACCGAGCCGCTCCGAGCGCGCGGCGGCCGAGCAGCTACGCGAGTATTGCGTTGTAGCCCGCATCCACGTGATGGGTCTCGCCCGTCACGCCGGAGGAGAGGTCAGACAAGAGGTAGACGGCCGCCTTGCCAACCTCGTCCGTCTTGATGTTGCGGCGCAGCGGCGCGACGGCCTCAACTTTTGCCAAGATGTCGTCGATCCCTCCCACGGCCATGGCCGACAACGTGCGGCACGGCCCGGCGGAGAGGCTGTTGACGCGGATCCCTTGCGGACCGAATTCCTCCGCCAGGTATCGCACGGCCGCCTCCAGCGCGGCTTTGGCGACGCCCATCACGTTGTACCCCGGCGCCGCTTTCTCCGCTCCGTAGTAGCTGAGGGTGACAATGGCCCCGCCCTTCGTCATCAGCGGCCGCGCCCGCCGTGCGATGGCGAGGAGGGAGTAGACGGAAATGTCGAGCGCCTGCGCAAACGCGGCGCGAGGTGTCTCGGCGAACTTGCCCGGCTGCAGGTACTCGCGATCGGCGTAGGCCACGGAGTGCACGACAAAATCGATCCGGCCGAAGTGCTGTGCCGCCGCGGAGAACAGCAGGTCGAGATCCTCATCGCGCGCGACATCGCAGGGGTGAAGCCAAGGGTCGGAGACGCCTTCGTCTTCGAGCGTCTTGCGCACGCGCCGCTCCATCTTCTCGCCGGGAAGGTACGGGAACCCGCACGTCGCGCCATGGTCCATCGCGTTCCGCGCGATGTGCCACGCGATGCTGCGCTCGTTGGCCAGGCCGAAGACCAGGCCGGACTTCTTCTCAAGCAACTTCATCTCACTCACCCTCCGCCGCGGTACGTTATCGCCCTCGATGGAACCGCGCAACGGCTGGTGCGTTCCCTGTCTCAGTTGTCATACCGTTACACGCAAGCCCTTCCCCGTGCGCGTTCCGTTCCGGTTGAGTGAAGCGTCACCTGCCGGATGGCAACAGGCGTTTGGACAGATGTATCGACTGATCGATCGGCACGAACTGGTCCCGTCGATACCCCACCGCCTCGAGTCGCCCGTAGATCCCCGCCAGAATGTCTTCCGGAAGCGTGGGGGTACGGCTGAGGATCCACCCGAACGTGCGCTCGGGATGGCCGACGACCGCGTAGCTGTAGTCGTCGGCAAGGTCGAGGATCCAGTAGTCGGCGGCGAAGAGAGAGATCCCGAGGACGCGCACGAAGCTCACCTTGAGCTTGCCGGTCTCCTTCGGATCGGGGATCCACGCTCGCCCCATCACGCGCGACGACTCGCCCGCCGCGTCGTAGCAGGTATTCGTCACCTCGACCTGCCCGCTGGGCAAGAGCCGATAGTAGGCGGTCGTCCCCTGGAGACACCCCCTCTCGAATGACGTGGGGATGCTGGCGACGGCGTACCACGTGCCCATGTATCTTGCCACGTCTACCGAGTCGACCGTCATGGGCTCTCCTTGGCGAACGCTGACGAAGCTGATGGCCGCAAGCGTTATGAGCATGAGCATTCCTAGCGCGAGCTTCATACCGACCTCCGCTCCTCTTGTCGCTGGATAGTCTCAGCCTACCGCGTTCGGGGGTACAAGGCCAAGCGCGTGTTGCTTTCCCGGCCTAGGGGGCCGCACCGAGCAGGCTCGCCCACTGATCTCGAACCGTCTGGCATGTCCACTCTCGATCGACGCGACGCATGACGAAGACATGGTGCGCCGAATCGGGATGGGGGGCATAGGCATAGGAGAGTGTCAGGAACTCGTCCGACGCGGCAAGGACGTTCTGCTCGCTCGTCCACACGACCGACCCACGAATGGTGTTGGCGTCGATGACCCGCCCAAGAAGCGCTGTGCGGAGGCGCTGGACGACGTAGGTCTCCCCCGCGATCGAGCCGACGATCGTCACCGGTACTGTCAGACCCGGGTGACCGTCACCGTCCTGGTCGAAAACGCGCGGATCGGACGCCGTGACGGGGAGCGGATCAGCTTCTGGATCGGCCAACGTCGCGCCACGAACCTCGGTAGCGGAGAGCTGGGAGAAATCCCATCCGCCCTCGGCCGCCTGCAGCGTGGCCGCTCGCAGAGCCGGAGCGAGGGCTCGGATAAAGCTCTCCGGAACACGACTCTCGACGACAGGCGGTCTCATCTCTACATCCGTGAAGCAGTAGATGCCGCGGAGTTCAAGGCAAGCCCCTTGCTGCACGATGTC
>CAYUSW010000044.1:0-9483 GCA_964447445.1 uncultured Thermotogae bacterium
CGCGCGCTCCTCGACGCAGGAATCGTCGTGTGCGGACACATCGGGCTTACGCCGCAGAGCTCCGGCCAACTTGGCGGGCACAAGGCGCAGGGACGCACGATCGAGTCCGCGCGGCTCCTGATCGAGGACGCACTGGCAATCGAAGAGACCGGCGCGCAGCTCCTGCTGCTCGAAGCGGTGCCCCCGGAGGTAGCCGGCTTCATCGCGAGGAAGCTCCGGATTCCGGTCCTGAGCATTGGCGCGGGTCCGCTGTGCGACGGCCAGCTGCTCATCGTGTCGGACCTCATCGGCCAGTTCCAGGCATTCACCCCGAAGTTCGTGAAGAAGTACTGCGATGTCGCGACGACGGTCACAGAGGCAATGAAGGCGTACGCTGTCGACGTTCGCGAGGGACGGTTCCCGGCCGACGAGCATTGCTACCACATGCTGAAGGGGGAGGCCGAGCGGCTTCCCGACCTCTTGAAGTCGTACGAGTAGGCGCAAAGGCGAGGAGGACAGGATGGACGACCTACGGAAGCGGCTCACCATCTCCCCTGCACATGTCGGGCAGATCAACGCCATGATCCTCGACCCGAAGTGCGAGGTCGTGAATGCGTTTCTCGACGTCGTGCGCAAGCACGGCGGCCCCGAGGCGATCAACCGCAAGGCGGCGGAGGCACGCCAGCTTCCACGCCTGCTGGAGAGGCTGAAGTCGTCCGGCTCACTGTACTCCGCAGACGTCGAGTGGCTCGTTCGTGAACGAGACCGCGGCGCGTTCGTGACGATTGCCGACTTCCGCAAGGCCGTCCTCGGCGACCTCGCGAAGACGTCGAAGCCTGACGAGCGCCACCCCGTCACGCTCGAGATCAGCGCTCTCCAGTACTTCCCATGGCTTATCGCCGAGGCCAAGCAAGCCATCGCGAAGCGTGAACTGATGCCCGGCCGCTTCATCCGCGTCCGCAACATGGCCGAGCAGGTCAAAGACCACGGCGACACGCTGGCGGTCGCTGCAGCGATGCAGATCGTGGGGGCGAGCTACGTCGAGACGCTCGACACCAAGGGCACCGACGGCTCGAACATCCACTTGGGGGGACCGGCAACGATCACGGGCTACTTCGGCGGCGTCGGCCAGCCGAACGAGCACGCGCTGCAGTGGGTCGATGAGTTCCTCGGTTACTACACGGAGTACGGGATCCGCCAAGTCCTGAACATCAACCCGGGCACCGTGCTCCTCGGCTACTTCCTCCACAAGATCGGCATCGATGTCGAGTTCAAGATCTCGGTCTTCATGGGGAACGACAACGAGTACGCCGCGCTGTGGACGCTGCTCGGCGCGAGGCTCTTCTCGCGCGACGACGGGACGACGTCGCTCATCGGGTTCAACTGGGCGAACTCGGTGTCGAACGCCACCATCGAGAAGGGCGCCGGCGTGCGCAGGGCGCTCGGACTTGAGGACCAGGTGCGGTTCGAGCACCACATCACCGAGACGTGGAAATCGATTGTCGTTCAACCGTACGACCGCACGCAGGAGTTGGTCGATCTCGCAGAGCGCGTAGCGAACATCTCCGCCAAGCACGAAGGCGGGCGTCCGGGCGTTGAGGAGAAGCGCGAGCATCCGTCGGACATCCTCGACTACTTCATGCCCCAGGCCGACGTCGTCGCTCAGGGCCTGATGCCGGCGATGGAGCAGAACTACCTTGATAAGCATGCCGCGGTGAACGACACGGCGGCCGCGCTGGTGAAACGCGGCCTCTCGTTTGTCGCAGCGCGCAACCTGCACCGGTAGAGCCAAAGCTTGTGGGGGCGAGGGGGAAGCGATATCCTCTGACCCCTTTTCGTTCCGCGATAGAGAGGTGCCCATGGCGGCTTTCGCTGATCTGAAGCGGCGCATCGAAGACGAGGAGGTCGAGTTCATTGACTTCCGAGTGGTCGACCTCGTTGGCAGGTGGCGGCACATCTCCGTTCCGGCCGGGCGGTTCACCGAGGCGCTCGTGCGCGACGGGATCGGCTTCGACGCCTCCAACTACGGCTACCGCGGGGTCGCCGGGAGCGACATGGTGCTCATCCCCGATCTCTCGACCGCGTTCGTCGAGGATCGCGACGGCGAGAGGGTCCTCGTCTTCATTGCCGACATCCATGACGCCGTGACGCGCGAGCGCTCCGCCGTCGACCCGCGCGGCGTCGCGCAGGCGGCCGTCGCCGCGATGCGCGATCGTGGCATCGCCGACGAGATCCTTGTCAGTCCCGAGTTCGAGTTCTACGTCTTTGACACCGTTCAGTTCGCGAGCGGGTTGGGGAATCAGTACGTCGAGATCGACGCGCTGGAGGGCGCATCCTACCGCGCGAGCGCCGAGCCCTATCATGGGGCGCCATCGGCCTACCACGCGCCGTTTCCGGAGGACCGCCTGTTCGGCCTGCGCTGCGAGATCTCGCGCCGCGCCGCGGCAGCCGGCGTCGACATCAAGTACCACCATCACGAGGTCGGGCCCTTCGGCCAGCACGAGATCGAACTCGGGTTCGCCCCCCTCGTCCAGATGGCCGACACGACGCTGTTGATGAAGTCACTCGTGCGCAGCGTGGCCGACGAAGTCGGTCTCTCAGCAACCTTCCTCCCGAAGCCGATGGCGAGCCAAGCGGGGAGCGGAATGCACCTTCACCAGTACCTCGTGAACGGGGGCAAGAATCGATTCAGGGGATCCGACGGGCTGTCGGACCTCGCGATGTCCTACATCGCTGGGCTGCTTGTTCACGGACGGAGCCTGATGGGTCTCACGAATCCGTCGACCAACTCGTACCGCCGGCTTGTTCCGGGCTACGAAGCCCCGGTGAGCTTCACGTTTGGCTCAGCGAACCGGAGCACCGCCGTGCGAATCCCGTCGTACGCGCGCGGGGATGACATGCGAATGGAGCTGCGGACGATGGATGCGACCTGCAACCCGTACCTGGCGTTTGCGGCCATTCTTCTCGCAGGACTGGATGGAATCGAGCGCAAGCTTGACGCAAAGGCTCTCGGGTTCGGGCCTATGGACTCGGAAGCGTACGAGGATCATGGCGAGCAGGCGCCGAGGTCGCTCGACGAGGCACTGGATGCGCTCGAGACCGATCACGACTACCTAACGTCCTCCAAGGCGTTCAGCGAGGCCGGGCTCGAGGCTTGGATACGTGCCAAGCGACAAGAAGCAGCGGCCGTGGCACTTCAGCCTCATCCGCACGAGTTCGCGCTCTACTACGACCTCTAGCGCTTCCCGCATGCAGGAGAGCAAACGTACCGTGCCGCGATGGCGCTGCGCGTCGCCTACTTCCTCTTCTCCTCCCGGTCGAGGTACTGCACGATCGCCTCAACGACCAGGTAGTTGATCGACCGGTCGAGCTTCTTCGCGAGGCGATCGAGCCGCTCGATCGGTTTGCGGTCGAGCTTGCTCTTCGGGATGTAGATCGAGAGCGTCGTCACTTCGCTCTTGCGCACCATTCGTGCCACCTCCTTGTCACCTAGAGGTCCTTGTGACATCGTGTAGCCTACAGCAAGTCAAGCGCAACGGGCAAATCGCGGAGAGGGGGAGACTCGCTCATCTTCCCCAGATTCCGGAAGCGGCCAAGACAACGGGGCTCCCGAAGGAGCCCCGCGTCAACTCGTCTTGTTCGGACTACGAAGGCTTACCGGATGATGAATCGGAGCGCGTAGTAGACGATCTCGCGTCCATTCCCACAATCCATGGCGCTCATCATCATGGGCATGGGCATCGACTCCACGGTCATCGGTTGCCCGCACACCTCCGCGGGGGACGCCAGCGTCGGTTCAGCGCAGGGGGCCATGGTCATCACGGCCAGCGCCTTGTCCCGTTCGATGGCCAGGACGACCGTAAAGATGCCCTGGTCGAGAACGCCGTGCGAGACCTCGTACCCGTTCTCCGTCCACGTCATCTCCGACATCGGAATCAGCGCGTCGAACAGGTCGCCGGCCGGCGCGATCGATAGCGCAGAGCCTGTACCGTACTTCATCCCCTCCTCGCTCAGGACGCCTACCGTGTTCCCCTCGGGAAGTTGAATCGAGCAGCGGTCCCAGAGAACGTTGATGACGCCGCCGGACGTGTTGTGGAGCCAGAACGGCAGGCGACTCTCGATGCCATCCGCGTCCTGCGAGGCATCGAAGGAGACGCGGATCGTCCGATCCTGGTAGACCGCCTTCTCCGAGTAGATTGGATCGAGCATCTCAAGCGACGTGGTCTTAAGGACCGTCACTTCCGTCGTGGTCGCAATGGGTGTCACAGGGATCGTCTCTTCCTCGATGGTCGCCGGCTGTAGGAGAAGACCGGCAAGGAGGAGCGCTCCCATGATGGCGCCGATCACTGCGAACTTGGTCAGGTCACTCACTCCCTCTCACCCCTTTCTGGCCGCCGCGATCGGCGGAATCAACGAGTCATCGTAGCGTTCTCCAGTGGAGGGCAGTGCGCTCCTGCCCTGTCCCGAGGAGACTCGTGTCCCGATGCGCTTGGGCAGCCGGCGCGCGGCATGGGCGGTCGCCCCAACGGTCGAGAAGTGCGCGGGAGAAGATCGGTCTGGCGGGGGGGCAACGCGTGCGTTGACGATATCTACCTAGTCGCTCTGGGACGCGAGGCCTAGGGCGATGATCACCAGTACTAGGAATATCCACTGCATGCTTCCTCCCGTCTTACTCGTGGTCTCCCCTCGTCCTCACGTCTCGGCATGCTACTCCAAACGCCCCCGCTCCGTCGCGTGCCACGGTTCTCGGCAGGGGAGACCCCGCCCGCGGGTAGACTCCGACGGCCCCCCAGGACGTGCGCCGCGTCACCGGATTGGCGGCCGAACCGCCGGTGTCTCCGGCGGACTCGCAGTCGAAGAGGGTGACCAGATCGATGCATCCGTCATGCCGCACAGCATAGACGGTGGCGCCATGGCTAGGATCCGCGTGACGCCAAACCCGCGCCCAAGATGAGCTGCGAAGCCGTGGACTGAGTCGAGGGGCGTGTCGTTGCCGGTTGACGAAGATGGGGCTGGTAGTCTCTTGGCGCCTTCCGGGCTTGTCCGGATCGTCTCAAACCAGGTGCCTCGGAGTCGGTCAGCAAAGAGGATGCGGGTCTTCCTGAGGGGAGATGAGGCACAGGATCGCCCTGATGTCGGTGGACTGGACTCTACCTCTGGAGCCGGCGACTGGATTCGAACCAGTGACCCACGGTTTACGAAACCGTAGCTCTACCGACTGAGCTACGCCGGCGGTACAATCGCGCAGTATAGCTTGGGGCCTGGGGAACTGCAACCGGAGGACTCATGGATGGTCTGGCGATTGCTGCATCGCTCGTCGAGGTTCGGCGAGCGGCGGAGGGAGCCCTCATACGTTCCATCCACGAGCCGGAACTGGGTGTCTTCCTCTTTCGCGTCTTCGGAACGGGCGAGCACTCGGTCCTTGTTTCCCCGCGCGCTGCGACCCTTCACGTGACAGGGCGGTCGTTCCGGAACCCTGAGCGGCCGTCGAGTTTCGTGATGCAGCTGCGCAAGCATCTGCGCGGCGGACGCATCCGCTCGATCCGGCAGCCCGGATGGGAACGTTCGGTGTCAATCGAGGTTGCGCGACAGGAAGGCGGCGAGCGCCGTGACTCGACGCTCATCGCTGAATTGACAGGGCTTCGCGGCAACGTGCTCGTGGTGGTGGAGGGGGTCGTGATGGGCTCCCTGCGCAAGGATCCCCGCAACCCGGTCGGCGCGCGGTACACGCCCCTCGTGGCTCAGCCGAAGAGCGACCCTCGAACGGTGACATCCGACGAGCTTGCCCGGATCCTGACGCGCGACATCCCCGCGCGCGCCCTTGCCCAAGGCCTCGACGGAGTCGGGCGCTGCACGGCCGAGGACCTTCTCACCCTGGCGAGCCCTCCGGCCTCTGACAGCGTGCACGCGGATCGCGTCGCCGATGCCCTTCAGGTGCTCCTCACTCACGTCGTCGATCCAAAGCCGCACGTCGATCCGGAGCACCGCAGAGCCACCTTCTACCCGCCCCCGTATCACGCGACGGCTGTGGGCTCGTTGGGTGAGGCGCTCGACCTCTGCGCGGAGCGCCCGAACGCGGGCGACGGCGTGCGAGATCGTTCCGAGCGCGAGCGCATCCTTCACGCGATCGGTCGGCACACCCGCACCGCGAGAGCTCTTCGACAATGGCTTGCGGCCTCAGAGGACGCTCAGGGACTTCGTCGCCGAGCCGACTTCCTGATGCTGCACGCTCCGGATCTCGGTCGCGGGACGGCGGCCGTCGCAGGCGAAGACCTCGCCGGCGGCGAGCGCCTCGCCTTCGCGGTCTCGCCGCGGCGGAACGGCATTGAGAACGCGGAGGACTTCTACCGGAAGGCGCGGAAACTGGACCGAGGCCGGCCGAGGGTCTCGGCGAGGCTCCAGCGCATAGAGGCCGAACTAGCTCAGTGGCAGGCCGCGTTGCGTGACCTCGACTCCGGGCGCGAAGTCGGCGCTCCGGTGCGTGATGTCGTCTCGAGGAGAGCGACGCAGGCAGCTCCGACCCCCATCTCATCTCCGCGGCAATTCGAGGTGGATGGCTACGTCATTCTCGTCGGGCGCAACTCCGCGCAGAATGACCAACTCGTACGCCAAGCACGGCCGCGCGACCTGTGGCTGCACGCCCGTGACGTTCCGGGTTCCCACGTGGTTGTCCGTCGGGAACGGGAGGCGGAGATCCCGCCCCGCGTCGTCCAGGAGGCCGCTCGCCTGGCGGCGCGCTACTCCAAAGCCGATCGCCGCGGCAAGGTGGCCGTCGTCTGTGCCGAGGCACGCCATGTAAGGAAGCCGCGGCGAGGCCCTTCAGGACTGGCAATCGTCACCCATGACAGTACACTGACGGTCACGCTTGAGGAGACGCCATGACGATCGACACGATTCTCAACATCGTTCTCTCGCTCATCGCCGTATTCATGGCCATCGTATTCCATGAGGTGGCTCACGGGTTCGTGGCCTCGAAGCTGGGCGATCCGACCGCCAAGAGCGGTGGCCGACTGTCGCTGAATCCGCTCGCTCATGTCGATCCTGTCGGGACCATCCTCGTTCCCGTGACCCTTGCCGTGCTTCAACTCATCGCGCCAGCCTCGCGGACTGTGCTGTTCGGCTGGGCCAAGCCTGTCCCCGTGAACCCCAGTCACTTCAAGAACCCGTTCCGAGGCATGCTGTTTGTGGCTCTCGCTGGTCCGGGGGCGAATCTGGCGCTGGCGGCGGGCATCGCTCTCCTTGGACGGATCTGCTTTGCCGCGATTCCCGGACTTGCCCAGACGCTGGCTCTGCGCCAAGGGTTGGGAGCCAACGCACTCTACGCCCTGTTCTTCGTCCTCGGGATGTTCGTCGTCTACTGCGTGATCCTCGCCGCGTTCAATATGATCCCCATCCCTCCCCTGGACGGATCCCGCGTTCTCATGTACTTCCTTCCCACGCAGGGTCGTAAGGCCATGCTCTACCTCGAGCGATACGGCTTCCTCATCCTCGTCGGCCTCATCTTCGTCGGGGGCTTGGACTTCGTGTTCGCAGGCGTTGCCCCGTTGTGGGGATGGCTTCTCGGCCCGCAGTGGCTGTACGCTATGGGCTGATAGCCCCGATGGGGTCAGCGTTTCCTTGCTCAGCGCGCAACTGGAGCGTATAATCCGCGCTCGAACCAGAACCGGAACGAAGAACACGGAGCGGAATGGCCAACAACGTCCAGTACGAGATTGCAGAGCGCAGCGACACGTCGGCGACCGTGCGCGTTACGATTCCCCAAGCAGAGCTGTCGCTGGAGATCGAGGCCGTCTACGCGCAGTACGGCAATGAACTCAGGATACCCGGCTTCCGGCCGGGGCGAGTTCCAAAGAACGTCCTCGAGACGCGCTTCGGCAAGGAGGTCTTCGCGCTTGAGGCCAAGGAGGCTCTCGAACGCAAGCACGTTCCTGCTGCTCTCGCCCAGCTTGATCTGCATCCCGTCTCGACGCCCAAGCTGGAGGAGTTGCCGCCAACCCTGGACGGGGGCCTCGTGTTCCAGGTGTCCTTCGCTGTCCTCCCGAAAGTCGAACTCCCGACGTACAGCGGCCTTGAGGTGACGCTGGCGCGCCTTCGCGAGGTCGCCGCCGACGACGTGGACCAGGCGCTTACGGAGATTCAGAGGCAGTTCGGTGTGCTTGCGGAACGCGACGGCGACACCGTATCGGAGGGCGACATCGTCCGTGTGCGCGAGAAGACCGAAGAGTGGGACACGCGCGCCGAGAAGGACAACCCCGTGACGGGCGCGCTTGTCGGCCACAAGGTCGGCGAGGCGGTCGAGATTGACGTTCCTCATGAAGAGGGCAAGCGTCTGCGGACGACGCTCCAGGTGCTCGGTTTACGGCAGGTCGTGCTGCCCTCCCTCGACGACGAGCTGGCGAAGGACGCCGGATTCGAGTCGCTGAGTGCACTACGTGACGATGTTCGCCAACGGCTCGAGGCCTCCCGCGAAGGCCAACACCGCCGTGCCGTCGAGACGGCCCTCATGGACGCCCTCGTGGGGAAGACGTCTCTTCCCCTGCCCGAGCCTTTTGTGCTCGAGCTCGTCGATGAGGAAGTCGATCGCATTCGCCAGGCGTTCGAGCGACCCGGCTCGAGCCTATCGTTTGACCGCTACCTGGAAGAACGGTCGACGACCGAGGTTCAACTTCGGGAGGAGCTGCGCAGTTCCGTCGAACGGCGGCTCCGTCGGGAGCTTGTGCTCGGCCGACTCGCCGAGACAGAGAACATCTCGATTGCCGACCCCGAGCTCGAGGACGTCGCGCGCGCGGACGCCGCGGCCGAGGGGGAGGACGGAGTGCGCTTCATCGCGCAGCTGAAGGCGGAAGAGCGTTGGGAGGACTATCGCTCGGCCAAGGTGACCGAGCGTCTTCTCGGGATCCTGCGAGGATCCGCGGTCATCAAAGAGGAGGCCTAAATGGTCGCGCAGATTCCCTTCGTCATCGATCACTCCGGGCATGCAGAACGCACGTACGACATCTACTCGCGCCTCCTAGAAGACCGAATCATCTTCCTGCGCGACGCGATCGACGACGATGTGGCTAACCTCGTCATCGCGCAGATGCTCTTCCTCGCCGCGAAGGACCCGTCGAAAGACATCCGGCTCTACATCAACTCCCCCGGCGGCTCGGTGACGGCGGGCTTCGCCATCTATGACACGATGCGCTACGTCAAGTGCGACGTGGCGACGATCTGCATCGGACAGGCGGCGAGCATGGCCGCCACTCTCCTGACGGCCGGCACGGCGGGGAAGCGTTCGGCATTGCCGAATTCACGGATACTTCTCCACCAGGTGTTCGGTGGCGCCCAGGGACAAGCAGCCGATGTGAAGATCCAGACGGAGGAACTGCTGCGCATTCGGGACCTTCTCATCCGCGTTCTCGCGGAGCACACGGGGAAGTCGGCGAAGCAGATCGCGAAGGACACCGACCGCGACTACTTCATGACCGCGGAGCAGGCAGTCGAGTACGGGCTGATCGACCGCAT
>CAYUSW010000045.1:0-2693 GCA_964447445.1 uncultured Thermotogae bacterium
GATGCTCTGCATCGCGGCGATGCAGAGCATCGCTAAGGAGTTCCGCACGTCTTCGGTCGCGGAACTCCTGACCATCCTATCTTACGCGATACGCGAGGGCCGGTCACCGGCTGAGTAGCGGCCGCTCAGCCCCTGGCGGAGGGACGGGGATTCGAACCCCGAGGGCGTTGCCGCCTTGCCGCTTTTCGAGAGCGGTTCCTTGCCGTTCGGTCATCCCTCCACGCGGTATGGTAGGCCCATGCCAAGAGAGGCGCAAGCGGCGATAGGGGTCGGCCGATCACCCGGGCGACAGGCGCACCGCGTACGAGCCGGTGCCGGTCTCGCCGCGGGTCAGGAGGATGCGAAGCTCCTCGTAGCGCTGAGGACTGTGCACGAGGGCGTAGCGGCCCGACGGGGAGAGGAGGTCCCACGTGTCGGCTCTTCGTCCTACGACGGCGACGCGGAAGTCGGTGGCCGTGGACGCGGTGACGGAGATGGCGAGGGGTGCGGCCGACTTCGGGCGGATGGACACGACGTCGATGCCGTACGGGTGAGCGACGCGGAGCTGGGCTCCTAGGGCGCTGTCTGTGTAGCCGAGGAGCGCATCGGCTGGCGAGGTCTCGGTGACGCGATCCATCACCGTCTGGACGCCGGTCCATTCCGCAACCGCTAGTGTCGGGGGAAGATTGAGACCGGGAAGATCGAGCTCCGAGCGCCACGACGCGAGCAGCTTGGCGATCACGCCTCCGTCCGGCAGGGTGTTCGTCGCGAGCGCGATGGCGAACTTGGCCCAGAGATCGAGAAACGTGAACCCCTCGGCGGCAAACGCGCGGTCGATCGCCTGGCTGCCGTCGTAGGTTGCGCTCGTCTTCATCACGCGGCGGACGGCGTCGAGACCGCCGTATCGGTCGAGGACGAAGACCCAGAAGAGCCCTCCGTCGTAGCCGCGATCGAAGAAGAACATCGCGTCGGGCGCGAGGAGGAAGTCAGCGGCCGCGTCGATGTAGTCGTTGGCGTTCGGCGCCGCGACCTCCTGAACGGCTGTGGCAAGGGGTTCGATGAACGCAGCCTCCGAGACGTCGCCTGCCCCGTTGAGCGACGCGTAATCCTGGAGCACGTGGAAGAACTCGTGCGCCGTGGTCGACAGCACGGCGTCCGCGAGCGACAGGCCCGTCGAGGCCGCGTCAGCGGCGACTTGCATCGAGGCTTCGGGCGCGATCTCGATCAGCGGGAACGGATTCCCGGCGTCGTCCGATTCGAGGTACTCCGCGCCCATGCTGTCGGTCTCCTCGTCCGGAATGGTCACAAGGACGGCCGCGGGGAAGGTTGCGAAGGCCGAACGCACGACGAAGAGGTCATAGGCCGCCTCGAGGCCGCGCTGCACGAGCTGCGCGTAGTCGAACGACGTGCCCACCTCGTAGGTGATGATGAAGTGCTTCGACTCGGCATGAACCTGCGACGCGTTCACCCCGACTCCCGCCGCTGACGTGAGGACGACGACCATGGCCACGAGGGCGGAAGCTCCGCCGCCCCACCTCTTAGGGCTATGCTTCTTGAGGCTATGCCTCTTGAGGCTGTGCCTCACGCCCCCTTGCCTGTTGGAATGAGGAAGAAGATGGCGACAACGACAGCCAGCGCGACCAGCGCGATCCACCACGGAAGCTCCCCGCTCGGCGCCGCCGGCGCCGGCTCGACGGCTGCAGCGCCGTTCCAAATCACCTCGTCGCCCGCATCCACGAGCGGAGTGGTCACGGCTTGGGTTTCGACTTCCGCGGCCACCGTGGAGGCCTGTCCGATCACTCCGGCCGTCTTGTTCACCACGTAGCCTCGTTGGTTCAGCCAGTCGCGGCCGAGCCACTCGCGCGGCAAGGGATGGAACGCGGCACCGTTGAACGCGATCGCCTGGATCGCGGCGAACGGCACCTCCGTTACGCTTCCCGCGTCTTCGATCTTGAGCAGCTGAGCGATCCCGGCAAACGCCGAGTAGGGGCCAACGATCACGTGGTCGACTGTCTCAATGACGACGCGCGGGAAGTTGACCCACACCTGCTCGATCGCCGCGAGGGGGATGTCGAATTGCGCCGCGGGCCCCACGGGAGGGGTGGGATCCTGGAGCCGCAGCGTCGGGCCGAGTCCGGACAGGACGCCTTGCAGCACGTGTCCACTGTTGGTCTTCACCGCCACCGTCACCGCGCCCCCCGCCATCGAGAGCCCCACAAGGGCGGCCGCGACCAAGAAGCTGGCCAGTACTCGTCTCGTTCCCTTCGCCGTCATAGTTCCTCCTCCCCCTCGTGGCCCCGAGGCCGCGAGACCACGATATCGATTCCTTGCCGATTGTGTCAAGGTGGGCACTCGCGCCGCGGGCCCGACACTGTGTAGTCCGCAGCACGGCGCACGCCCTGCGTGCTTCCTTAGGATACCAGGAA
Organism: uncultured Thermotogae bacterium; assembly: GCA_964447445.1. GTDB lineage: Bacteria > Bipolaricaulota > Bipolaricaulia > UBA7950 > UBA9294 > CAIOGO01. The sequence continues at coordinate 2,406 of CAYUSW010000045.1, forward strand.
CGAGAGCGAGGCCCCGGAATGGGCGGGCCATGGCCAGGCACAGCAGCAGGTCGCTGGGGTATCAAGAGCTTAATCCCTCAGTGAAGAAGAAAGAGGGGAACCAGTTGTCAGCTCCCCTAATTCAACGACAGCGTAGTCAGTGTCTGTCAAGCGACGCTAGCGTACTACATGTGTTTTCCCAAGGAACAAGAATCCTGCCTTCTCTGCCTCCTCTGTGGTCCCACGTTGCGAACAACAAGTGGTCTCTACAGCAGAGCGCGCAGAGTTGTGGGGAGAAGGCATGGAGCC
>CAYUSW010000046.1:0-4648 GCA_964447445.1 uncultured Thermotogae bacterium
GACCAGAACGACCTGCCAAAGCGTTGGTATAACGTCCTGCCCGATCTCCCCACTCCACTCGATGCCCCGCTTCACCCGGCGACGAACGAGCCGATCGAGCCGGAGGCGCTCCTCGGCCTCTTTGCCCGCACGTGCGTCGAGCAGGAGATGGCGACGGACCGCTACATCGACATTCCGGAGCCCGTGCTCGACGTCTATCGCAGTTGGAGACCCACGCCGCTCCTGCGTGCCGTTCACCTCGAACGCGCGCTGGGCACGCCGGCCCACATCTACTTCAAGTATGAAGGTGCGAGCCCTACGGGATCGCACAAGACAAACACCGCCGTGCCTCAGGCGTTCTACAACAAAGCGGAAGGCACGCGGAATCTGGCTACGGAGACGGGAGCCGGTCAGTGGGGCAGTGCGCTCGCTTTCGCCTGCCAGACCTTCGGCATGGGCTGCACGGTGTTCATGGTGCGCGGCTCCTATGACCAGAAGCCGTACCGCAAGGCGCTGATGTCGCTCTTCGGAGCGCGCGTCCATGCCTCGCCGTCGAAGGAAACAAAGGCTGGGCGCGACGCGCTGGCCGAAGACCGAGCCACTCCCGGATCCCTCGGGCTCGCCATCTCCGAGGCCGTCGAGGCTGCGCGCACAAGCGACGGAACGAAATACTCGCTCGGCAGCGTGCTCAACCATGTTCTCCTCCACCAGACGATCATCGGCCTTGAGGCCGAGCGGCAGATGGAGATCGCAGGGGAGTCGCCCGACGTGGTTCTGGCTTGCGTGGGCGGCGGCTCGAACTTCGGCGGCATTGCCCTCCCCTTCTATCGAAAGGCTCGCGAGGAGCGGCGCACGATCCGATTCGTCGCCGCGGAGCCGACAGCTTGCCCCAGCCTCACGCGCGGTGAATTCCGCTATGATTTCGGCGACACGGCCGAGACGACGCCACTTCTTCGCATGCACACCCTGGGCCATCGCTTCGTGCCCCCAGCGATTCACGCCGGCGGTCTGCGCTATCACGGTATGGCGCCGATCGTCAGCCGTCTCGTGGAGGACGGCGTGGTCGAGCCCGTTGCCTACGAGCAGCTCGCCGTGTTTGAGAGCGCCGTTCTGTTCGCCAGAACCGAGGGCATCGTCCCGGCACCTGAGACGGCGCACGCGGTGCACGCCGCGGTTGAGATCGCACGGGACTGCGCCGCGACCGGAACGCCGAAGACACTCTTGATTGGGTTCTCCGGCCACGGGCACTTCGACATGAGCGCGTATTCCGCCTTCCTGTCGGGGGAATTAGCGCAGGCCCAAGCTGCATGCGGCGCCGTCAGGGCGCCTGCCGCCGCGACGCGCCTCTTTTGCTGATCGCATCACGCGGAGCCTCGAACGAGGGTCGACTCCCGGGTTGGCCCTCGTTCCTTTCTCGTCGGGCGCGCGTCGCCTGGCAGGTTCGCCTTCGTGAGGAACGCTGGGTGCGGGGCCCCTTCTTTCCGAAGCGTTCTGTCCCGTAGAATGCGGTCATGACGAATCGCTCTTTCGAGGGCCACGATCGCGAAAACGCAGGAACCGCTCGCGACATCTTGAGATCCCTGCGGTCCGCCTACAACCGCGGCGGCATCGAGGAACTCCACGGGGCTCACGCCGAGGCGCGTCAGCGGAGTGTGACATACAAAGCCCTGTGCGGACTCGTCAGCCTCGCAGTGCCGGTCGCGCCGATTCTTGACGAGGCCAGAGAGCTTGACCAACTCATCGGCGAACTCGGGCTGTGCGCTGCGTCACGGGGAGTCCTGGCTCGGCTGCGGATCCCTTGGCAGATCGACATGCCCGAGCGTGGGGCGCAGGACATCTTGTCCGCCCCCGTCGTCTTCTACGGCCAGCGCGGGGCCGCCCTGACGCCACTCCTGCTTGCCGCGGCGCTCGATCGCTCGGACCTCAAGATGGTGGCGGCAAGTCACATCGCAGGGATGGGTCCCAACATCGGACGATACTCCTTCCCCGTCTACGCAGCTGCGCGCACGCGCGAGAAGGGCACGGGTCGGAGACGTCTTGTCCCCCCCGCAGGGGCTCGGATCGCCTTCCTCCTTGGGGCAGCAATCGATCGCGAGGACGCACGCGCGCGCAACCGGACCTCGCTCGTACAGGCGGTGGACCATGTACGTCACGGCGGCGGGCTCGTCATCGCGCCGGACCCGCGCGAACGCAAAGGAGCCTGGCGACCAGGCATCGGCGTCATTGTGGTCGGACTGGCGCACGACTCGGGCACCCGCCCAGCCTACGTCGTCCCCTGGAGCATCACGAACATCCCCACCACTGGGGTTCTCCAACTCCTGTCGCCGAACCCGCTCGTCCGAGCCATCGGCAGGATGCGGTTCCGCCATCCCGTTCACGTCGCGTTCGGCGAGCCGCTTCCCGTACGCCGCGTTGTCGAACTCGCCGGGTACAACCCCGCCAAGGTGGCCGAGTACCTCGAGCGCGACTATCACGACCGCGGCTTCTAGCACGCGGCCTCCCCTCGCGGCGTCTCCCTCGCAGTTGGCCCTGAGGTACTATGATCCTTGGCGTCCGCGCCGGTGGGCATGGAACAGGAATGGCCTCGCGGGCAGGCGGAGGTGGGGAAGATGTCGAGATCCTGGGCGCGTGGGCTTGCCGCCGTATGTCTCGTGACGGCGGCGCTCTTCCTTTCCTCGTGTGAGTACTTCTTTCACCCCGACGGATCGAACGGCCCTACGCCGCTCGTGCCGCCTGACCAGGGCAGCTCAGCAGAGAATGCGGAGCCGCTTGACCCGGCCAGCGACCCGTTTCCCCTATTCCTCGGTGCTCACTGGGTGTACCGCGACGCGACCCCCGACATAGACCCAGAGGTGCAGGCCGGCCCACGCATCGAGACGGACGTCTTGGGGACTGTCCGCCGAGTCGACCCGAACAGCGGCGTCTCCTCTGACTGCTACATTCTCCGGACGAGGAAGATCGGCGCGCCTGACGTCTTGTCCTACGTGCACCGAGCCTCGGATGGCGTCGACCTCCACGGCGTCGAAATCGTGCCCTACACAGGGGCCCCCGAGCTTGTTCAGGTGAGCGGCGAGCAGTACATGCCCCTGCCGCTCGCGAGAGACCTTGCTTGGGGATTCGCCAATCCCTACGGAGCCACACTCCAAGCCGAGGTCATCGGACAGGAGCGCGTGCCCTTCCCTGACCCACAGCTGGGGTTCTTGGGCCCCTACATCGGCAGCTTCGCCAACGCGTGGCGCGTGAGCTGGAGGTACGGGGGTCCACTCAGCGATGCGTACGGGTTCGGCGATGTCGACACATGGCTTGCGCCGGGCGTGGGCATGGCGGGACGCTCCGCAGAATCCCGCTACTACGCGCTCATGGAGTTCCGCGACCGCAACGAAGTGGTCTTCTTGCCCAGTGACTTCCGCCATGCGCCCTATCCTCACGCCGACGAGGATGACGTCGGCATGTACAACCACACGCCGAAGCCGGGAAACGCCATCGCCGTCCAATTCCGCGGCGAGGACGAGAGAGCCTCTTCGGGATGGCGGTGGGAGATCGAGGCGGCTTGCTGGGACACGCTGTTGGCCGAAGGGGTCCTGTCGCCTCTGTGGGTGGGCGACCAGCGGGGCGACTTCCTCCCAGACTCCCGGGGAGCGCAGAAGCTCGATACCGGTTCCTATGTATTCCTGTTCAAGGCTCGCACGGCAGGCAATGCCGAGCTTCGATTCAGACGAGTCGGCGTGGGCGCCTCGGCCGGTTTGGCCGATGAGTTCGTGTTCACGTTCGGCGCGGCACAGCCCATTTCGCTGTCGAATGGAGCTGCGACGTGCGTTCCCACCAGCGTTGGAGCCACTGTGACATTCACCGTCCACTACCGGGACGACGACGGAGTCGCGCCGACCGTGCGCCAAGTGGTCGTGTACAAAATGGGCCAGTCCCCCGAGGAGGGCACGACCTTCCACATGACCTGGGCATCGGGCAAGCTCGCAGATGGAGACTACACGTACACGACCAAGCCGGATGAGCAGCTGTCTCTATGGACCAACTACTGGTACCAGTTCCACTTTGAGAATCCAGGCGAGAACGGAGTCAAAGAGGAAAAGGACCTAGGACCCGAGCCTCTCTTCGTCGGAGGTCCCTAGAGGCAGAGAGCCACCCTTTGCCAGGACGCAACGAAAGGCCGCAGACGGTGTGTCCTGCACTCGGCGTGGCACGCGGACCGAACCGCCCCGGGATTGCCGGAGACCGCATTCCTTGAGAGGATGGGGCCATGGCACGGCCAAGCAGATTCTCCCCCGAGGCACGGGACCGAGCGGTACAGGCCTTCGAGGGCCACACACCTTGTTCCCTCTTCTGCGTCCATGAAATGCGGTGAGTGTCCCCGCTGTCGTGCGTCGCGAGGGCGCGTGAGGGAACATGCCATGCGGAGCTAGGAGGGGAAGACGTGGCCGGTCGCTGGGACAGCATCATCTGGGACTTCAACGGAACGCTGGTCGACGACGTCGATCTCGCCTTGCGCTCCATCAACGCCATGCTGATTCGCCGCGGGCTGCCGGTCGTGCCGCGCAGCTTCTACCGCAGCGTCTTCGGGTTTCCACTCCTCGACTACTATCGGAAGCTCGGCATCGATGTCGAGCGTGAGACACCCGAGGGCCTGGCCGATGAGTTCCATGCGGCCTATCTG
>CAYUSW010000047.1:0-9892 GCA_964447445.1 uncultured Thermotogae bacterium
CATCATGTCGTAGATCGTTGTGATGCCGCGGATTCCGTTGACGTCTTTGACGTTGATCGCCTGCTCGACCGCCTCCGCAAGCGTGTACGGCGCGAATCGGCGCAGGCTCTCGAAGTAGTAGGCCGTATCACCGGACGCGGAGAGGAGGCGTCGCGCGTTCTTCTCGTCGAGCGACTTCCACCACAACTCGACGAAGAGCGAGCGATTCTGCGCCTCCGCGAGGGATGTGTTGACTCGCTGCTGGAACGACAACGCATCCGCGTTCCCGGTCTCCTCGGAGAACCAGAGCGTCGCGTACCCGCGCAAGGTCGACGCTGCGTGGGCCGTGCGCTCGATGTCGCGGACGAGGGCGGCAAACAGCTCCTTCGTCATCGCGGCGTCCAGCTTCCCTCGCCACGCCTCGACGGCGCGCACGCCGTCGTCGAGACCCGCGAAGGCCTTCTCCATCTCCGGCCCGGACTTCGTCGGAATCAGGTCCACGAGCGACCACCGGCCCACCTCACGCGTTCGATCCGCCACGCTACCCTCCTGAGCTCTGCGCGCTGGGCGCGCCCGCCGATCCGTCGAGACCGAGGGCCGACGCCGCCTCCGTCATCCCCGCGATCACCGCGGCCATCAGGTCATCGAGGCTCATCCCCAGCATCTCCGCCCCGCGGGCGATGACGTCGCGATTTGCTCCCGCGGCGAATCCCTTGTCCTTCCACTTCTTCTTGAGCGACGAGACCGACAAGTCGGCCAGGCTCTTCGACGGCCGGACGAGAACGGCCGCGGTGACGAGGCCGGTCAGCTCGTCGATCGCAAAGAGAACCTTCTCCATGGGATGAGTCGGCTCCACGTCGCTCACGATGCCCCAGGCGTGGGACAAGACCGCGTGGACGGCCTCCTCGGGCCATCCGCGCTCCCGCAGAATGCGCGCCCCCTCGTGGGGGTGCTGCTCGGGGAAGCGCTCGTAGTCGAGGTCGTGCACCAGGCCGACCGCGCCCCAGAACTCGACGTCCTCGCCTCGAGCGCGCGCCATGGCTCGCATCGCGGCTTCTACCGCCAGCGCGTGCTTGATCAGGCTCTCGTTTGAGTTCCACTCCCGAACAAGCGCCAGGGCCTCTTCACGGGTCGGCATCGGCATCAGGGCATCCCTCCTCGGGTCCAACCTCCGACTCTAGCCGGGAGGCCGCCGGGCGTCCAATCGCACATGAGAGAACGAGGGGGTTTGCGCTATAGTGAGCCCCGCCATGACGTTCGATCCCGCGATCTCTCTCCTCTTGGGCGCGGCCGGGCTCGCCATCGGTACCCTGTCGAGTCTCCTCGGAGTGGGAGGCGGCATCTTCATCGTTCCCCTTCTCACCCTGACGGGTCTCGTCGGCTCGGTGCAGGAGGCCGCGGGAACGAGCCTCGCGACGATTACGTTCACCAGTCTGTCTGCGACCGTGGCCTATGCGCGCCGCCGTGTCATCGACGTCCGCGCCGGACTCTCGCTTCTGCCGACGAGTCTCTTCGGCGCATGGCTCGGCGCTCGTTTGACGACCGCGATCGATTCGCGCTGGCTCGCCGTGGCGTTCGCCGTCCTCCTTCTCTACCCGATCGCCATGATGCTGCGAGGCAGGGCGACGAGCGACGTCCACGAAGGCCACGGACGCCGGATCGAGGGCGCTCGCGCGTACGCCGTCGGCACGGCCATCGGTCTCGTGGCCGGACTCGGCTCGGGGCTCCTCGGAATCGGCAGCGGCACCATCATGGTCCCCTCGCTCGCCCTCTTCCTAGGTCTCGGCATTCTTCCGGCTATCGCGACGAGCCTGTTCGTCATGGTCCCCTCCTCGGCGTTCGCTGCCGCTACGCACTTCCTCCAAGGGAACGTGCGCCTCGAGCTCGCGCTCCCGCTCATCGTCGGGAGTGTGATCGGCGCACAGCTCGGTCCCTTCCTCGGCGAGCGCATCCCACGCCGTCGGTTGCGGCAGCTTTTCGGCGTCATCCTCTTCTACGCGGCCGTAAACATGGCACTGAAGGCGCTGCGCTAGTCCCCTTCTTTCCCGCGCTTGACTTCTGTAGAGGGACTGTCTACACTGCGATTAGCAATCTATAGGCGCGACTGCTAAGACGAGAGGTGAGCCATGATCCGATTTGACAAGATGACTGAGGGAGCGCAGGAGCTCTTTCGCGAAGCGCAAGATCTCCTCACGCGCTACAAGCACAACCAACTTGACGTCGAGCACATCGCCTACGTCCTCGTGAGCAAGGAGGGCGTCGGGCACGAGCTGTTGCAGGCGATGGGCGTCAAGCCCGACGCGTTGGCGAAGGATCTCGACCTCTTGCTGAAGGCAAAACCCTCGATCAGCGGCCCGGTGGGCGGCCAGGTCTACATTACGCCCCGCCTCGACTCGGTCGTCTCCGACGCGCAGATGGAGGCTGACCGACTCCACGATGAGTTCATCGGCACGGACCACCTCTTGCTCGCAATCAGTCGCACCACCGACCCACAGCTGCGGCGCGTCCTCGGCCGTCATCAGATCACGCCGGAGGCAATCTACACATCACTGCGCGACGTCCGCGGCGAGCAGCGCATCACGGACCAGACGTCGGAAGAGCGCTATCAGATCCTGAAAAAGTACTCGACGAACCTGTCCGAGATGGCGAAGCGTGGCGAACTCGACCCCGTGATCGGCCGGGGCGAGGAGATCCTGCGCATGGAACAGATTCTGTCGCGTCGGCGCAAGAACAACCCGGTTCTTATCGGCGAACCGGGCGTCGGGAAGACGGCCGTCGTCGAGGGGCTCGCGCTGCGCATGGCGGTCGGCGACGTGCCGGATACGCTCAAGAACAAGGAAATCGTGTCGCTCGACATCGCGTCGATGGTCGCGGGGTCGAAGTTCCGCGGGGAGTTCGAAGATCGCCTCAAGGCGGTGATTCGGGAGATCGAGGCCCGCTCCGGCGAGATCATCCTGTTTGTCGACGAGCTGCACATGCTCGTGGGGGCGGGGGCGGCCGAAGGCGCGATCGACGCGTCGAACATGCTGAAGGAGCCCCTCTCACGCGGCAAGTTCCAGCTCATCGGCGCAACGACACTCGACGAGTACCGCGAGCACATCGAGAAAGACTCCGCGTTCGAACGCCGTTTCCAGAAGATCTTCGTTCCGGAACCGAGCCTCGACGAGACCATTCAGATCCTCGAGGGGCTCCGCGGGACGCTCGAGACCCACCACCACGTAAAGATCACGGACGCTGCAATCCACGCCGCCGTGACCCTGGCGGAGCGCTACATCGCCGAGCGGTTCCTGCCGGACAAGGCCATCGACCTGGTGGATGAAGCGGCCAGCCGCCTGCGCGTGAATGGCACCGGCGACACGGTGGGCGAGGGCGACATCGCAACCCTCGTGTCGCAGTGGACGGGCATCCCGGCCGAGCGCATGCTTGAAGAGGAGCGCTCGCGGTTGGCCTCGATGGAGGATGCTCTCCACGCCCGCCTGGTGGACCAGGAGGAGGGCGTCCGCGCCGTCGCGCAGGCCGTCCGCCACTCGCGCGCCGGGCTGTCGGATCCGCGGCGGCCGATCGGGACGTTCCTCTTTCTCGGACCCACCGGCGTGGGGAAGACCGAACTCGCCAAGGCGCTCGCGGCATTCCTGTTCGGCAGCGACCAGGCGCTCTTGCGCATCGACATGTCGGAGTACATGGAACAGCACGCGGTGGCGCGCCTCATCGGCTCGCCTCCCGGCTACATCGGGTACGAGGAGGGCGGCCAGCTCACCGAAGCCGTGCGGCGACGTCCCTATCAGGTCATCCTGTTCGACGAGCTCGAAAAGGCTCATCCCCAAGTGATGAACCTCTTGCTGCAGCTCCTCGACGAGGGACGGCTCACGGATGGGCACGGACGCACGGTCGACTTCCGACACACGATCGTCATCATGACGTCGAACGTCGGCAGCGAGTTCTTCCAGACCGAGGCGAACGAATCGGAGATCCGCCAGGAGGTCGAGGCCCAGCTCAAGCGCACGCTGCGACCGGAGTTTCTGAACCGGATCGACGAGACGATCGTCTTCCACCCCTTGTCTCAAGACGCAATCGAGAAGATCGTCGACCTCAAGATCGCCGACCTGAACTGTCGCCTCGCCGAGCAGGACGTCCGCGTCACCGTGACCGCCGAGGCCAAGCGCATCCTGACGAAGGAAGGGTTCGACCCGCACTACGGTGCTCGTCCGCTCGCCCGTGCCCTCAAGCGATTGGTCGAGAACCCGCTCGCATCGAGGATCGTCGCCGGCGAAATCCAGCCTGGAACCGTTGTCCTGGTCGACGCAGCGGCGATGTCGAACGCGCTCGTCCTCCGGCCACAGAAGAAGGCGTCCGGCGAGTCGGAGCTTGCGCGACCAGTCAGCGCCTAACTGAGGAGAAGCGCGAGGAGAGCCATCCGCACGGGAACGCCGTTCGCCGACTGCCGGAAGTAGGCGGCGCCGGGAAGATCGTCCACGTCGGTCGCAATCTCGTTCACGCGTGGAAGGGGATGCATGACGGTGATCGAGGGTTTCGCCGCAGCCAGCCCAGCGCGCGTCAGCACGTAGGCATCCTTGAGCCGGTCGTACGCCGCCGGATCCGCGAAGCGCTCGCGCTGAATGCGCGTCATGTAGACGACATCGGCATCCCCGAGGGCTCGGCCGAGGTTGTCCGTCTCGCGGAACGAGACGCCCCTCGCCTTCAGCCGATCGGTAGTCTCTTTCGGCATGCGCAGCTCGGAAGGCGACACGAACAGGAACGAGACTCGGAACTGGGACAGGAGCGCCGCGAGAGAGTGCACCGTGCGGCCGTGCTTGAGGTCCCCGACGAGGGCCACCGTCAGATCGTCGACCCGGCCCTGCTCCTTGCGAATCGTGTAGAGATCGAGGAGCGACTGCGTCGGATGCTCTCCGGCGCCGTCTCCGGCGTTGAGAACTGGCTTCGACGTCGCACGCGCCGCGACCTCCGCGGCCCCGATCTCCGGGTGGCGGATCACAATCGCGTCGGCGTAGCCGTCCACGGTGCGGATCGTGTCGTGTAGCGACTCGCCCTTCGACGCCGACGTCGACTTCGCCTCCGACACCGAAAGAACGCGGCCGCCGAGCCGCTGCATGGCCGCCTCGAACGAGAGCCGCGTGCGTGTGCTGGGCTCGAAGAAGAGCGTCGCAAGAATCTTCCCGCGCAGTTCGTCAAGCTCCTTTCCGGAGGCGAGCGCCGCCTCGTAGGCGGAGGCGCGCGACAGGATGAGGTCGACGTCGGTCGCCGTGAACTGGTCGGCACGCAGGACGTCCTTCTTCGACAGCTTCGTCATCTCGGTCTCCTTCTGGTCCGCGTTAGCTGAGTTCCCGCACGTCGGTCTTGCCCGCGGCCGTCCTCAAGAAGCGGGCGCGACCGGGCCTCGCGCGGAGTTCCCCCCGCTCGACGAGGATCTCGCCGCGCTGCATCGTGAGAACGGGAGCGCCCGCGACCTCGAGGCCTTCGTACGCGGTGTAGGAAGCGCGCGAGTGCTGCGTTCGATGCTCGATGCGAGCCTTCGTGGACGCATCGAACAGGACGAGATCGGCATCGCTTCCGGGGGCAAGCGTTCCTTTCCTCGGATGGAGCCCGAAGACCCGCGCCGGGTTCTCGGAGAGAACGCGAACCATACGCTCGAGCGACAGCCGGCCCCTCGTGACGCCTTCGTGGACCAGCCGGAGCATCGTTTCCACCTGCGGAGAGCCGTAGGGAGCAGCGAAGAAGTCATCCTCGACGCGCTTGTCCTTCGCCGCGTGGTCGCTCGCGACCACGTCGAGTGCCCCGTCCGCGAGGCCGCGCCACAAAGCGTCCCGGTCTGCGTCATCGCGAAGCGGAGGCCCAATCTTGAGCAGCGCCTTCTTCTTCAGGAGGTCGCGGTTTGTGAGCGTCAGATACTGAGGGCACGTCTCGGAGTAGACGCGCCGTCCGGCGCGCCGCGCGGCGGCAATGACATCGAGGGCTCGCGCCGCGCTGACGTGAGGAATGTAGAGAGGACAGCCCGCGACTTCGGCCATCGCAATCGCCCGCCCGACCGCCTCCGCTTCGAGAGCCGCGGGCCGGGTCCGGACGAACGCCTCGACTGCGTCGACCTTCGCCTCGTTGCAGGCGTCCTCGAGGTAGTCGGTGGCGAGGCCGTTCTCCGCGTGCACCATGCCCATCCCGCCCGCTTTCCCGAGGATGTCGAGGGTGCGCATGAGCTGGTAGTCGTCGGTCATCCACCCGAGCTTGGCGTACGTCATGAACATCTTGAACGACGTTACACCCTGCGCGACGGCGCCCGGAATCTCGCTCGACTGGCGCTTCGCGTCGAAGATTCCCCCGTGAAGGCCGAAGTCGAGAATCGACACCTTCTCGGCTTCCGCGCGGAAGCCTCGGATGGCTTCGAGAAGACTCGTCCCGGGCTTGGCGTAGGCGTAGTGAATCACCGTCGTCACCCCGCCGTGCGCCGCGGTGACGGGGAGGCTCGCCAGGTCGTCCACGTAGACGGGGTGCGTGTGGACGTCGACGACGCCAGGAAGGACGTAGAGGCCCGTGGCGTCGATCACGCGGTCGGCCGAAGCGGGGATTCCGAGACCCACGCGCTCGACGTGATCGTCGCGGATCAGGACATCGACCTTCGCTCGCCGCCCCGCGTCCACGACGGTGCCGCCGCGAATGAGCGTCGTCTGCAAGCGCACTCCCTTCACAACGTGAGGCGCGCATTCTACTCCCGAGGGTCGACCGGCGCACCGGCCGAAGAGAGTGCAGGCCCTCCCAGCGCCCGGTACGCTCTCCGCGGAGGTCGAGCAATGAAGCAGGCGACGTTGTGCTTTCTCATTCGGAAGGGTGAACCGGACGACGTCCTTCTTGGCCTCAAGAAGCGCGGCTTCGGACGCGGCAAGTACAATGGCCTCGGCGGCAAGATCCAGCCCGGCGAGAGTGCTCGGCATGCCGCGGCGCGCGAGATCGAGGAGGAGGCGGGGATCAACGTGCGTCCCGAGAGTCTCGTGCCGTCCGGGCGCCTGACGTTCGTCTTCCCGGCGAACGCTGATTTCGATCACGACGTCATGCTGTTCGTCGCCTGGACGTGGCAGGGCGACCCGCGCGAGTCCGACGAGATGCGTCCGGCGTGGTTCCCCATCACGGGCCTTCCGTTCCACCAGATGTGGCGCGATGATCCGCACTGGCTCCCGCTCGTCCTCGCCGGCCATTCGGTGGAAGCGGAGTTCGTGTTCGCCGACGATAACGAGTCGGTGGCGCGGGCCGCCGTTCGCTGCACGGCATAGCCCTGCGGGCGACTGGGTGAGCCAGGCACGATCTCCGCTCCATTGGTCCGCGTGCTCCGGATCCTCCCACCGTCGTCTCCCAACCGGAAGTCGGGGACATCCTCCGCCGGGCATTGGTTGAGCCAATCGAACTTGAAGGCGGCAGGAGAACCATCTACGCTGGCTTTGGTTCCAACCAGAAGGAGGTTGGTATGAACCTCGCGGCGGAACTGGCACAGGAGAGCGCAGAGCCTTTGCACGTCCGGATCGCGAATTCACTCCGCGGCGACTTCGAGCGCGGCGCATTCGGGGCCGGCGACCCACTTCCGACGACGCGGGATCTCGCCCGTGACCTTGGCGTGAGCCGGAGCACGGTTGTTCGCGCCTATGAGCAGCTCACGCGAGAAGGATGGATCGAGGGTCGCGTGGGGCGCGGAACTCGCGTGAGCGACCGCACATCGCAGGCAAGGAACCGTCCGAACTGGGATCTTCTGCTGACGGAACGGGTGAGGCGACAGAGCCCCGAGTACGAGGACGTGTGGCGCATGTTGTCGCGGGCCGACCTCTTGTCCTTCGCCGGCGGACTGCCGTCGCCCGAGTTCTATCCCGCAGAGGTCCTCCAACAGATCACGGGTGAGGTCCTTCACCAACAGGGCGCCAAGCTCCTGCAGTGGTGCCCTGTGGACGGCTATCCGCCGCTGCGCAGCTGGATTGCCGAGCACATCGGGTGCGCGCCGGACAGCGTTCTCATCACGTCGGGGTCCACGCAGGGACTCCACCTGATCGCCCAAGCCTTCGTCGAGCCGGGGGACACGGTGCTCGTCGAGGCGCCCACCTACTCCGGAGCGCTCCGCGCGTTCCGAACCGCAGGGGCACGCCTCGTCTCGGTCCCATGCGGCGCCGAGGGCATCGATCTTGACCGCCTCGAGGCGACGCTTGGGCGCGTGCGCGCCAAGCTGCTCTATGTCGTGCCAACCTATCACAACCCCACAGGAAGCCTCCTCTCGATCGAGAAGCGCCGCAAGTTGCTCGCGATCTGCGCCGACCACGGCTTGCCCGTGGTGGAAGACGACGCGTATGCCGCCCTCCGCTTCGACGGTCCCCGCGTGCCGACGTTGCGCTCGCTGGACGACCACGAACTCGTCCTCTACGTGTCAACGTTCTCGAAGGCCGTGTTCCCGGGACTGCGAGTCGGTTGGCTCGCCGCGCCCGCCGACCTCGTACAGCGCCTCGGCACGCTGCGTAACGTGATCGATCTCTTCACGAACAGCCTCGCGCAAGCAGCGATCTATGAGTTCTGCAAGCGAGGGCTGCTCGACGCGCACCTGCAGTACGTCCGTCCGATCTACGCCGAGCGGCGAGACGCCATGGCGGCGGCGCTGCGCCGGTACTGCCCCCAGCTCCAGTTTGACCTTCCCCACGGCGGCCTCTTCATCTGGGCACGGCTTCCGCAGGGTGTCGACAGCCGGCGGCTGCTCGAGAAGGCGACAGAGCTTGGGCTCGGGTTCATGGTGGGTCCTCTCTTCCACGCCGAAGGGGGAGGCAGCGACCACATCCGCCTCTGCTACGCGTGCCACGCACCCGACGCGATCGTCACGGGTATTCGCAAGTTGGGCCTTGCGCTGAAGCAGGTTCGTCCGGACTCCGAGAGCTGGCAAGAAGCGGGGTCGGAAAGCCTCGTCGTCTGATTCCCGAGGAGGGTTCATGCTCATCGAGAGCCGCTACGCGTTCTTCGCGGGCAGGATCTGCCCCATAGAGGAAGCCAGAATCAGCATCCTCGCCGCGGTGGTCAACTACGGCCTCGCCGTGTTCGAGGGCATCCGCGCCTACTGGGTTCCCGAGACGGAGGAGTGGCTCATCTTTCGCCTCGCGGATCACATGGAGCGGCTGCGCCGCAACGGGCGTATCCTGCTCATGGACCTTCCGATCGCGCCCGGCGCAGCCGCGGAGGCCGCCGCGGAACTCGTGATCCGAGAAGGAGTCCGCGGTGACGTCTACATCCGCCCTCTCCTCTTCAAGTCAGGCCACGAAATCGGACCGCACGTGCACGACTCTCCGTGCGAACTCTCGATGTTCGTCACCCCGCTCGCTCGGTACGTCAACACGTCGGACGGGATCCGCGCCGCCGTCTCATCCTGGCGGCGAGTCAGCGATACCGCGATCCCGCCACGCGGCAAGATCGCCGGAAGCTACGTCAATGCAGCCCTGGCCAAGTCGGAGGCCGTGCTCGCGGGCGCCGACGAAGCGATTCTGTTGTCGGAAGACGGCGCCGTGTGCGAAGGAACCGTATCGAACCTGTTTCTCGTCCGCTCCGGGCGCTTGATCACCCCGCCGGTCACGGCCGGCATCCTCGAGGGCATCACGCGCCAGTCGATCCTTGCTCTGGCCGAGGACCTCGGCCTTGCCGCCGACGAGCGGTCGGTCGAGCGCTCGGAACTCTACGTTGCGGATGAGGTCTTCCTCTGCGGAACGGCGACAGAGGTCGCCCCCGTGATCGAAGTGGATCGACGACGCATCGGAGAGGGCGTTCCCGGGCCGATCACCCGCCGACTGGCGCGCGCGTTTGACGACGCCGCGCATGGACGCTCCCCGCGTCGCGCAGAGTGGTGCACGCCCGTCTCGCCACGCGGCGCGGGGTAAGCTAGTTCGCGAATTGA
>CAYUSW010000048.1:0-3617 GCA_964447445.1 uncultured Thermotogae bacterium
ACGCCCGTCTACTTCGATACCGTCAGCGCACAGATGAAGCTGATGATCGACCGCTCGAACTGCATGACGCCCTTCGTGTCGCAGCCTGGAGGTCCACCCGCCTTCATCCAGCGCCCCTCGTCCGGCAAGCGCGCCGTCCTCGTCGCCGTCGCCGGATCGCGGCAGAAGTTCGGCGCGCTCCGCACCACGATCAAGGGCTTCCTCGCGTGGGTGGGAGCCGATCTCGTGGAGGAGATCCTCTACGGCCACGACTCCGTCGTCGCTGGCGCAGTTCGGGAAGACTCCAAGATCATGGACGCAGCGTTCCATGCCGGCGTGCGAGCGACCGGCGTCTAGGCGTCCGAGGGAAGAGGAGATACAGGGCGGCGTTCCCACTCGGGGGACCGCGGGACCGAGCGTCCTTCCTTCATGACCCAGCTCACAGTGTGCAGTGCAGCGATGTCGTCGAGCGGGTCTCGGTCGACCAGGATGAGATCGGCGCACTTGCCGACTTCGATGGTGCCGACAACGCTCTCGAGTCCGAGGGCGATTGCGCCCACCTGCGTGGCCGAGCGGACCGCTTCCCCAGGGGTGAGACCGAGTTGCACGAGCCACTCCGTCTCTTCGGGCAGCAAAACCCACGGCCTGTCTGACATCACGAAGTCCGTCCCCGCAGCGATCCGCACACCCGCCGATCTTGCGATCCTCATGGTTTCCGGCAGCTGACGCACACATCGTCCGAACCACTCCGCGCTCTCCGCGATCTCCCGCGGGTCCGACCGTCCGAATCCCTTCGGCACGCACTCGCTCGACTGGAGACGCTCGGCCAGGTCGTGCTTCACCCACAGCGTCGGCACGAGGACGATGCCCTCGCGTGCCATCCGCTCCGCCGACTCTTCGTCGAGGAAGCTGCCGTGTTCGACGCTATCGACGTGAGCACGGACGGCGGCGCGGACCGAAGTGAGATTCGCGGCGTGAATGGCGACCCGAAGGCCAAGTCGGTGAGCTTCATCGACGCCGGCAGTGATCTCTTCATCGGTCAGCTCTGGCCAGTCTGTGCGATGTGACGAGAGGATCTTGATGAAGTCCGCGCCCGCCTTCCGCTCTTCGCGAACGGCCTGGCGTATGGACGAGGGGGAGTCAACCTCGCGCACGCCCGGCAGGCCCGCGCCGTGCCCCCCCGTCATGCAAAGGCCTCTGCCTGCTGTGACAATGCGCGGGCCAAGGAGGATGCCTCTTCGCACGGCCGCGCGGAGCGCGAGATTGATTCGTGCTCCGCACGCGTCGCGCACGGACGTGATGCCAGCCTGAAGAGCCGAGCGGAGGTTGTGAACGGCAATCGCGGTGTCGTATGCCTCGGCGGACCCCTCGCTCCGAACGGGGTTGAACTCCGGATGCGAGATGTGTACGTGGGCGTCGATCAGACCGGGCAAGAGGAACCGCCCGCCCGCGTCGATCTCTTCCGCCTCCCTCGGCGCGCCGACGCGGGCCCTCGGGCCGACGGCGCGGATCCGCCCGTCGCGCACCAGAACAGCCGCGTCCCGCACGGGATCCGCCCCGGTGCCGTCGATCAACGTCGCGCCGACAATGACCTTTGCCTCCGCTTCGCGTGCGCTCATCGTGCTCTCCTTACCTCACCGCACCCGCAGCAAGCCTACCCGCCCGGCGCGTGCTATGATGCCGCAGAGGGTGATGGCGCTTCCAGCATGGTCGAGCTTGCGCAGTTGACGTGGCCCGAGGCGAAGCAGGCGATTCGCGCGACGTCGGTCGCGCTCCTTCCCGTGGGGTCTATTGAACAGCATGGTCCGCATCTCCCGCTTTCGACCGACCTGATCATCGCTGAGCACATCGCGGCCGGCGCGGCCGCGGCACCTGGCCTTCTTCTCCTGCCGTCACTCCCGGTCGGCGTATCCTGCGAGCACAGCCAATTCTGGGGCACGTTGACCATCCCTCCGGATCGGCTTCGCGACCTTGCACTGGCGATCATCCGCTCCGCGTCCGCGCACGGACTTCGGAAGTTCGTCTTCGTCAATGGCCACGGAACGAACTGCGCCCCTCTCGACGACGCCGCGCGGTTGCTCCGCGGCGAGGGCCTTCCCACCTACGTGTTCAACTGGTGGCAAGCGGTAGGTTCGACGCTGGCTTCACTGTCATTGCGTCCTGTCGACCACGCCGGTCCCGTCGAGACGAGCCTCCTGCTCGCCATGGATCCGCGCCTGGTTCGTGGCTCGTGCATCTCGGCTGCCGGGCGCGTCGGAGACTGGGGAACCTATGTGGAGAGCGTCCAAGTGGGATTCGACGCGATCGCCTTCTCTGCTGAGGGAAACGTCGGCGACCCTCGGTCCGCGGACGCCGAGAAGGGCGCCATCGTGCTTCGGGAGGCCGTGACTGCGCTGGCTCGATTCTGCGTCTGGCTCGCGGGTCAGGCGGAGACTGATCTGGCGCCTCCCAACCACGTACCGTAGCGCCAACAGGAACGCGGTTGACTCTCCACTTCTAGCGCTCGCCCTCAGCGCGCAGCTGTCTTGTGCGGTTCCAGTCAATCCCGCAGCCTCCGGGCGTCAACGCCACACCGTAGATCCTCTCGGCATCCTCTGCCGTGATGTACTCGTCGAGAAGATCCTCCAGGACCTTCTCGGGGTCTCTCTCCTTCGGATCGCCATACCCGCCACCGGTGCCCGTGATGAATCGGACGAGGGTTCCACGAGTCGCCCGCTCGTTCGAGAAGCGTCCTCGCGTCTCCGTCCGGCCGTCCGGATGGGTCACCTCAACCCGGTTCGGGGAACCCTCGCCGCCGCCCGCCAATCCCCAGGGAGGGAATCGGCTGCGCCCGAAGCTCGCGGTGAGCTGCGCCGACGAGTTCAGGATCCGGTAGTCCTTTGCGATGCCGAGCCCCCCCCTCCACTGGCCGTGGCCGGCGCGCGCCGGATAGAGCGCAAACTGCTCCACGAGAATCGGGTATCGCGCCTCTGCAACCTCCGCGGAGAGGACGTAGGTCTCCCCGTCCGCCGTGCACACGAGCCCGCTTTCGCCATCCTTTCCGAGCGCTGCGCCCCATCCGCCCGCGTTCGGCTCCACCGAGAAGAACCACGCTCCCGTCGCGTCGTGCTGGCCGCTCACGGTCGTGCCGCACACGCTGAGGAAGTGGCCCGCGGGGATCCTCGAGGGTAGAGCTGCGGACAGGGCGCGCCAGATGACATCGCCGGCGTACGCGGCCGCTTCCCAGTACGTGCTCACCGGGGCCGGTCGTCTTGGGTTGAACACTGTGTCTTCGGGGACGACGACGCGCAACGGAGCGAAGAAGCCTTCGTTCGGGGCGGCGTGGGGCGAGAGCACACTCTGGTAAGCGAACTTCACCGTGCTGAGGAGCACCGACAAGGGGCAGTTGATCGGGCCGGCGCAGGTTCCGCCCGTCCCCGTGAAGTCGACCACGAACTCTCGATCCGTGATCGTAACCCGTACGCGGACCGGAACGGGGTCGCCCCCGAGGCCGTCGTCGTCAATGAACTCCTCGGCCTCATAGACGCCGTGCGGGAGGGCCTGCAGCTCGGTCAAGGCTTCGCGCCGGCCCTGTTCGAGCGAGATGTCGATCGCGTCGAGCACGGCATCGAGGCCGAATTTGCCGCACAACTCGCCGA
>CAYUSW010000049.1:0-13793 GCA_964447445.1 uncultured Thermotogae bacterium
GCGTCCCTCCTCAGTGGAGAGAAGCACAGAGCAGTGCCTGGTCTCCGGGCGGTTGGAGGGGGGAAAGCGTGAGACCATGGCGACCTCCTTGCGAAGCGCGGGGCCGCGGTAGAAACCGAGGCCCCGCGTGGCGTTAGGGGCAAGGATGCGAGTCTACGCCTCTCGCCTATCGGCCAAGTTACAGGCCATGACGGTGACCTCGTCCCCGCAGTACGTGCGCTTCTCGAGCGTCGTCCAGCCCAGGGCCTCGTAGAAGCCGGGCGCGCTCTGTGTAGAGGTATAGACGGTCATTGCCGAGCGATGCGGCGTGCGTGCATGCGGACCTCACGAGTGCCGCTCCGAAGCCCTCTCCGCGGTGAGCAAGATCGACGTACACCGCGGCGAGCCAGGGGGAGAGGTCCTTTCGCGCCGGAAGGTCGCAGGAGACGACGGTCGAGGTTGCCACGAGCTTCCCGTCCAGCTCTCCGACGAGCGTGAACGGGATCCTGTCGCGGTGAAGCCTGCCGCGGAACCCGTTCTCCATCTGCTTGAAGCTGACGTGGAACTTGTGCCCCCACTCGCTGTGCGCCCAGCGGGCCACGGTTGCGGCCGTGTCCGGCCGGTCGGCCAGAAAGCGGATCTCAAGTCCCATCGATGGCACTCCTCTTCCAACCTGGAGCTGAGCGTGCCCCGGACGCGTCTCGGACGTGTCTCACGTTCCAGAGTCGACTCTCGCGGCGGCTCCGGGCGCGCTTCCCGCAGGGTGTCGTCTTTCCTGTAGATTCTCCCAGCGAGACGGCGGAGAAACGCAGCCGGCGGATCATGCTCCCGGTGGCCGTTGGGCCGCCGATGAGGGAGGGGTGCATGTCGAACATTCAACCACCTGCGTGGCACCTCCGTGCCATGGCAGGTGAGGACTTCGAGGGTGTCATGGCGGTGTCGGATGCGCGCGCGGACAAGCTCAATGCCTTGACCCGCCAGACGCGCAAGGGTTGGCAGACGTGGTGGGCGGCCCAGGGAGCGAATCTTGCGTCCTACAACTGCACTGCTCTGGACAACACCGGGCGGATCATCGGCAGCGCCATGGTAGATCCGCCGACCGAGCCGTTCGTCGCGACCTACGGTGGAGGAGCGGTCCATCCGGATCATTGGGACTGCGAGGAGCTCTGGGATGCTCTCTATGCGTGGGCGATTGCACGAGGTGAGGCGGACGTCAAGCTGGCCGCTCCGGACGCGCAGGTGAGTCTCTTGACCGAAACCGTCGACGGCGACCTCCGGAGGCAGGCCGCAGTCGCACGCGCCGGTTTCGCGTTGGCCCGGATCTTCTTCCGCATGCGCATGGACTTCGACAGCCAGCCCGTGAGGCCCGCGGTTCCCGCCGGGGTCCAGATCCGACGGATGGACATGGAGCGAGAACTGCTCGACGTGGCCGCCGTGCACAACGAGGCATTCCGAGACCACTGGGGCCACACCGACGAATCACCCCAAAGCCTCGTCGAGCAGTGGCGGAAGGAGACGGCGGGGCAACGCCTTGATCTCAACTACGTCGCGGTGGCTGACGGCGTCATCGCCGGATACGTCGTGTGCCAGGACAACTATCGCGGAGATCCGGTAGTGGGTCTTGTCGACTTCCTCGGCGTCCGCCCGGCGTGGCGCCGAAGAGGCATTGCGATCGCTCTCCTCGAGACGGCGTTCCAGGCGCTCCACGCCGAGGGATACAAGACCGTGCGTCTAGGAGTGGATGCCTCAAGCCCGACCGGCGCGACACGGCTCTACGAGAAGGCCGGCATGCACGTCGTCGAGCAGGTCAACCGGTACGAGAAGATCCTGCGCCCGGGAAGAGACTGGCTCGCGCGGCCCAGCGCCTAGCTTTGGTGCTTGCGGAGTCGCCCAGGCGGGGCGAGCGGCGCCAGCTATATTCCCGCCGGCCTCAGACGTCGCTCGTACCAGGCGACGATCTCCTCGAGGCGCCGGATGCGATGCTTCGGCTTGCCGGAACGCGACAACTCGTGGTTCTCCTCGCGGAACATCACGAGTCTCGTCTCGACCCCGTGGTAGCGAAGTGCCGTGAACATCTGGATTCCCTCTGGCAGAGTGCAGCGGTAGTCTTGCTCGGAGTGGATGAACAAGGTCGGAGTCTTCGCGCGGTCGGCGTAGCGCAGCGGCGAATGCCACCACAACTTCGCGCCGCCGTCGGACCACGGCGTCTCGCCGATCTGGTCGTGGTTGAAGAAGTAGCCGATGTCGGTCGAGCAGAACTTCTGCACCCAGTTCGAGATCGAGCGCTCCGAAACCGCGGCGCGGAAGCGGTCGGTGTGGCCGATGATCCAGTTGGTCATGAATCCGCCGTACGATCCGCCCGCCACGGCGAGGCGCTCGCGATCAAGGTGGGGAAAGCGCTTCAGCGCTTCGTCGACAACGGCCATGAGGTCGTCGTAGTCGATCGTTCCGTACTTGCCGCGAATGTCTGCATACGCGTTGCCGCGACCGGAGGATCCGCGCGGGTTCGAGGCGAGGACTGCGTAGCCCTTCCCGGCGAGCATCTGAAACTCGTGGAAGAAGACGCCGGAGAGCGCGGTGCGCGGTCCGCCGTGAATCCAGAGAACGAGCGGCGCCTTGGCGCCCGGAGCGAGGCCGATTGGCGGGAAGAGCCAGGCATCGACCTCGTTCCCGTCGGGAGACGTTGCAGTGAAGGCGACTGGATCGGCAATCGCGCGGTCGCGCAGGTTTTCGTCGTTGAGCGACGTGAGGCAGGCAGACTCTTTGCCCTTGTACAGGTAGATCTCCTGCAGCCGGCCAGGACGCAGCTCGACGGTCAGGAGGTTCTCGCCTCGCACGGCGTAGGCGTCGATCGATCCCGGCGACACGGCGACCTTTTCGACCTCTCCTTTGCGTGAGATTCGGAGAAGCTCCATGTGCGAGCGATCCGTGACGGAGACGTAGATCGCGCCGTCTTCGACGCGCACCGTCGGGCCGGCACCGTGGCGACAGTCGCCGCCGATCGAGTTGCCAACCGAGCGATCCCAGTCCGGCGTGAGCGAGACCAGGGCGCCGGTGTCGAGATCGAGCGTGTGCACATCGTCGTTTTGGCCCAGACCGTAGGGGATGCCCGTCGTTCCCGTGAGGACAAGCGTCTTGTCATCGAAGAAACGGACGATGTCGCACAGGAGGCCGCCGACCGGGATTTGCCGCCGGTCGGTTCCGTCGGTCTTTGCCAGCCACAGCTCGCGTCCGACCGGGGCGACGCCGGCGAAGCGCCGCCCCAACAGGGCGACGCGCTCGCCGCGGACGTCGAACGACTCGACCTCGATCTCGGGCTCGGTGAGGTCGAGCGGTGAGCCTACTGCGACATCAAAGGCAAAGAGGTGCTTGCGCCGTCCGCTCGTGAATCCGGTGGCGTTCATCCAGAACGGGATCTCTTCGAGGACCTCGTAGTCCTTGGCGTCGTCGCGCTTCGGCTCGCTCGTTTGGGGCAGGCGCGACGTGTACAAGAAGCGCCCGCCGCCGATCGAGCGCAGAGCTTCGGCCTTGTGGGGGAGAACGGCGACCTGCTCGGCTTCGCCGCCATCGACGCGGATGCGGAAGAGAGCCGACTTGTCCTCGACTTCAAGGCGCTTGCTCAGGAAGTAGACCGTCACGCTGTCTTCATCCCAGGCGAAGTCGCCGTCCTTGCCGCTGCCGGTGAGCTTCCGCACCTCGCGGCTCGCGAGTTCGACAACGTAGAGGTTGGAGAAGTACTCGTTCTTCTCGACGTTTGCCTGCTTGACGACGAACGCCACGCGGTCTCCCTTGGGGGAGTACTCGACGGCAGAGAGGAATCGATACGAGAGGACATCCTGAATCTCGACGGGCTTCATCACGCCTCCTGAGTGCATTCCGAAGCGGAGTCTACTCACGAACTTCGGTCGGCTTCCAGACCGACAGATGTGCAGTCGCTTCGCTAGTGCGTTTCCCGGAACAGGCGCGCGGCGAGGTCGGCCGGGAACGTGCCGAGGCCCACACCGGCCTCGAGAAGCGAGCGAAGCGCAGGGTTGATCTCGAGGTAGATCCGGAACGCGTCGACGGCGTTGTCGATGTCGCCAATCTCGTGATAGGCCATGCCGAGCGACTCCCACCAATCGAGATAACGGCAGTCGCGCTTGTCGTCGAGCAGGGTTCGGATGCTATGCAGAACGGTGGGCTTCCCTTCGGGCTCGGCGCGGGAGAACGCCTGGAACAGCTGCAAGATCCGGAGCAGGGTCGCCCCAACGCCAAGGATTCTCCCCAGCTCGGCGACGGGTTGCGCGTGGTCCTCGATCGCAATGTCGACCAAGGTATTCGTGCCCGGCTGGCCGAATCCGCGTTTCTGCACGGCAAGCCTCGCGCTCTGGCGACCGCGGAGGTCGCCGCCCGCGACGTCCCCGGCGGCAAGCGCGGCGTAGAGACGCTGGAACAGTGCGCCGCCTGTGTTCGCGAAGGCCTCCTCCATCGCCGCGACGACCTCTTGCCCGACGAGCGTGTTGCCCTGGATGGAGTAGCTCTCGCCGATCCTGTGGCCGGCCCATGGCGTGCATCGCCCTCCGGTGAACGCAAGCGGCGTGCCGGCGAACGAGATCATGCCGACCTGTCTTGACTCGATTCCGGGATCGCTCGCGCGGAACCCGGCGAGGATCTCCGCGAGGCCCCTTGCTGTTGCGAGTTCGTCGAAGAACTGCGACAGGAACGCCATGTTGCCTTGGGCCTGCGAGGCGATGGCGCCTGTCTCCGCCTTGGCCATGCAGACTTGGCCGGCGTCCCAACAACACGACGCAATCGCGAACCCGACTTCCTTTGCCTTCTTGTCTACCGCAACGATCGAGAACGTCATGTCTCTACACTCCTGTGTCCGACTACGCCCGCCTGCTCAGCTTGCTTTCGGCTTTCCGACCGGCGCGACGTAGAGCGAGATCTCGTCATTGCCATCGACGCCGAGGAAAGCGTCGAGCGCGTCCTGGTCGTAGGCGACGATGGCGCACGTCCCGGCGCCGATCGACTCGCAGGCGAGGTAGAGGTTCTGGCAGATGTGGCCGCAACTGAGCAGGATGTCCTTCAGCGAGTCGGGGCCGTAGCGCCACTCGGTGCGGTACGGGATCGCGGTCCAGACGAATGTCGCGGCCGCCTGGTCGACGAAGTCTTGCTCGTAGCAGACCTTGGCCAGGCTGGACGAGGGATCAGCGCCTGGCGCGTCCATGGCAACGAGCGCGTGGGTAAGCGCGCTGTAGCGGTAGAGGCCCGCCGGCACGGAGTCGACGTGACGCACCCACAGGTACGTCTCGAACGGGTGGCGACACCCTCCCGACGGCACGGTGCGCTTCGCCCAGACTCTCTTGGGATGAATCTGGCGCACGCCCTGGGTCGCCCAGAGGAGAAACGACAGCTCCTCGAGCGACAGCGCGGCGTCCGAGAACTCGCGCCGGCTCTCCCGCCGAGAGATGGCTGTGGCGAGGGGCATCGTCCCGAGCCGGATCTTGTCCGCGGCGACGAGCGGGAGGAGTCTCGCGCCCGGCTCGATCGGCTTCTCGAGCGGCGGCGCGGGAATTCCCTTCTGTTGGTCGCTCTGGTACGTGCCCAGGGTCTGAGGGGAGGGATTCTTGAGGTGTTGTCGGTTCGGGTCCATGCGCGTCTCCTTTCGCTTCTCCCCATGAGTGTCGCTTGGCCAGCGCTCGCGTTCACGCGCAACCCCTCGGGCCCGACACCTGAGTCTGCGACCGCCCGACGTGCGCAAGGGCGGTGCGTGCCCGAGCCGAGGGCGGGCGGACGGCGGCAGGGCACGCGACCGTACCCCGCCGTCTTCTCACTCCGTCAAGAGGGAGATCATGCTTTCGGTCATCGTCGCTGTGCCCTCCTCGGCGATTCGGACGTAGACCGTGCCTACGCGGACGATGAGCCGATCGCCCACAGCGAGATGCGGGCCGCTCCACGGCACGACGTCGATCAGGGCGAAGTACGCGGCGCTGTACGCGGCGATGTCGAGAGTCTCTTGGCTGGCGTAGAGGCTGTCAGTCCAGACGCTGTTCCGCAGGAAGTACGCCCGATCGCCGACGATGCGAACGGCCTCCGTCGTCGTGGGTCCCGCCGCGTCTTCGGCCAGGCTCTTGAGACTCGACGACGCCTGGACGGCTCCGGCACCCGACGCCGGGGCGGCGGCACGGTAGACCATGTCTCGAGCGGCTTCAGCGCTCAGGTTGTCCTCTTCCACGAGGAACGACGTGTACGGGGTGATGATCCCGTACTGGCGGCTGAGGGCGATGACCTCGTTCACGAGCTCATCGCTCTCGCCGTACAAGCGGATCTGGTCAAGAGTGTAGGCGATCTTGCGACCGGCCCACAGCCGCGGCAGAGTCGGCTCCGTCATCGATGCGGAGAACGAAACGCTCGACGTGTAGGACTTGAACCCAAGGGTGGTCTGCCCGGAGACCGTGACGTTCGCGGCGCCGATCCCGGTGGCACGCCCCAACAAGAGGAGCTGCGTTCCGCTGAACAAGTCAGGCAGCGCGCGCGGGAAGACGTCGTACGTCACGATTCCGTCGATGGCGACCGAGACGTCGGACAAGACAGGCGAAGCGATCTTGCGATAGAACGTGGAGAGCGCGAGACCGAGAT
Organism: uncultured Thermotogae bacterium; assembly: GCA_964447445.1. Taxonomy (GTDB): domain Bacteria; phylum Bipolaricaulota; class Bipolaricaulia; order UBA7950; family UBA9294; genus CAIOGO01. The sequence continues at coordinate 6,601 of CAYUSW010000049.1, forward strand.
CCTCTCCTGGCGCCACGTAGGACGTCGTGCCGTGGTTCTCGAGCGCCAGCTGGTCGAGCAGCACGGTATTCACGTCGTAGCCTACGCCGAAAGCGAACAGGCGAGTCCCGGTCGTGTTGGCGACCAGCGCGTGGGTTGCGATTCGCGCCGGATCTGTCTCGCCCACCGTCGGCTCGCCGTCGGTGAGGAAGACCAGGAAGCGTGGGCGCTCGGCATCGTCGAACAGTGCCAGCGCCTGAGTGAGGACGAGGTCGATGTTCGTCCCGCCAGACGCCTTGAGATCCGAGATCCAGGCCGTCGTTTCGGCAACGGCGGTGGAAGTGACGGGGATCAGCGTTGGGTAGAGGGCGGAGGCCATGTCGCTGAACGAGAGGACAGCGAAGCGGTCGTTGGGGTTGAGGTTCTCGACGATATAGCAGAGCGCCGTCTTCGCCTGGTCGATCTTCTCGCCGTTCATGCTCCCCGACCGGTCGAGAACCAGCACGATGTCCTTCGGAATCGTCGAGATCTCGCCAAGATCGGGCGGCGAGACGATGAGCAGGAAGAACGTGTCGTCGCCGGGAGCGCGGTAGGTGAGAAGACTCACGCCCACTTCTGCCGGCGTCACCGCGTAGTAGAGAATGAAGTCCAGAGCCGGACGAACGTTGTGCTCTTCATAGGCAACGGTCGCCCGACGCGCCTCGGAGCGCGTGATGTCGAGCGCATGGGTCGGCGAGTACACGGCGGCGAGTGGCTGGCTGGTCGAGAGATCGGCAACCACGCGCACGCGTTCGAGGGGCCGTGCCGAGAAGCGTTCGGTGTCGAGCGGGTAGCGATAGCGATACATGCTGCTCTCCGCGGCAAGGAGTTCGCTATAGGTGATCTCGATGCGCCGTTCGCCGCCGGCAGGAATCGGGAAGATGCGCGCCGACAACGTGTCGCGACCGATGTACTCAAGAAGCGCCGGGTCGACTGCGCGTCGCACGTAGTCCTCGTAGATCCTGCGTGCTTCATCCGCATCGAGCAGACGAGCTTCGAGGGCCTGCCCGTCCACCCACATCGTGAAGCCGGAGACCGCAGCGCCTGCGGGAACCGGGAAGACGTAACGGCCCTCTATCGGGTAGGGGTTCGGATTGCGAAACACTTGATCGACGTGCGTTGTCACCAGCCCGTCGTGGGCGGAGACTGACACGTCGTGGCTGACGATATCGAGCCGTCCGTGCGCGGGATCGTCGGGAAGAATGATGCCGTCTCCCGTCGCCTGCGCTCCCACGAACAGGACAAGAGCCACTGTCCACGAAACGAGCCATCCTATCCGGCGCCCCATGAAAGACCTCCTCAGACCTAGAGAACGTACACCCAAGCGGTGCGGCGGTTCTCGATCGCTACCGCACTCCGTGGACTCGCTCCCAGCAAAGCCGGAGGCCTTTCAGGGTCAGATCGGGATCGTACAGCTCGATGGCTTCGATGTTCCGGGCGTAGAGTTCCCCCTTGCCGCCGGTGGCGACGACCCGGAGCGAGGGTCCCGCCTCGCTGCGGAATCGGGCGATCAGCCCGGCCACGAGGTCGAAAAACCCAAGCACGAGCCCGGCGCGCAGGTTGTCCGCCGTCGTCCGGCCTACCACCGTGCCGGGAACGTCGAGCGAAACGGAGAAGAGCTGCGCGGCACGCTCCGTGAGCGCGTCCGCCGCGAGCCGCATCTCGGGGGCGATCGCGCCTCCGAGAAAGGCGCCATCGCTCGACACAAGGTCGAACGTTACGGCGGTGCCGAAGTCGATGACGAGAAGAGGTCCGCCGTAGAGAGCGTAGCCCGCAACGCAGTTCACGATGCGGTCGGCGCCGACGGACCACGACTCATCGACGTCGAGACGGATCGGGGACGTGCGCGCGTCGATCCACAGGATGTTCCGGTCGAACAGCGGCCGCAGACCGGCCGCGAGCGCTGGGTTCACCGATGGCACGACGGATGCCACGGCGACTCCTTCGACCGCCGCCGCGTCGACTCCGGCCTCGGCCAACACGCCGCGCGCCTCGAAGCGAATCTCGTCCGCTGTCCGCTGCCGATGGGTCGTGAATCGCCAACGCCCGACGATGTGATCTCCGTCCAGCAGCCCAACGACGATGTTGGTGTTGCCGACGTCGTACGCGAGGATCACAGCGGCCTCCTTGCCAGGAGGGGTTCGCCCGGCGGCAGCACCGCGTTGTCAATCAGGCGAGTCTTTCCGATCCGCACGGCCAGCGACACCACCGACTTGCGGTCGATGACGTGGATCTCATCCAAGGTCCGCGTGTCGGCGATGCTGACGTAGTCAAGGCGAGCGAGAGGCTCTCGCTCGATGAGCTCGGTCATCTCCTTGCGGATTCGCTCCGCATCGCGCTCGCCCTCGAGCCACAGCCTCTCGGCGAGGTCGAGCGAGCGGCGCAGGACGGGCGCCGCCAGCCGTTCCTCGGGCGAGAGGTACGTGTTTCGGCTGCTCATCGCGACGCCGTCCGGCTCGCGCACGGTCTCGACGACGCGAAGCTCGACGGGGTAATGAAGATCACGAATCATGCGATCAATGACCACGACCTGTTGGGCGTCCTTCTGGCCGAAGTACGCTCGCTGTGGCTCGATGATGTGGAACAACTGGGAGACCACCGTGGCGACACCCTGGAAGTGGGTCGGCCGCACGTTGCCTTCGAGGCGACGTGTCAGTCGATCCAGCACGACCCACGTCTCGTGATCGTCGACGTACATCTCCGGAGCGCTCGGCGCGAACACGAGGTCAACCCCTTCCCGCTGGAGTAGCTGTAGATCGCGCTCGGTGTCTCGCGGATAGCCGGCAAGATCCTCCGTGGGGGCGAACTGAGTCGGGTTGACGAACAAGCTGACGACCGTCGACGCGCATTCCTCTTGGGACTGTCGCACGAGCGAGAGGTGTCCCTCGTGGAGGAAGCCCATCGTCGGGACGAAGCCGACCGGCGCGGGAAACTTGGACCTGAGTTGGCGTACCTCCGACACGTGGTGAGAGACGATCATGGGTTCGAGGCCAACTCCTTCCGCAGCTGTGCGACGACGGCATCCGGCACGGAGGAGCTTTCTTTCTCGGTTGGGAAGACCCGTGCCTCGACGTCGTCTCGAAAGCGGCGAATCGCAGACGACGCGGCCTCCGCCAGGTTGGCGTAGGGTCTCGTGTGCTTCGGCGCGAACTCGGGTTGCCAGCCGAGGATGTCGCTCGAAACCTGGATCTCCGCATCGCAGAAAGGCCCTGCGCCAATCCCGACGGTGGGAATGGTCAGGCGCTCCGTCATCACGCGAGCGATCTCGGCGGGGATGCACTCGAGGACGATGGCGAAAGCGCCGGCCCTTTCGACCGCCTCTGCGTCGTCCACAAGCCGGCGGGCCGCCTCGAACGTCTTCCCCTGCACTTTGAATCCGCCGAGTTGGTACACCGACTGCGGAGTGAGCCCGATGTGGCCGAGGACGGGGATCCCGACGGCGACGAGCTGCGCGATCGTGCTCGCCATCGTGCGTCCCCCTTCGAGTTTGACCGCCTGCGCCCCGCCTTCCTGAATGCAGCGGCCGGCGTTCTCGAGCGCTTGATCCGTCGAGCGCTGATAGGTCATGAAGGGCATATCGGCCACAACAAGGGCGCGGCGGCTGCCGCGAACCACGGCTCGCGTGTGGTGCAGAACGTCGGCTAGGGTTACGGGGATCGTGTTCTCGTAGCCGAGCACCACCATTCCGAGGCTGTCACCGACGAGTAGGAGTGGGATGCCGACTTCGTCGAGGATCTTCGCTGTGACCGCGTCGTACGCCGTGAGCGCGACGAAGCGCTTGCCCTCGTTCTTCATCTTCCGGATGTCGGATGTCGTCACACGCATCCCAATTCCCCCTTGGCCGTGCCACCCAGCGCCGCCTCGAGGCGGCGCGCCTGCTCGGCGTGGATCGTGCCCTTGGCAAGCGCCACTTCAATGGTCTGGAGAGCGAGATCCTTGTACACCGGCACCACGTGAGGTGCAACGTTCTGCAACGCGCGGAGATGATGCGTGACCGTCCCCGCATCGCCCCGCGCGATCGGGCCAGTGAGCGCGGCCGGGATCCCCAGGCGCTCGATGTTCTCGAGAGTGCCGCGGACGAGTGGCAGGAGTGCCCCCAGGCCGTCCGCTCGGGTCGCTCCGAATCGAGGCCACAACTCGGACGCCAGGCTGAGAAGCGTCACGAGGTAGTTCGACGCGAGAACGGCGCTCACATGGTAGAGCGTTGGGTCTGCGCCCAACGAGAAGGGCCGGCCGCCGACGGCGCGTGCCATCCCGTCGAGCAGATTCCGCAAGTGTTCCCCCGACGCCTCAATGCGGAACGCGCTTCCGGGAATCAGATGCCGCGCTTGCTCGGCGCTTGCGAACGACTGCAGCGGGTGGAAGACGCCAACCTCGGCACCCGCCTTCGAGGCCGCGGCGAGAACATCGAGCGACGCAGCGCCATTGCAGTGGACGGCAGCACGCCCGGGGCTCCACACCACCGATTCGGCAACCGTCGGGATCGCGTCGTCCGGCACAGCCACGAAGACGACGTCCGAAGCATCAACGACACGTTGGCGCGACTGCGCCGCTTGTGTCCCCCGGAGCGTCCGCGCCAGCCTCTCGGCTCCCTGCGCAGTGCGTCCGTGGACGGCGGCCACCGGGTAGCCTGCGTCCTCGAACGCATGGGAGAGCGCCGTGGCCACTACGCCTGTTCCAATGAAACCGAGTCTTGGCAGGCCGGACGGTTCCATGGACCTCCTAGGCGCCTTTGAGCAACGCGACGACCCTGTCCAGAAGGAGGTCGGCGAGTGCACGCTTGGGGAGTCGGGACGTGGGAGTCGCTTCGATCGCGTCCACGAAGGTTGCCTGGTTCTCGTCCGAGCCGAACGGCGAGTCCGTCCCGCCTACGTTGTTGGCCACCACGAGGTCGAGTCCCTTCCTCTTGAGCTTGTCGCGCGCGTTCGCGACGAGGTCTTCGGTCTCGGCGGCGAAGCCGACCTTGACCTTGACGGGCACGCTTCGGACGGCCTCGAGGATGTCGGCCGTGCGACGAAGATCCAGCGTCCGCGGCCCATCCCCTTTCTTCACCTTCCGCGGTGACGGTTTGGCCGGCGCATCGTCCGCCACGGCGGCCGCCATGACGAGAGCGTCGTGACCGGGGAGCCACTGCTGGACGGCGGCGAGCATGTCGTCGGCCGTGACGACATCGACAACGCGGACCCCGGCCGGCCGGCGCAGCGCGGTAGCGCTTGAGACAAGCGTCACGTCGGCGCCACGATCGCGCGCGGCGGCCGCCACGGCGAAGCCCATCTTTCCCGAGGATCGATTGCCGAGGAAGCGGACCGGGTCGATGGCTTCGCGCGTTCCGCCGGCCGTTACCAGCACGCGACGCCCGGCGAGGTCCCCGTGGCGGCCCAGGAGGGCCGTGATCTCGTCGAGGATGTCTTCCGTAGGCGCCATCCGGCCAGCGCCGTGGCCGCCTGACGCGAGGCGACCGATGGCGGGGCCCACGAAGCGAACGCCGCGGTCGCGAAGCGTCTTGACGTTCGCCTGGGTTGCTGCGTGCTCCCACATGGCGGTATGCATCGCCGGCGCCACGAGGATCGGCGCGCGCGTCGCGAGAGCTGTACACGTGAGAAGATCGTCGGCGATTCCGTGAGCCAGTCTGGCGATGACGTTGGCCGTGGCCGGCGCAATGACAAGGATGTTCGCGAGGTCGGCGAGAGAAACGTGCTCGATCGAGAAGGGGTTCGTGAGTTCGAACATCTCGGTAGCGGCCGGGTGTCCGGTGAGGGCACGGAACGTGGCCGGTCCGACCAGCTTCGTCGCGCTCTCCGTCATCACCGTGTGGACGGACACACCGATCTGCGTTAGACGACTGGCCAAGTCCGCGGCCTTGTATGCGGCGATCGAACCCGTGACTCCTAGTACGACGTCTCGCTGTGACATGATCGCTCCCAGAGGGTCGCCGGATTGTAGCTTGTCCGCTTGGGAACGTACAAGATGGGAGTCACAGCGGCGGGCATCAGGGCCTCGCCTGGAGTTGAACCGACCGCCGCGCGGCGGGCCTGCGCAGGCGAGACGAGGCTCACTCACCTTGTCCCGCGCGCTGGGCTCTGCGGACGCAGCGCAGCCAGGGAGACCGCGAGTCCTACGATCGCCAGCACCATCACCGGGAGGAAGACAGGGAGGAAGCTCCCCGTCCGGTCTTTGATCATGCCCGACAAGAGCGTGCCCAAAATGGCGCCCACGCCGTATCCCGAGAACACGACGGCGTAGTTCTTCGCGTGGTGCTTCGCTCCGAACAGCACGGCGGTCGCTGCCGGTCCGATGGCGATCCAGCCTCCGAGATTGAGCCAAAGAATGCTGAATCCGAGGTAGTAGATGGCGGCGTTGTCCTGCCCCCACGTGCGGAGCAGAGCCGACGCCGCAAGGATCAGCACGAACGAGAGGGAGGCAGCGAATCGCGGGCTCAAGCGATCGTTCAGCCAGCCGAACAGGGGGCGTCCGATCCCGTTGAAGATGGCGAAGAACGACACAGCAAGCGTGGCTGCCTGGCCGCTGAGCCCGGCCACGTCAATCCCGAAGTCCTTGGAGAAGCCGATGGCCATCAGCCCGGCCAGCGACCCGATGGTGAACGTGGCCCACAGGGCATAGAAACTCCCGCGACGGATCATCTGGGAACGGTCAAGATCTGCCGCGGCCCTCGCTTGCTGCGCCGCCGTCGGCGCCCAGCCGGCGGGCTTCCATCCCTCCACAGGGAACCGGAACGGCAGAGCCAAGACGACCAGAAGGAAGAGGAACGCCACGCCCAGCCACGTGAACGCTCGCAGGACGCCCGCGCTCTCGATCAGCGCCGTGATGATCGGAGCGGTCACGAGCGCGGACACCCCGAAGCCGAGGACCGTTAGCCCTACGGCAAGTCCACGGCGGTCGGGGAACCAACGGCTTGCCGTGGCAATCGGACACCCGTAGAGAATCCCAACCCCTGCTCCAGCAATCCCACCGTAAGACAGCGTGAGAACGAGGATGTTGGGCGAGAACCCAGCAAGGATCCAGCCGGCGCCCACGAGGGCCCCGCCGAGGAGGCTTGTCCTCCGCGGTCCCCAGCGCGTGATGAGGGGGCCGCCGATCGCCATGGCCACGGCGAACATCGCGAGGAAGATCATGAACGGGAATCCGCTCTGGGTCGTCGTGATTCCCCACTCGGC
>CAYUSW010000050.1:0-16133 GCA_964447445.1 uncultured Thermotogae bacterium
GCGCGCCTTCGGTCAGATCGCGAGCGTGCGCCGGCCCCGGCGGAGACCGGCGGTCGGGCCGGCGACAACGCGCGTCAGGAGATGCGCAGGGCCTCTGCCTTCGCCTTCCCACGACACGCGCCAGGCGAATGATCTCTGCAGTAATTGGCGGGAGTCCATGCAGAGTCGAGCCTTGACCGTCAGGGAAGAAGGCCGACAAGTGGTAGGGCACAAGCCCGTCCAGACCCGCCTCTTCTCCCGGCGTCAGCCCCACGGCCACAGCTCGTCCCTGGACGCTGACCGACCGGTCGCCTTCGGCAAAGCCCTCTTGATCGGGCCGCATCGGCACCACGTCCCAGCAGCCTAGGCTGGGTCAAGCGTGATGCTTCCCGATCCTCGCCGGCTGTGCCAAGCACCGAAGTCGTCGTTCGTCTCGTGGTAGGCGATCAGCACCTTGTACGTTGCTCCGGGGACGAGTTCCCTATCCATCGGGTCTCTCGAGTCGAGCGGGATCACGAACTCAAGATACGTCTTCCCGTTGGCCTCACATCCTGCGGCTTCCAGAATGTCACTCGTGCCGCCGTTGACCGTGTCGGCGGAGTGCGCAACTGGGCCGCTGCCGTAGTCGTCGCGCACCACCACCCGTCCGCCGGTGACCGCCCCGAGAATGAAGTTCGCTCCTTCCATGCGATTCACAGGATCGAATCCAATCGCCAAGTACCCCAGCCCGGGACTGATCAGGCCGACGCGGAGCGTGCGCGCGTCGCTCGACCAGTGGATCTCGAACCCGGCCGCCTCCGTGCTGTGCGCGTACTCCCCTCCGTAGATGACGCCGTCGATCGCCGTGGTCGGCATCCCTTGCGATGCGGGACTCACGGCGACCTCAGCCGGCCGCGGGACAACAACCGTCTGAACCAGAGGATTCGCCGTGGGTGACGTAGCGACAGGCGCAGCCGGCGGCACCTTCGGCTGGAGCAGGAAAACCATCCCCAGAACTCCCACCAGCGCGACGACCCCGATGATGATCCACGCCTCTTTGGTCACGACCCACATGTCACAGCCCTCCTTGCCGATGTACTCCAATCTAGGCGATCGACCGAACTCCTGCCAAGCCGCGTCTCTCCCTCTGGCCGCCGTCGCTGTACGATCTCGAAGATCCGGAGCGCCCTCTTCGGTCGGGGCGGCACGGCGGGGCCGAAGGAGGAGACACGCGGTCAAGCGCATCTGGCTTTGATGTTGTGTTGCTTCGTAGCCTTCTGAGTGTGCGCCCGGACCGCGACGGCGGCGCCGCTCGAACCAGGACCCTCCCTCCAGAAGGCGGTCGACGCAGCAGAACCTGGAACCACCCTCGAGTTGACGGCCGGCACCTTCGTCGGGTCCCTAATGATCGAATGATCCCTCACGCTGCCGGGGAGCGGACGACCGTCGCGGACAATGTCCTCAACGGGCTGGCGGTGCCGCAGAACGGCGCCCTCCTTGACCTCTCGTCCTGTACGTCTCGGGGGCCCAACGGCCAACTGGATCTCTGGCTTACAGATTCCAGCCACGTCGTGGCCCACCGACAGCGCGTTCTTCCACAACGGAGCGGATGGGTCCTTCCTTGAGAAGGACAGCATCGCGGAGCCCAATGGCAACCAGACCGGAGGGCTGTGGCCGACGTACCCTGGCTCGATCTGGCCGCCGGGCTTCGTCGCGCCGAGCTCCTGCCCCTAGTTCCCTAGAGGCTTCGCTGGGCGCACCTCGATCTGTCCGATGCCCACCGACAACACGCAGTCCGACGCTCCTGCACCGAGGACTGCCTCTGTCGCCGTTGTCAAGAAGAACCGGCTCTCCCGAAGCGTCATCCCGGCGAAGCCCTCCATGAGGGTCTCTCCGAGCCCGGCGGAGGCAGAGACCGACGCCGAAATCCCGGGCGGCAAGGTGACTCCGATCCTTCCTATGCCCGCGTGAGCGTCAAGGCGTCCCACGCCGCGCACATGAACCGAGATCTCACCAACTCCGACGGAGAGCGACAGGTCTCCCGCGCTGACATCCGTCAGCGACAGCTCGCCTGCGCCAAGCGAAACGCGAATCTGATTCGCCGTGTGCCCGACGATGTGGATCGTGCCCACCCCATTCACAAGCTCGAGATCTGTCCCCGACGGGACGCGCAGCATGTAGTCCACGCGCCCTTCGGTCAAGGTCCGAAGCGTCATCCCTTTCGGCCCGCTCTGCGCGTCGACCGGCGGGTTGCCCGGCGGCGTCCAGCCACCGCCTTCGCAGCTGGCCGACCACTCGACGATGCGCCGCGAGCGTGTCTGCGTAACATCCGCCGCGTACGAGGCAACGACGATGTCGCCCGCGCGGTTCTCGAGCGCAAGTCGGGCCGTCCCGGCAAGCTCTAGCGAACCGGACATCTCGGCCGCCGGCTCGCCCGCATCCGCTGCTCCGCCGGCAATCCCGCCGAAGACAACGCACGCGCTGACGAAAGGTCCTGAAAGATCGAGAGAGGGGGCCGTGATGCCGATGAGGTCGCCGAAATCGAAACCCACGACCGGCACGAGGTAACCGATCCGCACCTCGAGTCCGACGAAGGCCAGGACCTGCGCTTCGAAGCTTACGTAGGGCATGACCATGGCGAACGCGCGCCCGGCCATCCGTGACAGGGGCTCGGGAACGATGCCCATCGGTTGAACGCTCGAGAACGACAACTCGAGGACGCTGGCCCCGCCACCCAGCACTGCGCCGAGTGTCAAGACGGAACTCTCGTCGCCGCCGACAGCGAAACCAAGGTCGAATCCTCCGACACCAACGGCCAGCTCCGCCGAGCGGTCCAGGCCGGCCGAGGTCGCCGTCAGTCCAAAGCCCATCCCGCCGAACGACATCCCCCCAATCACGCCGCCGCGCCCGCCGCCGCCACCGCCGATGAGGAACTCGCCCAGCGGATCGAGCCCGTTCTCCGACAGGTACGTGCTGACGCCGGCCAGATTCGGGAAGAAGGCGGCCACTCCGCCTCCGCCGAACCCAAAGCCCAAGCTTCCGCTGTCCTCTGCCGTAGCGAGAAGCAGACCGCTGGCAAGCGCAATGGCGACCAAGACAAGACTCCGCCTCATCATCGTTGCCTCCCTCGGCGAATCCACAGGGACCCGCGCGGCGCATCGTCATCGTAGCGTGCTCTCACGCTCGCAGACAATCCGGTGCGCGGCCTCACGAGGGGGTACTTGAAACGGGGGTGTGCTTGCGTGCTGCCCACGCCGTGGTCGATACAACAGAAACCCGTACAATGCGTTCAGTTCGCGGAGGTGAATCCGTGCGCAGACTACTTGCCGTCGTCGTTCTCCTCGCCTGCTGCACGTCGCTCGCTGCGGGGGCATGCACCGGCGTCGCGCTCGTGGGCGACGGGGCCGCTGTTGCAGGCGGCAACGAAGACAACGACAAGACGCACCCCTCCATGTGGGCGACCGCCGCGACGTCGACACACTACGGTGTCGTCTACTTCGGGTTCTGGTTCGTGGGCCTGGGTAACCGGATGCCGGGTTGGTACGAGATGCAGGGTGTGAACGACCAGGGTCTCTTCTACGATCTGTTCAGCATGCCGTGCACGCCTGGAGTCGAGCGCTCGACCTCCGCCGACTGGCGCGGCCCCGGGTACCCCATGCCCGAAGCGCTTGAGTGCACGATGATGGCAACGTGCGCCACGGTGAGCGAGGCACTGACCTTCCTCCACGCGCGCGCCTACGCATCGATCTTGCCCTGCGTCCAGGTCCTCCTCGTCGACCGGACCGGCGCCGCCGCGGTCTACACCGGAATCGGCGATGTGTTCCGGACCCGCCCCGAATTCATCGTCACGAACTTCAACCTCGCGGACCCGTCGCTCGGAGAGTACCCCTGCCCGCGGTACACCCTCGTGTCGCGGCTCCTCGGCTATGACGCGACACCGACTCTCGATCGAGCGGCCCAGCTCCTCCGCGCGACGCGAATCGAGTCCGCGACGCCCGCCGGGGGAGGAACCCGCTACTCCGTCGTCTCCGACCTCGTGGACGGCGTCGCGGACGTGTACCTCAATGGCGACTTCTCGACGCGAGCACGGCTTGCTCTCAAGCCGCTGTGGGCCACCGGGCTCGAACGCACTGCACTGACCGACCTAACGTTCACACTCAGCGGGTTGCCCTAGAGGGGTAGGTCCACTGAGCTCGTGGAGTTCGTAGGGTGCGCACGGATTCCCGGGACACTGCCTCTTCTACCGGGCGCGGCAGCTCTTTGAGCCCGAGCCGCGAGACTCAAGCCTCCCTCAAAGCATTCAAGGGGGTTCGCGGTCCTCGTGCGCTAAGTCAGCCAACGATGGGGTGGCTCGCCGCTTGCCGCCGGGGCCCGGCTCCCCTACCCTGGATGCGCTCGAGGTGACCATGGCTCGCTACTCGTACTCGAAGCTCAACGCGTACCGCACCTGCCCGCTGCAGTACCGGTTCCGGTACATCGATAAGATCCCCATTGCGGTTCCTCCCTCAATCGAAGCGTTCATGGGATCTCGCGTCCACGACGCGCTCGAGTGGCTGTACAAGCAGGCTGCGAGCGGTCGCGCCCCGACGCTTGACGACGTCCTCGCCGTCTACACCGCGCGCTGGGACGCCGAACGAAGGGGCGGCCTCCGCATCGTCGACGGCAACCTTGGCGAGGCCGCGTACCGTGACGCCGGCCAACGCTGCCTCGAGCTCTACGTCCATCGCTACGCACCGTTCGACGATGGGATCGTTCTCGGACTCGAAGAGGGCTTCCAACTCCGACTTGGCGGCGAGCTCGTCCTCAACGGTTTCATCGACCGGTTGATGAAGCGCGCCGACGGCATCTACGAGGTGCACGACTACAAGACGAGCCGACGCTTGCCGACGCCCGAAGAGGCGAGAGTCGACGAACAGGGCGGGTGGTATGCGCTGGCGGTCCGCCGTCGCTTTCCGAGCGCCCACGAAGTGCGCCTCGTCTGGCACTTCCTGCGGCACGATGAGGAACTCGTCTCCATGCGCACCGCAGCAGAAGCAGCAGCGCTTGAGGAGGACATCATCCGCCGCGTCCATGCCATCGAGGAGTCAACCGACTTCCCCGCGCAGGAATCGAAGCTGTGCGCCTGGTGCGACTACCTCGAGGTGTGTCCGGCCAAAGGCCATCACCGCGCCGTCAACGCCCTGCCGCCGAACGAGTACCGCAACGAACCCGGAGTCGTTCTCGTCAATCGGTTGGCCGAACTGAGGATGTCGCTCAAGGCGGCCACAGTCGAAGCGGAAGCGGAAGTCGCGCAGGTGGAAGAAGCGCTTCTTGGGTATGCCCGCGAGCACGACTACACCGTCGTCGTGGGCGACGAGCACGAGGCGGTCATCTCCGAGAGCGCCGCCGTCTCGTTTCCCCGCAAAGGCGACCCCGAGCGCGAACCGCTCGAAGGTCTCGTACACGAACTCGGCTTGTGGAGCGACGTCTCGGACCTCGATCTGGCGAAGCTCGGAAGGAAGATGGAAAGCCTGCCGCCCGAGGCTCGCGCGCGGCTTGCGCCGTTCGCCGCGGCAAAGCAGCACGTTGCGATCCGCCTGAGGAAACGCCGCGACGCTGAGGATCGATAGAGCGGGGCAGCATCCGTGGGGCCCTACAGGTCGAGCGTGATCTGCGTCATCGAGTAGCGCGTGTGCTCGGCCGTGAAGCTATCGCGCGTCGCCTGGTACGCCAGGATCACCTGGACCGTCTGGCCGGGCGTGAGCGCTGTGTCTTGCGAGTCGCCGCCTGCAAGCGGGATCACAAACTCGATCGTCGTCTCCCCGTCGCCTTCGCTCCCGCCGATCGTCAGGAGGGACGACGTCCTGTCCGCGAGGTGGAGTTCCTTCGTCACGCCATAGTTGTCCTGAACCGTGACCATCCCATTCGAGACCGCACCAAGGATGATGTTCGAACCCGGCTTGCCGCGATGGTCGCTGAACCCGACGCCGAGCCACCCAGTCCCGGGGCTGATAAGGCCGACGTAGAGGTTGATCGAGTCGTTCCGCCAGAAGAGAGACATCCCGGTTTGCGGATCGTAGAGGCTGTTCGCGTACTCCCCCGCGTAGACCACGCCGTCTACCGTCGGTAGGGCTGCGTCCGACTCTGATGCCGCCACTCCGGATCCGCTCGCCCCTGGCGACGTTCCAGCGTCAGACGTGGGACTCGACTCGGCCCGCCCGCTCCAGAGGGCAACCGTGCCGCCCGCCACAACCGCCAGAGACACCATCACGCTGACAACCGCAACGACCGCGTTCCGCATGAACTCTCTCCTCAATCCTGATCCCGGTGTTCGACCAGCTCGCGTCGCATCGCCGTTGCGTGCGAGCCACATACACAATCTACGACCGGGCTGTGGAGCGCGTGTGGAGGGAGAGAGGTGCGTTCGTGTGTGTGGTGAAAGGCCGGGGCCGCCGTGGCGTACAATCCCGGCATCTTCCAGCGCGCTCCGGGCCGGGCCTCCGCCCTCGCCACGAAGGCCCGCGATGACCGCGCTGTGGCAAGACGGAGGGGAGAAGGTGAAGTCCCTACGAGTGGTGCTGCACCAAGTCAAGCGCTACAGGCTTCCGCTCGGGCTTACGATCCTGAGCATGCTGGCCCTTGTCGGCATCCAACTCGTGGGCCCGTGGCTCATCAAACTGATGATCGCCGCCGTCACAGCGCCGGATGCCGGACCGGAAGCCCTAGCGTTCGTGGGCCGGCTCGCCCTCATTACGCTTGCCCTCTACATTGCGCGCGCAGGCATGGCATTCGTCCGCAGCTACGCCGCCCACGTCGCCGGCTGGCACGTCGTCGCCGACGTTCGCGACAGGGTCTACCGGCACTTGCAGCGCCTGTCGCTACGTTTCTACGAGGACAAGCAGACCGGCCAGCTGATGTCGCGCACGGTCAACGACACCGACCTGCTCGAGCAGCTTGTTGCCCACGCCATTCCCGACGTGTTGGTCAACGTCCTCCTGCTGATCGGCGTCACCGCGGTCCTCGTCAGCATGAGCTGGCAGCTCGCGCTCCTCAGCATGATCCCGATCCCGTTTGTCATCATCGCCGTGCGCGGTTTTGGCCGCTACGTGCGGCCCGCGTTCCGCCAACGACAGGCCCAGCTGGGCGAGCTCAACGCCGCGCTCAACGACAACATCTCCGGCATCCGCGAGATCCAGGCCTTCACGCGCGAGGACAGCGAGGGCGATCGGGTTTGGAGCCGCATCGTCCGCTACCGCGACTCGCTCCTGCGCGCGCTTCGGCTGATGGCCGTGTTTCACCCGTCGATCGAGCTGGCCGCATCCCTCGGAACCGTCGTTCTCATCTACTTCGGCGGCAAGCTCGTCCTCAACCAGACGCTGCCCGTCGCCGACCTCGTCGCCTACTTCCTCTACATCGGGCTTCTGTACCAGCCAATTCAGGCGATGGGCAACGTGTGGGAGTCCGTCCAGCAGTCCATGGCCGGCGCCGACCGCATCGCCGAGCTGCTCGAGCAGGAGCCCGACGTCGCCGAGCGACCCGGCGCCCTTGAGTTCCCCGGCCGCGCCCAGGGCGCGCTTCGCTTCGAGAACGTCAGCTTCAAGTACTCCGTCGGCGACCTGGTGCTCCAGAACATCGCCCTCGACATTGCTCCCGGAACCGTCGTCGCCCTGGTCGGACCCACGGGCGTCGGCAAGACGACCCTCTCCTTGCTCATCCCGCGCTTCTACGACGTAACGGATGGATCCATCACGCTCGACGGACGCGACGTCCGCGACCTCACGCTGGAGAGCCTGCGCCGGCAGACAAGCCTCGTCCTACAGGACGTCTTCCTCTTCCACGGCAGCGTGCGCGAGAACATCCTCTTCGGCCGCCCCGACGCCACCGAGGAGGAGACGATCGAAGCTGCGCGGGTTGCGAACGCGCACCAGTTCATCATGCAACTCACTGACGGGTACGACACACTGATCGGCGAGCGCGGCGTGAAGCTCTCCGGCGGCCAGCGCCAACGTCTCGCCATCGCCCGCGCCGTCTTAAAGGACGCGCCCATCCTCATTCTCGACGAGGCCACCTCGTCGGTCGACACCGAGACCGAGCTCTTGATCCAGCAGGCGCTCGAGCGCCTCATGCGCGGTCGCACGACCGTCGTCATCGCCCACCGGCTCTCGACAGTCCGCAACGCCCACCAGATCGTCGTCCTGCGCGAAGGCCGCATCGTCGAGCGCGGCACGCACGATGAACTCATAGCGAACGGCGGCCTCTACCAGTACCTGAACCGTGTCCAGCTCGAGCTCGCACCCTAGAAACCCGGGACACAAACCCTATTTCCTCTCCGTGCAGTTCGGACGCGGCGACCAGCGGAGCCCCACCCGCAGTAGGTCGGAGCTACTACCAGTGCCGTACCCCTATCTGCTATGATGTTGTATGCCACGTATCGCAAGGATCGTGATCCCGGGACTTGCTCACCACGTAGTACAACGAGGGGTTCGCCGCATGGACGTCTTCTTCTCCGATGACGATCGGCGCCTCTACCTGCGCCATCTGCGGGAGCAGGTCGGCCTCCATCAGGTCCACATCCTTGCGTGGTGCTTGATGCCCAACCATGTGCACCTCGTAGTCATTCCGGAGTGCGACGCGAGTCTGGCAAGAGGGATCGGCGAGGCGCACCGACGCTACACTGTCGCAGTCAACGAGCGCTTCGGATGGCGCGGGTATCTCTTCCAAGGTCGTTTCTACTCGTGTCCGCTGGAGGGAGGCCGCGTGCTGACCGCCATTCGATACACGCTTCGAAACCCTGTGCGCGCCTTCCTTGCAGCTCAGCCCTGGGAGTATGAGTGGTCGAGCGCCCGTTGGATGGTGGGCCGCGCGCCGCACGACCCTTTGGCAGAGCCTTCTGTGTTTTCGGATCCAGTGACGGACTGGGAGGCCTTTCTCCGTGAAGAGCCGGGCGACGCCGACGAATTGCGCCGCCAGACACGGACCGGAAGACCTTTCGGGAGCCCCGCCTTCACCGAGGACCTCGAAGCAAGAACAGGTCGAACGCTCCGCTGCCGCCCGCCAGGACGACCCTGCAAGAAATAGGGTTTGTGTCCCGGGTTATTGCGGCGCGCGCCACGCGGCGACTTCCTCACCGGTGTACTCGAGGTACGCGGCTCCGAACTCGACCGAAGGTTCGATCTCCGAGCCCTCGTGCCATTCATTCCAACTCGTGATCAGAACCCATTGCGGCTTGCTCGCGCGCGCGACGTCCCAGTAGGCGTGGTACGTTGCTCCCTCGTCACGGACGGCGATGGGTGCCGTCGAGCCGGCGTACGCTTCGTCGTACCCGGGAATGACTGTCGCCGCGAAGAGCGCGCCTTGGAGCCTCGCCGCGAGCGACGTGGCCGCGTATTGGGTCTCCGCCTGCTCAAGCCCCATGCCAACAGGATTGTAGGTGTGGAGACCATCGAAGGCCTGCAGATAGGTCGGATCGAGCCGATCTCCGATCGCGAACACGCCACGGTCTCGCGCGTCGAGGTCGGCGAAGATGCCTCGCCACTCCTCGATCGTGAACTTCTCCGCGACGCGAACGTAGAAGAAGACAACCGGACGCCCAGCGACCGACAGAAACGCGGACGACGAGGCGTAGCGGAATACGATCACGCTGACGTCTGTCACGACCTGAGCCGGAGTCGCGGCGTCCTCGTAGTAGACAGTGACGAGGAATCCTTCTTCCTCTGCCACCCGAAGCAGGACCTTGAACGCACGATCCTCGAACGTGCCCAAGCCCCACCAAGACGCGACGAACCCGTCGATGCCCACCCCCTTCGCCTGCCGAACCTGTCGCCGCACCGTCTCGGGATCGAGCGAGTCGTAGTACCCGCCGAGAGGCATGTGCGTGGCGTCGTAGTTCGCGTGCGCGGGGTTCCAGTGCACCCACTCCCCGCTTGGGCCGCTGGGCGTGCCGTACCATGGGTAGTAGAAGGCAAGCGTCCTGAGGCCGCCGGGCGACGACGCCGACGGAATCGGGAGAAGCCGCGGCGTGCTATGCGCGGCCAGCTCCGAGGTGGAAAGCGCGTACGTGCGGGCATTGTCCGGCGGATCTCCCGCCGCGATTCCTCGGTGTACGTACCGTGCGAAAGGCACCGCGGCATTCGGAGCCGCGCCGCGCGCATAGAGGGAGACCGTCGTGCTGTTGAGATGCCCCTTCCCGATCCAGACCCTGAGCCCGCTCGTGTCCGGATTCGCAAGGTAGCAGGCGACGCGCAGCGACACGCGAGTCTCGTCGTAGCTCTTCTTGCCGATGGCCAGCTCGCCCCCCGCCGTGACCTGCAACCCTGGAGCTTCGGACCCTTCCTCCACCACGTACGAATCAACGACGAGCGTCGCGTCGAGGAGGCGCACGACCGTCCAATCGGACGTCGTCGTCACGACCATCTCCACCGGATAGAGGACATCGCCAGAGAGCGCGAACAGGGCGCCCGAAAGAGCTGCCATCGCCGCGATCCCCAGAAGACCGGCACAGAGCGTGCGCATGGCCATCACCTCCGTGCAAGCACCGTAGCGCCGGACCCTCTCCCAGACAACTGCGCCGCTGTGCGTGGGGAGCGCGACGGTGCCGTCAAGCCATGAGTACCGAGGCGAGGTAGGCGAAGAGCGGCGCCAGGGCAAGGGCCGGAAGGAGATTCCCGACCTTAAGATCGCGGATGCCGAGGAGCTTTAGCGATAGGGCAACGAGGACGGCGCCGCCGACAGCGTTGAACTCCACGAGCGCCGGAGACGGCACGAGGCTTTCGCCAATGCCAGGCACCATGGCCCAATGCGCCACCAGCGTGATGGCACCCTGATACAAGAGCACGCTCGCCGCAGACAGGAACACCCCAGGTCCGAGCCCGGCCACCAGACCGATCGACGAGATGCCATCCATGATCGACTTGAGGCCGAGGAGGCGCCAGTCCCCATACAGGCCGTCGCGAATTGACCCGAGGATGGCCATCGGCCCCACGCAGAACAGGAGCGTCGCCGCAATGAAGCCCTGGGGAATCGTTCCCCGCACCGAAGCCGGGAACCAGCGACCGCTCACCTCGCCCAGCCACGCGAGGCGGTCCTCGATCCGCAGCCACGTCCCCAGTCCGCCGCCGATGAGGAGCGCGAAGAGGAGGACGAGTGCGTTTTCCGTCCCGATTGCGAGCTGCGTCCCGACGACGAACGTCACGAGGCCCACGCCGACAGCGACCGACTGCGCGATCGCTTCGGGCACCTTCCTTCCGGCGAGCAACCCGACGAGGGAGCCGAGGAGCACCGCCCCGACGTTGATCCACGTTCCGAACATGGCCGGATGCTACCCGCCGGATCGGCTGCAGACAAAAGGGACACATGCTCGAGTTCGCGGTAACGTGGCGGCCCGAACACAGGGCATGCGTCCTCTGACTAGAAGAGGTGAACCGTGACGTTTCCCTTCAGCACCTCGAACGGCCCCATGCTGTGGAGGCAGATCTCGTCGATGCAGCCGTCATCGTGCACCCACCATGTCCACGGCCGGAGGAGCATCCAGTGCACCGATCCTTCCTTGAGCTCAAACTGCGTCCAGAACAAGATCCACGGATCGCTCCACTGCACGCCCCATACGCGACCCCCGTCAAGCCACGGCTGTCTCACGGCCGTGAGAACCGCCGTGAGTCTGCCGCTCGCGCCGTCGAACAGCTGCATGGTCGCGTTCCCCGCACTCAACCCATCGTCATAGCCGCGCACACTGAAGACCAAGTGGACATCGAAGCCGTTGGGAGCAACCGGTGGAACCAGGATCGGCGGAATGAAGAACCACGCCGAACCCACTGCACTCACCACAGGCTTTGTCGCCACTGCCGAGAGACCCAGGCCGAGAACCGCGAGCACCGCTACCACTACTAGCACCCAACCTCGCGCACGCATGATGAACCTCCTTACACACGCAGATCCTGTCCCTGTGCCGTCGGTGGAGTAGAGACCCGGGAGACTTGCCATGCTTTGCGATGGAGGAGGCGGCATGTGCGGCGGCCTACTAGGCCACACAGGATACTCCTGATGATGGGCGCTCTCCAATGGAAGCTGCATGGAAGAGACGATCGGACTCTGCTGTCGCCTAGGGAGATGGCGAACGCATTCCATAGCTCCTTACGTGCGAACTTACGTGCGAACTAGGGCCTGCGCTCCCGTTCCCCGGCGCGCGCCTCCGCGCATGGAATGCAGAGAGGCCGACCCTTCACCTCGCGGAGCCGCGTCTCCATCACCGACTCCCCGCACGTCGCACAGGGCACTGAGTGAAAGACGCGCGCCCGCGCGGGCTCATCGATCGTCACCTCAGTGCACGAGACGACGTCGGCCTCTGGAGCTGTAAGGATCCAACGAGTCCGTGCCTCGCGGTCGTCTTCCAGACCGGCTGGCATGCCCCGGCGATGCCCGAGCACCCGCACGCCGCGCCCCGCCGCGCGGGAGAAGAACGTGTACACCAGCTTCCCATAGTCGCGGAAAAGGAGGTTGCCCTTGCCGAAGCTGCAGCCAGCAACGACCTGGACGGCATCCACGCCGCAGGCATCGTTCTCAACGATCGCGACCAGCTGTTCATCAGAGGCTCGCGCCGTCTCGAGCGCAACAAGAGCGGCGCGCGTCATTCGGTACCCGATCGCGAGCCCCGGGCAGCTATGCCCGTGGAAGCGGACAGCCTCTTCGTACGTGCGGTGCTGCATTCGGTCTCCCCGCAACATCAGCTGATGATCTCGCTCTGTCCTTCGATCAGGAGGTGTGGCTTTTCGTCCGGGACCGTCACGATGAGCCCCGCGCTCCGATCTGTGGACAGGGTGCGTACCTGTAGTCGCGCCGCCAACTTCGGGTTCGCAGCGATCTCCGCGCGGAATCTCCGCTCGTAGTCCGACTTATCCCACGCGTAATGAAAGGCCGTTTCGTGCCCCTCGTCGGGCGTGAACTTCGCCTTCCAGGCGTTGAACTCGTCCAGCAGCGACTTCGGCGGGGCGATTTCGTCGTTCCCTCGCCCGTGCATCACGAGGACGTACTCCGCCCCCTGCGGCAGCTTGTCCTTCACGCTGAGATACGTTTGGCGTAAAGCCATTTCACCTCCGCGCCGGCCGGGCGATCCAGATCTGTGAGTGCGTGCTGCGAGTCTAGTCCCCGTCCCCCTCGGTCACCGGCGGCGGCTCGATCGAGATCGATGCGTTCACGTCGGCAAGTTCCATCGTCCACAGCATCGAGCCCTTGTAGCCCTCTGAGTCAATGCCCGTCGCCGTGAACCGATACCGGACCGGATACCCGGCCTCGGCGATCCAGACGTCGCCCTGTGCGTCTTCAATCTGCCCCTCCCAGTTCTTCGCCCACTCCTCCGTCGTCGAGGTGTAGTGCCGTGTCAAGATCCCGTTCACGGCCTCGGTCCCCACAAGCGTTGAAGTCCCCTCCATCCCTTGGGCGAGTCCGCCCCACGTCACGGAGGGATCGAACACGAGCACGGCCTTCGTCATGACGTCGGCGACCATCGGCGGAACTTGGCTCCAATGACCGCCTTCCCGCATCCACGCATCGGCGCCGACTCGGACGATACCGAACTCGTCGCCTGACTCGAGGTCCTTCCACTCGAGCATTTGTCGATCGGATCCAGAGACGGCTCCATGAAGCTCGATCGATCCGGACTCGGACTCCCCGTTCACCTCGCCGGTGAACGAGTAGACGGTCGAGTAACGGTAGCTCTCCAGTCCTTCGAGGGCACTCGTCGACGCCGAGAGGAGTTCGTCAAGAGCAGCAGTGGCAGCTGCCAACTGCTCTTGCGTAATCTCCGGACCGGAGGGCGTGATCGAAGTCGCAGGACCTGCGGCCTCGCCCTCAGGAAGAGCCCCGGCCGAACTCGGCGGAGGCGACTCCAGGGCAGGGACCGGCGCCGCGGCGCTGGGCGTGGGGGGTTCGCCTCCCAGCAGGCTTTCAGCCCCAGGAGTCTGCGGCGCGATGGTCATGGTCGCAGACCCCATTGGAGTCGGGGCGACAGGCGCTGCGGCTGGAGTCTCAAGGACAGGCAAGGATGGAGCTCCAACCGCCGACGGAGGCGTGATCGCCGGCGTGGTCGATGCGGGCGCAGCCGGCGCCGGCGTGGGGGTGACGGGCATTGGCGCGGTCGTCGCCGGAGTCGTCATTCCTTGAGGCGCGGGAGCCTGCGTCGGCGCCGTCGGGGGCGCCACCGGAGGGGCCGGCGGAGTCGCAGGAGCCGCCACGGATGCAGCCGTCGGCGGCGCGGAAGGGTTACCCGTCGTGGGATTTGCGGGCGGAGTTGTCGCTGCCGACGTTGCGGGAGCCGTCGTCGCCGGTGCGGTTGCGGGAGGTGCGCTCGTCGTCGGCTGCGACGCAGACGGCGCAGCGGGCGCTGTACTACCGGCAGGTGGTTGCGCAGTCGCCGGCGCTGCCGGAGTCGTCGTTGGAGTCTTGGTGCCGGCCGTGCTTGTGGATGCACCTGGTGTCGGCGGCGTTGCCGCTGGCGTCGTCGTCGACGGGGTCGTCGCCTTGCGATTCGACGAGCACCCGACAACTGCCAAGACGATCACGCAGACCAATAGTGCAACAGCCACCAACAACCACGTCTTCCCTTTCATCCCAGCCCCCTGTCCCGTTCCCGAACGCAAAGAACGGATAGACCACTGTAACGAGATCACGGGAGCGCGGGCAATGCGCGTGCCCGGGGACACACCGTGCCCGGCGACACACCTCATTTGCCCGTCCCGCGCCGCAGAATTGAGGTGTGTGTCCCTCGATTTCGCGGCTCGGCATGTCACCGCACGGTCATCAACACGGCCGCCCTGGCTCCGTCCGACAAGCCGTACGCATCGATCTCCTGTTCTAATCGCTCGCGCGGCGCCCAACTCGACGCGTACCCGTTCAGGCGCGCTGCGACCGTGGAGTCGACGGCCGCATCGAAGCTGCCAAAGCGAGCGACAAGTTCGGCTACGACATCGGCCAGCCGGGGAGTCGACTGCAAGCGATGCTTCTGGTGATCGTCCTCGGCACGGGTGAAGACGCCAACGGGCGCCACGGGTGGCGCGGGCCGTGCGCCGCGCTCCGCCGCAGCCCGCGCCACGAAAGCCTTGGCTGCCGTCCTCTGCTCTTCCGTGTGGTAGAGGACGATGGGGCGGTACTGCGCTGCGTACGGCCCGACGTCCGCCGCGTGGTTTGCCCAGAAAACCTCGAGGAGCTCCCCGTAGGTGACGAGCGACGGATCGAAGTCGATCTGGATCGCCTCCGCGTGATCGCCAATCGCGTCGTAGCTTGGCGCCTCCGTCGTTCCGCCCGCGTAGCCAACACGCGTTCGGATCACGCCGGGCAGAACGCCGAACAACCCATCCGGCCCCCAGAAGCATCCCATCGCGAAGGAGGCAGTCTCCACCCGCTCGGGCACATACCCTTCCTCGAACAGCCGATCGGTCTTGATCTTGCTCAGGTCCGTTCCCACAATCCCGCCGCCTCCCACGATCGACTCGCAGACCCCGCGCGCCGCGCCGACCGCCAGAATGGATGCAATGACGATTGATACCTGTCTCTTCATCCATCGATCGTCGCCGATGGGTGTGTGGTTACGGTTTGGAGCCGATGACGAACCCGTGAACGCCGACGGCCGACATGAAACCGGGGGGACACACCTCATCTCTAGTTCTGGGTGCTCGTCGAGTGAGGTGTGTGTCCCCCGACGAGAGGCGTCGGCGGTTGTTCGAGACACCGTGTACCCTCACGCCATGCATAGACGCATCCTCGTCCTCGACAACTCCATCGACCACGCTCACTACCGACCCGTCGACGAGTGGTCGCGCAGCTTCGGCAGCATCCCCTACGACGCCGTCGATGTTCCCGCTGGCCAGCCCGTCCCACCGCTTGACCGCTACACGCATCTCCTCGTGACCGGCTCGCAAGCATCTCTGTCGGGAAAGCCCGAGCCGTGGTTCGAGCCGGAGGCGGCCATCATGCGTGACGCCGTCCGGCGTGGACTTGCCGTGCTCGGCAGTTGCTTCGGGCACCAGCTCCTCGCATGGGCGCTCTCCGGCCCGCAGCACGTTCGCCGCGCGGGAGTCCCGGAGCTGGGCTGGATTGCCGTAGACCTGGAGAAGCGCGACCCGCTGTTCGCCAACGTGTCGACCCCCTGGCACACGTTCGCCGGGCACCTCGACGAAGTCGTCGACCCGCCCGCGCCGTGGCGAGTT
>CAYUSW010000051.1:0-7772 GCA_964447445.1 uncultured Thermotogae bacterium
CTACCGCCAGTCTGGTCACGCCCGTCTTCCCCTTTTCAAACCCTAACTCGGTCACGCAGACATGGTGATCCACGGCCATGCCTGCCTGCTCCAGCGTCCTGCTTGCGCAACGGAGCGGACACCCGTCGATGGCCAGCCGGATTCCCGCGGCTTCCGTACTCCGCAAGATGCCGCTTACGCGGCCGCCGATGCCTGCAAGGCAGTACGTACTCGCGCTGCCTCTCTCACTCATCTTGCGAGCCGCCTGGTCCGCCAGCGCTCCAACGTCGGATCCACGAGCACGGAAACGCGAGAGTCACCACACCTGCTGTGGAGCCAGCGCAGTCTTGAGGCATCCGCGACTCCTTTTTGCCAACCATCCAAAGGCTCGACAGCCGAGCCACTCGTACTGAAGACCCAGGGCTGCACCGCCCGTCGTCATCCGACGATGGACCCGAACAGCTTTCCCGTCAGCGTGGCAGCGACAACGACAAGCGAGACATACGCCAGGGTCTTCTTTGTTCCAAGGACCTTTCGGAGCACCAGCATGCTCGGGAGCGAGAGGGCCGGGCCGGCAAGAAGAAGGGCCAGGGCAGGCCCACTGCCCATGCCCGCCCCCATCAATCCTTGGGTGATGGGCAATTCGGTCAGCGTCGCGAAGTACATGAGCGCTCCCGCCAGACTCGCAACGAAGTTGGATAGCCAGCCGTTGCCGCCGACGGCGGCGCTGATCCACTCCGGCGGGATCAGCGCGGTGTGCCCCGGTCGCCCGAGGAGGAACCCGGCGACGAGGACGCCGCCAAACAAGTACGGAAGGATCAGCTTGGCGTACGACCATGTCGACCCTCCCCACTCCTTGACCTCCGGGCGCTTAAACCACAGAGCCAAGACGACGAGAAGCGCTACCAGGAAAGCCCCTGCGATGTAGAACCGGGCCTTGTAGATTGTCGTGTAGGGCGATGGCGCGTAGGAGACCTTGGCGACGAGGGACCTCTCGATCGCCTGGACCTCCATGTCCGTGCCGCTTGCCTTGTAGCGAATCGTGTCGGAAGTCTCCCCAGCGTACGTTGCAGTGATCGCGGCGCCGCTCACGGTATGGATCTCGATGCTTGCCGGCTTGCCCCAGTTCGCGAACACGAGGATGGCGATCATAAGGGCGACGAACGTCGCCGTCTGCCACAGAGGGCGACCCTGCTTCGGCTCGGGCATGGCCATGGCCGCCTGCTGTTTCTCCTGCTCCTCCTTGCGGAAGAGGAATTGCATCGCGAGTCCGATCACGACAGAGAAGAGGATGGCTCCGAGTGCGCGCGCCAGACCGAACTCGATCCCCAGGATGCGCCCCGTGAGGATGATTGCCAGGATGTTGATGGCGGGCCCCGAGTAGAGGAATGAAGTGGCAGGCCCGAGGCCCGCCCCGCGTTTGTAGATCCCCGCGAAGAGTGGCAGGACAGTGCAGGAGCAGACTGCCAGGATCGCGCCGGACACCGACGCGACTCCGTAGGCGACGATCTTGTTCGCCCTCCCGCCGAGGTACTTCATCACGCTGCCCTGACTGATGAAGACCGCGATCGCACCCGCGATGAAAAGTGCGGGAACCAGACAGAGAAGGACATGCTGCTGTGCGTATTCCTGCAGCATGAGGAACGCTTCCATGATCGCTCGTCGCACCGTGTCGCTCGAGAACGGCACGAGATACGCGATCAGAAAGGCGCCAAGAATCAGAGCGAAGATCCGAAGCTCACGCTTCATGAGACGACCTCTTTCTCCCGGACCAACTCTTTGAGCTCATCCAGAACGCGCAGAATCCCGGGGTCCGTCAGATTCCACATGAGGCGCACTCCCTCTCGGCGCGATCGGATCAGCCCTGCGCGTTGAAGGGCCGCGAGGTGCCGTGACACCACCGAGGGATCAAGTCCCAGCCGAGGCGCGAACTCACACCCGCAGAGCTCGCCCTCTCCGAGCATCCAGAGCATGTGCTCTCGCTGCTGCAGAGAGAGTGCTTTCCCGATTAGCGTCAGCACAGTTGGTCTCATCACCACCGCCTCGATGCGTTATTGCGCAATAATGCACGAGTGTAGCTGTCACCCCTCGCCTGTCAAGGCTCGTTGTCCCGAAAACCCGTCGTGAAAGTTCGGAGGCTGGTCGAGACTGCGTCACCGCCGCGCGGGGGAACATCGCTGCTTGCGTGGCGTCGGCTGGTGCCTTCGGCCTCTTCACACGGAGAGGAAGGCCACTACCACGCGCGCAGGAGGATGATCACGACGAGCCAATCGTGCCGACAGCGCAGCTCACCGGAGTTGCGGGCAGCGCGCTCTGGAACCACTGGCGCACAGAGATCGGCGCAGCCCAACGGCGGCTGCAGGAAAGCATGAGCACGCCAGCCGCAGAGCCGACGGGTGTCAAGTTGCCGCCGAAGCCAGCGCCGATCGCAAGAGCCCACCACAGAGTCCCGATCTCGCCGCCTCCCGCGGAGTACGCAAGGAGAGTCGGAATCATGACCATCGTGATTGGAATGCTGCCGACAATGCCCGACAACAACGCGATGACCCAGAGAAGAGCAACTCCCGCGATGAGTGCCCCCTGAGCCATGAGCACTGCTATGCCGCGCGCCGCAACGTCGAGTACCCCGGCCGTGCTCAGCCCGCCGACGATCACGAACAGCCCAACGAAGAACACGAGCACATCCCACTCGACGCTCTTCACCACCTCTTCGATCGACGGACGCACCCAGAGGAGGGCAAGAGAGGCTCCGATCAGAGCCACGAGCCCGGGGCCGATTCCCAAGATGCTGTGGAGGAGATAGAGAACGACAGTGATCACGAAGATGACTGACACCTCAATGGCCTGCCGCGGACGGACGAGGTTTGCTCTGGCGTCTAGAGCAGCCAGCGCCTCTGGCCCGCTGCCGCCGCGGAGGTCGCGGCGGAAGAAAGCGAGGAGCACAAGCTGGGTCACAATTGCGGCGCACAGCGCAATGGGGCCTAGACGCACGAGCACGTCATTGAACGAGAATCCTCCTGCCGATGCGATGAGAATATTCGGCGGATCGCCGATGAGTGTGGCCACCCCACCGATGTTTGAGAGTAGAACCTCGCTCATAAGAAGTGGGACTGGGCTCACGGCCACGAGGCGTGCAATCGCCACGGTAACTGGTGCGACGACGATGATCGTCGTCACGTTGTCGAGCAGAGACGAGAGGCACGCCGTCAACAGCCCGAGCGTAAACGCCAGGAGAACGGGCTTTCCGCGCGTGAGCCGCGCGACACCCACCGCGAAGTACGCGAACAGCCCCGTCGACTGGATCACCCCGACGAGGATCATCATTCCGAACAAGAGGGCGATCGTGTTGAAGTCGATCCAGCCAAAGGCGGCCGCGTCGCCGCAAAAGCCGAGCCATGCGCCAGCAGCAACCACGGCCGCTGCGCCGATGAGACTCGCGATCGAGCGATGGATCTTCTCCGAGAGGATCGCGACGTAGGTGGCAAGGAAGATCGCGGTAGCCAGTACGGCTGAGAGCAAACTGGTTTCGGGCACGGGAGGGAAGCCTAGCGTCGAGCAGAATCCCGCGCAACTGGGCCTCCCCGTATTGGACAAGCTTCGAACTCTCGACGAGCTCGATCTGGAGACCATGGCTCTCCTGGCGCAGTAGGCTGTGAGTGAAGAACGATCTTTCAGCCAGACTGCCCTGCTTGCGGGGCCTGTCCTCACTGAACCCAAAGGATTGGATCGCCCACCCAACTGTGGCCGGCGTGTGCTGCGGATCGAGGAGATCTCGGCGCCCGGTGCAACGGCAGACGCAGAGTCCGCGTAAGAAGAGGAGATGTCGATGGTTCAGGTGCTCGAAGAGACCGTTGGAACACCCAACCCTCCGGTCACGTTGACGATCAGGTCGGAAGTGCTTGGCGAGGAGCGCCGCATCTACGTCCAGCTTCCCGTCGGCTACGATCGATCGGATCAGGTCTACCCAGTGCTCTTGGTCCTCGACGGGGAGTGGCTGTTCGAGCTCGCTCGATCGCACGTCCAGTTCTACTCGGAGTTCGCCGCGATGGGCGTCGAGATTCCGAAGATGATCGTCGTCGGGATCGAGAACGTCGATCGAGATCGCGACTACGTTCCCACACCGGATCCGGGCAGTGAGGTCCAATTCTCGACGGCCGGGGAAGCCGGGCGATTCCTCGAGTTCCTGCGCAACGAGCTCTTCCCGTTCCTCGAGACGAACTACCGAGCCGCGACGAACCGAACAGCGGTGGGCTGGTCGTTCGGCGGCTTGTGCGCGCTCTACGCAGCTGTCGCAATGCCCGAGCCCTTCCAGGCGTACCTCTGCATGGGTCCATCGGTCTGGTGGGACGATGACCTCGTTGTGAAGCAGTTCGAGAAAGCCGCATTCGATCGCCCCACACGGATGGTCATCACGCTCGGCTCGGACGAGGAGGGCGGGCCGGTCTACGTCTCGACCAAGCGCCTGCTGGCCAACCTGGAGGCTGGCCCCATCGAAGGACTCGCTGTCACACACTTCGAGTTCGACGGCGTGGGCCATGGTGGTGGAGTTCCACTCGCCTTCAGCCGGGGACTGCGCGCCCTCTTCCCGGGGTATCGCATGCAGGTTGGCGATGACACGACGCTGGAGAAGGTCGAGGCGTACTACAAGGCTCTGTCCGAGGCTTGGGGATTCGATGTCCGGCCGACTCCCTGGGTGCTCCAGACGCTGGCAGCAAAGCTCTGGGACGCGGGCCGCAAGGATGAGGCCATCGAGGCCCTGGATTGGTACATCGCGCGGAACCCCAACGAGCCGCTCCCTCACGGCTCGAGGGGCAAGTTCCTCACGTGGCAAGGAAGGCGCGAAGCCGCCCTCGCGGAACTAGAGACCGCGCTCGCCCTCGAGCTGACGCAGCCAGTGCCCTGCGGTGTCTACCTCCAAGGCTTCCGTGAGAGGATTGCGGAAGCCGAGAAACTACTGGTCGAGAGCCCGTAGTCTACCGTTGAGGTGCATGTGACGGCGCGCGCAGGTTGCGCGTGCGAAATCTCCGGAGTCACGTGGAAGGGCAGGTCTTTCACTCTTCGAGTCGACTTCTCCGTGCAACGCGTGCTGCCGCCAGTCCGCTGCTGAGGGCAATCTCGCGCCGTCCCGGGGCACTCAGTACCTCACACGAAGACCATGTCCGCACCACAGGGGCCACACCTCGCCGAGGTACGTTTACGGAGATGCGGGGGAAGAGCCCCGCACCCTACCTCCAAACAGAGGTCGGCACAGCCGACGAGGAATGTCCTGCAACCTGAGAGCCTGCAGGACTTTCCTTTTGGCGTCGCGCGGCGACTTGCGCACGAAGCTCTGGCCCGTGATCTGCTCTCCGATGGCGAACCAATGGGCCGGGCGAACCTTCCGCTCGGCTCACGGGCCGGAAGAGGCAGCGCATGCGACGGCCGCAGACTCCGCGAGAGTTCGAACCCTGGCAGATGTTATGCCTAGGTAACAGCGTTCCGAAGAGGCTTTTCTGCGCTGGCTCCCAGGTAGGACGTGAACCCTACCGGCGCCGAGGGAGCCTGATCCGACATTCGGACTGCTCGCGGCGTCCTGGAAGTGCCAGCTGGGGAAGGCGCACGTCTGCATCCGGAATCTCCATTGAGATAGCAGGGATCAGCCAGGTCTGCGCGGTCCACGCCCGCCACTGCCTCGAGATCCTCCTCCTCGTGTTGGGTAGAAGCCTCCCGCCGTCTGCGGTAAGCTCGTTCCGCGAAAGGAGCGGACCATGCACGGGGCAACAGGAGGCGGCGAGTGGATCACGATGTGGCTCTCCCCTGTCGCCTACTTCTTGTTCGACGTCGTCTTTGGGGTCGTCCTGCTCGCGGCGATGGATCTCTTCCTGAAAGCCCTTCGGCGAGCTCGCCGCCGCGGCTAGACGACTACTCGTCGCCGCGAACGAGCAGACGATACGACACGGCGCCGGTTCCTCCGAAGAGCTCCACCTTGAGGAAGTACGCGCCGGTATCGAGTTCATACTCGACGCGGCTCCACAGTTTGTCTCCGCCGTCGTCGTCACAGATCAGCGAGTTGCCTTGCGCGTCGAGGAGGCACATCGTTGTGTCCCCGCTGGAGTCTCCGTATGTCTCCGCAACGACCGTCGTCGGCGTCTGGATCTCGAACCGGTACACGTCGGTGTTGCCCGGCACGATCTCCGCGGCGATGTCGCATGGGAGGACGATCGCGTCCGCGGTCGCCGTGGAGTCGTTGGGTTCGGACTCTGTCCCCTCGGCCGGACACGTCGTTGTGGCCACTACCAGCGTGTAATCGAAGGCGCTCTCATCATCCGCAGCACGCACCGTTACGAAGTAGTTGCCTGGGTCTAGGTTGCGAGTGAGTCGGCTCCACATGCCGTTGCCCCCGTCGTCGTCGCGGGCGATCTCGTCCCCCGTCGAAGCGAAGAGGGTGATCATGCTGTCCCCTTTGGAGAGACCCCTCGTCTCAAGCTCCACGCACGCCGCTGTCGGGACGGCAAATGAGAAGGCGTCCACGTCCCCTTCTGCGATGAACTGCGTTCGCGCCAGACGTCCTCCCGCGTCGAGCGCGCCGAGGCCTGTCGCGGCATCCAGCGCGTCGTTGGGCTCGCGCTCGGTCAACGTCATGGCCGTGACCACCACGCGGTACGTGCCTATGAGTCCGTTGTCGGCGTACTCGTGAACGCGCAGCGTGTACCTGCCGGGCTTCGGGTCGGCGAGGTACAGGCGGCTCCACGACCCAGCGCCCGCATCATCGTTGCGTGCGATCGGCACCGGCCGCCCGAGGGTCTCGTCCCGACCGTAGAGGAGAAGGAGAGTGTCGCCTGCCGGACAGGGTGTCTCGATGCGCACCATCCTCGACGCTTCCGTCGCCAAGCCGGCCGCGAAGTCCGCGGGCACGTCGAACGAGAAAAAGTCGACGTCCCCCGCCGGGTCAATCGACGCGAAGACGCTGAGTTCTGCGTCCTTCAGGGTTCCGAGCGACGTGGCCTCCGCGAGGCCGTCGTTCGGCTCGTGCTCCAGCGCACTGCTCAGCACCAAGAGATACACGCCCGTGGACAACTCCGATGGCTGAACGCGCACGCGGTATCCACCAGGCGCAAGGTCGCGCGTCAGCGAATCCTCCCCCGCCGCGATGTACGCGAGGTCGCCGGCATAGAGCACGATCTGCCAGTCGACGTCTGACTCGACGGCCAGACGAACTGTCTGTTGCACCCCGCCTCCAACCTCGAACGAGAACCAGTCGATGTCGCCGGCGTAGCCCGATGTCCCGTCGACAAGAGCCGTCGTCGATGGCGCAAGGGCCCCGATGGCCTGAGGTGTCGCGTCGTTGGGCTCGATCTCCGTCATCGCCGTCGTAACGAACGTCACAGCGATGCAGAGCATCGCGCTGAGGACTCCTACCGCCCTGGGTCTACGTCGCATGACCCCTCCTTGCGGGCGCCATCGGGCGCCAGCGCTCTTGGGAACTCGCATGATCCGGTGCGCTCACTTCGGGCCATGTGCCCGTCTGCGGCTGAACAGAAGAAGAATCGCCCCGCCAAGGTACGAGAGGCTCTCCCTTGCGTCAACCTACCCGGGGTCTCAGCCGTCGATGCGGAACGGCGGATAGACGTCCGTCATCAGCGCCGCGTAGGCGAGCACGCGGAATGCCCAACGGTTGGCGCCGACGATCACCGCGAATAGCTCGCGCGGGTAGCGGCTCGAGAGGAGCAGGAGGATGCCGACGACGACCGTAAGCACCGCCACGAGTGCTCCCCAATGCGGACCTGCCCCCACGAGGAAGGCCATGATCAAGT